>JAYVRB010000037.1:0-65976 GCA_043776675.1 bacterium
GTAGATAATTACTTAATACTTATGCTTTGATAATAGAGTTAAATGGGTTAATTAGCAAGCGATGAGGCTTAGTTATACACAGCTCTCAAAGTTCTGAGCACTGAGGTGTTGTGGCAGTGCCCCTACCTGCTACAGCGTATAGCGCAACGATATTTTTATAGTCAGCGCCTACGGCAGTTGAGATTCCCTGATTAGATGTGTCGCATTTCTGATAATTATAAATGTATACCTTTGAGCTATCGTTAATTGGGCCCTGCGGAGTTCTAGCAATATTGCTAGTACCAGAGACTAGCGTAATGTCTGATACAAGGTATAGAGTTAGTTTTGAATATTTGAGAAGCGTAGGTACTTCACTCTGTACAGGAAAATTACCAGAGTTATTAAGTCCATATTGGGATATTGCTTGGAGCATTGCTTGAACATCATTACGCCTTTGGCCATTACTTCCATTACGTTGGATGGCTGGAAAGGCCATAAACGTCGTAGCCAGTAATGTTCCAGCTACTGCCAACACAATCATCATCTCTATGATACTGAAGCCCTTGTAGTCTAGAGTTTTTCGAACGAATCTAAGTGACATGATTACCCTGAAAAGCCGGAGTTACTTACTAGTCCGTAGATAGGTAGTAACACAGCTGCCACAATTGTAATCGCAATTATCCCCATTACTACCATCATGACAGGCTCTATGATCGTACTGACACTCTTAATTTCATTGTCAACTTCTTTCTCGTAATATTCAGCAATCTTGCCAAACATTGTCTCTATTGATCCCGACTGTTCTCCAATACTTAGCATGTTCGGAACTAATTCTAGAAAATTTGGGTCATTCTCAATAGCTTGAGCTAGTGACTTACCGGACTTAACTTTCACTATTGCCGCCCTTATGGACTTAGAGATATGGACGTTATCTACTGCATCGGCAGTAATCTCAAGTACTTGCAGAATAGGTACACCACTAGACGCAAGAGTTGTACCGGTACGAGCAAAGCGTGCCATATACATCTTCATAAATAGCGGCCCAATTGGCCACGCCTTCATTTTAGCTAAGTCCAAGGCACTTCTGCCGCTACTTGTCTTGGTCCAGCGTCTAACGAAGAATATGAGAACAGCAACGACTACTAGTACGATTAAAAGGTAGTCGGTAATCGCATGTGACAGCGCGAGAAGTGACGTAGTTAGGAAAGGCAAAGATGCACCCTTGATACCTGCATAGATATTCTCAACTTGAGGCAGAACTTTCACAACCATGAAACCAACTACCACCATCATTACCAATAGAACAATCAGTGGATAGGTCATCGCTCCACGGACTTTAGAAACTATATCAGCGTCCTTCTCTTGTTGGTCTGCTAATCGTTCTAGACCGCTATCTAAGGTACCTGACACCTCGCTAGCTTCTACTAGGCTCACGAATACTCTATTGAAAACATTTGGATTTTTGGCTAACGCCTTACTGAATGAATAACCGCCCTCTACGTCTGTGATAATAGTGTTGATTAGAGCCTGGAACTGCTTGTTAGACGTCTGCTTAGCAACACTCCTGAGAGATTGCACTAGCGGTAATCCAGCATTCAATAGCGTCGAAAGCTGTCGACTAAACAGTACTCTGTCCTTGGTCTTGATACGACGAAATCTACCACCTAGACTGCTCTTTTCTAGTTCGACCTTCAGTGGAGTCAGCCCTTTTTCGCGAATGACCTTAAGTGCAGATTGCTGATTCTCGGCTTGAACTTGAGCTTTAACACTCTCACCAGTTTTAGCATTGCGTGCTTCGTAACGAAAGGTTAGCATAGCGTACGCTCCGCATTGCAGAAACTAGCAACTAGGAAATAGAAACTAGTGGTTTTTGGTTTTGTGATTGTACTTTGTGATTTCATCCTAATTCCTAATTTTTAGTTACTAAGCCTAATCCCTCATGAGTCTGTCTAATTCGTCTGCATCTACTGCTACGTTTTTAGCATCTTCATAGGTAATCTTACCTTCATGAATAAGGGTAGCTAGAGTCTTGTCCATAGACTGCATACCGAACTCGGCTCCAGTTTGTATCACTGCCTCGAGCTGATGACTCTTGCCTTCTCGAATAATATTACGAACTGCCGGATTAGCTACTAAGATTTCGGCGGCAACAGTTCTCCCACCACCTATAGCAGGTACTAAACGCTGTGAAACAATTGCCATCAATATATTAGATAGCTGTGCTCGTATTTGTGGTTGTTGATGAGGCGGAAAAACATCTATCATCCGGTCAATACTCTGAGATGCATTGTTTGTATGCAAAGTTGCGAACACTAAATGCCCCGTTTCGGCGATAGTAATCGCGCTTGCGATAGTCTCAAGATCTCGCATCTCACCAACTAGAACAACGTCTGGGTCTTCACGCAAAGCGCTCCTCAGAGCTGCGCTAAATGAATACGTATCATAGTGTACTTCTCTCTGAACTATGACTGATTTAATCGATTTATGCGTAAACTCGATCGGGTCTTCAATAGTGACAATGTGGAAGGCTTTTTCAACATTTATCTTATGAACAAGTGCAGCGAGAGTTGTAGACTTACCTGAGCCAGTTGGTCCTGTTACTAGCACTAAACCTCTAGGAAACTCTGCAAATTTACTGATGATTGGAGGCAAGTTAAGTTGCTCAACGGTCAGAATCTCATTTGGAATAAGTCGCATAGCAGCAGCCATGTTGCCACGCTCATGAAAGGCGTTTACTCGGAATCGTCCCAGGTCTCCGTACGCAAAACTAAAGTCAAACTCTTTATCTTTTAGCAGTATGACCTTCTGCTCTTCGTCTAATATTGCAAATAATAATGCTTCAATTCCTTCTTCGTCTAGTACATCAGAACCAACAACTGGTATTAGCGATCCGTCTACGCGTATCATTGGCGGTAAACCAACTTGAATATGAAGGTCTGATGCCTTCTTTTTGATTACTTCGTCTAATAGAACTTCAATTCTAGGTTGCGTTGCCATATTTTCCACCCCGTGTGTAATTAAAAGTTGAAAGTTGAAAGTTGAAAGTCAAAAGTTGAAAGTCTGCAAAGTGACTAGTCTTCACACCTTCATACTTTATAACTTTACAAACTTTAAACTTTATAACTTTATGCTTATCACTCATTATGCGTTGTCCTCTGCAGCTACTCGGTTAACTTCAGCAAGTGTTGTCTTGCCAGCTATAGCTTTTAGATACCCGTCCTGCCGCATATTAATCATACCTTCGGCTATAGCCTGCTTCTCAATCTCGGTGCTGGTAGCCCGTTTCATGATTAAGCCTTGTATTGCTTCTGACACTTCAAACACTTCGTATAGCCCGATTCTTCCCTTGTAGCCACCAGGTGTCTCAGGGCTATCGGTGCCATTAGTTAAAGTATAAGCGTTTTGATCGGCTAAGGGCAAGTTTTCGTATCCTAAATCTTTAGCAGCAGCAGCTACATCAGCTTCGTTTTTTGGTAATACACTCTTGAGAGTGGCTTTCACGGCCTCTGTTTCAGCTGGAGGAGATTCATACATCTGCTTACCAGTATCAGCAATTTTGCGCACTAAGCGCTGGCCAATCACAGTATGTACCGTACTAGCAATCAAGAATGGCTCGACACCCATATCAAGTAATCTTGGCAAGATTCCAGCTGCACTGTTGGTGTGCAGAGTACTGAACACTAAGTGTCCAGTTAGAGCAGCTTGGACAGCCAACTGAGCCGTCTCCTTATCTCGAATTTCTCCAACCATTATAACGTCTGGATCTTGACGCAGAATACTACGTAGCCCATTTGCAAATGTTAGCCCAACTTCTGGATTTACTTGTATTTGATTGATGCCTTCCATCTTGTATTCAACTGGATCTTCTAGAGTGACGATATTTATCGTGTCGCTTTTGATCTCTTGGATTAGAGCATATAGCGATGTTGATTTACCGGATCCAGTAGGACCAGACGTAAGAATCATCCCGTTGGGACGCTGCAAGCCTTTGCGAATCGTACGGAGCGATCGTCCAGTGTAACCCATGTCTTCGAGTTTGAAAGATGTGCCGGTTTTGTCTAGCAAACGTATCACGACTTGCTCACCCCAAACGATCGGTGCGATTGCGATACGTAGGTCAATACCTCGCTTATCGACTATGACAGTAAACTGGCCGTCTTGTGGCATGCGGTGCTCATCTATTTTAAGATTAGCCAAGATTTTGATACGTGATATAAGAGCCGCTTCAGTGTTTTTGGGTAAACGCATAATCTCTCTTAGTACTCCATCAATACGAACGCGGATCTTGAGCTCATGCTCCATCGGTTCAACGTGTACGTCACTCGCACGGTTATGAGCTGCGAATTCTAATATAGCCGACAGTGCTTTGCTAATCGGTGAGTCCTGAACTAAATCTTGGATGTCAGTCGCCTTAACATTTTCCTGAGAGTTATCCTGAGCTTCCTGCTCAAGGACTTCCGCGTCACTACTGAAAGTTTGATTAATGCTTGTATCAAGTCGGTTCTGGTACTGCTTGAGTACTCGTTTGATTCCACTCTCACTGGCAATATAGACTTTTAGTGAACGACCGATTTTATTACTCAGGAAATCAACTGCTTGAACGTTATCTGCATCAAGCATTGCTACCACTAGTTTGTGATTCATTTCTCCTAATGGCACCGCCATATATCGTTCTGCAGTGTCTTGTTGTAGCAGTGTCAAAACTGCCGGTTCAACAACCGCGTTTAGTAGATTGATGTAGGGTATCTTAGTGACAGCGGCATGCGCTTTTGTAAGTTGTTCTTCGTCGATATAGCCATTTTTGACCATATAGCTGATCACTGGTTGCTTAAGTTTTTTGGCCTCTGTCTGAGCCTCAGCAAACTTCAATTCGGTAATCATTCCACCGAGCAAAAGCGCATCTTGAATCTGCTTTTCAGAAGCTTGAGACAATACACTCATCGGCTTTGTCCTTGTAGGTTTTGTTCGTTATTAACTATCGACATATACCCCTAGTTTTTGAAAGGATTAGAGTTACCTACCTGGCTATCAGAGAATGCGGTAGTTGGGTCAATCGATTTTGTATTAAAGTAACTTGAATCAAGTTCTTCGAAATTGGCTACTATGGGCTGGACGACTTCAGCCTGTTGCTTGCCAGAAGAAGATGACGAGAACAGGAAGCTACTAATCACTAAAGATACAATAGCTCCAAATGCGGCTATCGCAGCTACTAAAACGAAATCCTTCTTTTTCATTTCACTACCTGCTTGATTATTGAAAGATTTTTAGACGGCTGGAAATAGGTATGAGCATTTACGGTTATCTGTAATCCGGATCCACTTGCAATGGCTGTCATGCTATCAATTTGGATTGGCCTGATAGAGCTCTGCAATAAATTCATTAAACTTTGAGCAGAATCGTAGGCTACTCCTGTGACAGAGAAAGTGAATGGAATGGCTATCGGCACTGGGTTGGTGCTGGTAGTGTTTGCCTGCTGAGTAAGCTGGTCGTCAGTTCCTGAGATACTGCTCACTTTATAAGAACTTAGAATCTTCTCAATACTTGAGGCTAATGCAGGAAAATCATAGGTGCTAGGGAGAGCGTCTAGGACAATCTTGGCGTTAGAGCCATCATTATCTGCACTACCCGTGGTGCTCCCTCCGATTGCATTTGTTGCACCAGAAACAAAGTCGCTGTAAGAAGACTGCAGGCTTATGTAAGCCTTCAAGTTTTTAGTTAAGGTATCTAGCGCCTTAGATTTAGTAGATGATAGGCGAGATTGATACTGAATTTGGCTGACCAGCGTGCCGGAAGCTACGAGACATAGCACTGTTATAAATGCCGCTACGCCAACTATTGCTACAGTCTGAGCATTGGCCTTGTCGATAGCAATATGTTTGGAAGTTAGCTTGAACTTGTTATTCATTGCTTAACTCCAGATGATTGAGCTTTGAATAAATCGGCTGCTGATGTTTGCTGATCACGAGTAGTGATACTTGCAACTGTCAATTTTATGTCTTGGGTAATATCAAAAATGTTGCGATCATACGCAAACGTCACACCATAGCTAGAAGCTGAAGCCGCATTAGTACCACCGCTGACAGAGAAGCTGTTGAGGACTACATTATTGAACGCAGGACTGGGATTAGGGTTGTCGGTAGATGTATACGTCGCCTGTTTGAGAGAATCAACATACTTGTTCACGCTACTGAGACTGTCACTAGAGCCTAATATAGAAACTGTAAACAAATTAAAGTCTATAGATAAATTATTTATTGACACATTAGAGGGTGTAACGCTATTGATGAACCCAAAGAGTTTAGAAGCTGCTGGTTTTTGATCATGCAAGCTCGTAAGACTTTTTAACTGATTCTGAACTGTCAGAACAGTGTTAATGCCTGGCTTAGATTGTAGTTCCTGGCTGCTAATATTAATACTCTTGCTCAGGTCATTGACATGTTTTTTTTGGTAAGTATTTGCGCTAAACAATATTATTAACAGAGCGAACGAAGCAGCAGTTGAGATGAACGCGATAGTCATCACCAGTTTTCTAGACTT
This sequence comes from bacterium, assembly GCA_043776675.1. GTDB lineage: Bacteria > Patescibacteriota > Saccharimonadia > Saccharimonadales > UBA4665 > JAJXTN01. Next base: position 6,517 of record JAYVRB010000037.1, read on the forward strand.
GTCGGCCTTGATATATTCAAGCTTCACATCTGGGATTAGGTTGAGCTGAATCATGATTTGCGCTCCGCTAGTCCGACAGCCACGCTAAACTGATTTGATAATCCAAGTAATTCATTCTTTCTATCAGGTGCAAAAGCAACATTACGCCAAGCATTTCCAATCTCAACGTTCAGTCCAAACTTGTTCGCTAGATACAGAGGAAACTCTGGTATTGTTGATGCCCCGCCAGTGACAATCAATCGATCAATCTTGGCATTTTTGTAGCGGGCTTGGAAGAACTTAATTGACTTGTCTATTTCGCCAGTCAGAATATCAACTGTTCCGCTGATCGCTTGATAAATCTGCCCTTCTAGCTTGTCTTTTCCTAGCCCAAACTTGAACACAAACTGCTCAGCCTGATTTTGGTCAATATTCATATTTTGCATAGCTGCCTTGATGATGGCATCAGTGCCAGTAGGTATAGAACGAGTTAGAGTTGGATTTCCATTCTGGACGATTACAAGATCGGTAGATTTGTTGCCGACATCTATAAGTAGTTCTGGTGCAATTGAACCTACTGGAGTGAGTGCGCGAGCCATGGCCAAATTATCTGGTTCAAAAGCTATCACATTCAGGCCAATGGCCTCGAGCATATCTAGTCTATCCTCAATAAAGGCGTTGGGCACGCTGCTGAGTAGTATCTCCTGCTTGGTCTTATCAACTGGTGAATCACCTATAAGCGCCCAGTCAATCTTTGATTCTGCGATTGGGGTTGGGATTAGCGAATCAGCTTGAAGATTGATAGCTTCTGTCATTTCTGCTTGAGGTAATCTTTCTACGTCAGTCAGAAGTGTAAAGACTTTGCCTGAAGGTATGCCGACTGCAACATTACGAGTATTTAGTTTGGCCTGTGCGACTAGTTGCTTTATGACGGCGCTGAGTTTCTCAAGATCAGCCTTAGAGTCACTTATAGCGATGTTACCTTCTAGTGGAACAAATGCATACTTAACAAGGGTCTTGGGGGTGTCTTTGCCGCTAAGCTGTACCAAGCGTATAGCGGTAGACCCGATATCAAGCCCGAAAAATTCGGATGATTGTTTCAGAAAGGGCATCATGGTGATGCCTTAAGTATATCATAAGCATAACCACTTCTTCCCTGTTGAATGACATGGATTAGTGTATGAGCTATCGTTGTCCTAATAGTCATGTTGAGCTTTGATAAACATTTTCTGGTCTCTCTTTCATATAGAAAGAAGTGGAGCATCTGTTTAGTTATCTTTGTCATTCTGAACGAATGTGAAGAATCTGTTTGCGATTTGATATTTAACAGATCCTTCGCTGGCGCTCTGGATGACACAATTGTCATGTAGAATGAAGCGAAACATCTTTTGTTTGTCTTGCTTTTGGTTCCACCCATTTTGATTCTTCCTATTTATATTCCTATTCAAGCTAGAGTATTGGCGGCAGAGACGTTACCGAATCCCATCTACCGCTACCAGAATTATTGCTAGGATCTGGTGCTAGATAAAGTTCTGGACTAAACTCGAAGGTTTCGGCCGCGCAGGAATTGTGCGAATCTACAGCAAAACCAAAACGCTTGTCCGCAGGAACACGAACATTTCCTGCATTGCTACAGTTACTACTATTGCCGTCTTTGAGCGTTCCATAAGTACGCCACAAGTTGACCGTGTTGGCTACGAAACTACCATGGACTAATAGTTGATTATTGCATTTATCATTAATCTCGTTGAGGGGCATAGCTGAATATCCGGAGTCGCCGGCACATGTGTATATATTGCCTTTGCCGCTAGTCCTGGACGAATCAGTGCGAGCAATATACAGCCCATCCAAGACAGTCACTTCTGGACCTATGTATATATTGCCAGTAGCTTGCAGAACAAATGATGGTAAGTTGTCATACTTCCACCCATCTGTACCGTAAGTAATGTTTCCATTAATGCGTATGTTTCCATCTACGTAGAGTCTAACTGGACTACTGATACTTAAGCCATTGATGTCTACTGAGCCGCTGTAATAGCTACCACCTGAGGGTGTATACTCTGCAGGATCAAAAGCTTTAGCAGTTGTGGGTGTAGTGAACTCGGTGAGACAGTAAGCGTTGCCGCCGAAACCTTGGCCAAATGTTGGAGAGAAGCTGCCTCCACTGGAGGCTACATCATTCGCGAACGTTAATCCACTAGGCGGTTTTATGATTTGGGCACTGGCAAAACCAGTAATCCTGATTAGTGCTATAGCCGCCAGTTCGGCACCTGAGCCACTCTGTGTAGCAGTACTGTACCAACCTCCGAGTACCCCACTGCCGCTGCTGGCACAGCTGGAATTGCTGACAGACCTAAACTCTCCACCTGCTCTGGCTGAAGATCCAGTGATTTTGAAAGTTGGCATAGTCACGACTGAGAAGCCGTTAGATCCTGTCTTCTCCGTGCTACAACCGTCAGGACCAAGATATGCCGGACTATAAGTTGTGTTCCAAGTGATAGGCTTGTAGTTGTCAGTATCGGTTGGATTAAACGAAACTGAAGCTGTGGGTATGATGTCCTGAGGATCTATTGGAATTCCAGTAACACTTGGTGGCATATTACTTGGAGTAATAGTGGTAACTGAAGTCTGATAGCTTGAGTAGCTATAGCCCGTGAGAACCGGTCCGTAGACTGGTACTTGAGGTATTGGCGAAACTGGGACTTGGATAGAGCTAACTATCCATATAGGCGTAGGTGCAGAACCACCGGTTAGAACACGTGTCTGCGTTAAAGGGGGGTACACTAGATGCGATACTTCCTGAACAGCTGGTTGGTAGGGCATCCTGTAAATTCGGTACCAGTTACTAGGCCACCATTTGGCGGGTACTGCTGGCTTATACGCAACATCTATTACTTTATAAGGGGGGAGTTGTGGGTCATTCACCAATGCATAAGTCCTAGTATCAGCCGTCATCCCCCAATACGATGTATCGACAGTAGTTGTTGGCACCGGACTGACGTTCTGATAACCAATTATTTGATTGGTGTACTGTGGAGTCTTCACATATGTGGTCGTGATAGTTGTGTTCTTGTGGTAAGTGTAGGGCTCGGTTTTGAAATTAGTGTCGGGTGCAACATATACAGACTGTCCAGTGGTGTTCAGAGTACCTGACTTATAAGTAGAGCCAGTTTTGCTTATATTGTATGCAATACTGACATTGAACTTATTAACATATACGTTGTGGTCGTATGAAGTAACAGCACCAGCGTAGTCCCAGTCAAATGTCTCTGTGGTTGTTCCACCATCAACTGGAGCTGGGGTTGGTAATGGGCCGCTGTGTTTAAATGCCGTCTGATTTTCGTATGCACGATAGCTTACTCGCTGATATAACGGAGTTGTTGTCTTTGGATCTGGCGTTGGAGGTTTCTGAGCCGTGAAGTTCAGCGACACCGGGTCACCTGGCTGGTTGTAGCCTAGCTGATTGATATTCATACTGACTAAGCATGAGGTAGCAATGGGTGTTGTGGGTGGTGGTGTAGTTGTAGGTGGTGGTGTGAAAGAAACTGTGATGCAGGAGTTATTGCTGTAGCCAGGGGAATTGTCTACATTCGATTTTTTGGAGAAATATATCAATTGGCAATATTTATCACCGTCTTTGGCATTTGCTGGAACCTGGAATATAGATGTTTCCTTGAACGGACTATTTGGTTTTACAGTTATTTGTCCAGTGCTATTCTGACAAGGAAGCCCCGAAGAACTCGACAAGGCTGGTTTAGTAGAACAATTAGTAGAGCTTGATGCTGTAGTAGCATTAGGTGCTACATATTCAACCCGAAAGGTTACTGTATCACTACTAGCAGGACCTTCGTTTGTGATCTCATGCGTGAAGCTAACAAACTCACTAGGCTTGGCTGTGGGGGGAGAGCTAAAACCTGTGGATTCATTCTTGTAGGTTGTCGTGCCAGACAGGGTCCAGCATAGAGGCTGACTTGGCTGACAAGTAGAGATTTTTGTTACCGAAACACACTTGGTTGTAGTACGTGCTAGGGTTATAGTCTGCCATGAAGAGTCAGTGTAATATATCAGTTGGCAATATCTATCTTGATCCTTGGCAGCTTTAGGCACTGTGAAGGTAGAGGCAATCGGCTTCGATGCACCTGGTGCAAGTGCCGTTATAGTCTGCACCACCCCATTTGCCAAACATGGCAGACCGCCAGAAGTTGCAAGTTGAGGGTTATTGGCACATGTAAACGTGTTGGGGCTACCAATATCTGCATCAGAAGCTACAAATACAGCCTTAGCTACAGCACTAGTGCTGGTGTTAGGACCGCTATTCTTAACCTCGTAGTTAAAACTTACTGTGTCCCCTCCTTTAAGTTGTTTCAATGCTTCCCCTGAGCTTAGTACACCATTAATAGTTATCGATGACGTTGCTGTCAAATCCCATGCTTTCGGTAGTCCCTGATCATCAGTACTATTCACACCGCCGACATTGTTGCCACAAGGAGCTTTCATCTGATATACGGTCGATATAATTCCGTTAATATTAGACGTAAATCTTATACCCTGCGAATAATACTGATTAGATGAATACTGATGATAATACACGTCATTATTGTAGTAGGCCGAGTTGTATATGAAGCTAACGTTGCCATAAGTAATGGAGATATTCGGAGCATTCAATCTGCCTACTAGATCATCCCAGAATATCTTTGGAGAGTCATTGTAGTTTTTGCCCAGTAATGTCCCGATTATGAACTTAGCGCCTGTCTTATTGTTAGCGATCATAAAGTCGGTAGATCTGCCGTTGCAGCCAGTTATTTCCCCATCCTTATAGTATTGCTCGAGTCTATTTAGGAATTTTGCCTTTGACGCAACCTGATCGGTACTGAATAGTGATTGAGGAAAAGCATCTGAATTATCACAGTTTTTGAATACAAAGTTCATGACTGGAGGGTCTCTATCATAGGTCGATGACGGTATCGTAGCCCCAGTCAGATATCCCGTCATGGTACTGGAGTTGGTTGGTGCGAACCATGCGCTTGCCTTTTGAGTAGTCGCCACAAATGATCCGATGAATAATGCAAGACTAAGCATCAGTACTACAGACTTCTTCATAGCTTATTGCCTAGGTTAACAATGGCTGCTTTATAAGAGTCAATGTCCTGCTGTTCAAAGATGTTTGGATTCTTGAATCTAGAAATTGTTAATTTGTAGGCGTCAATAGCGCTCTTATTATTGCCTAGCTTGGTTTGCACGACGGCTATCATGGCAGCACTATTAACACTTGGAGATATTGTTTCGGCTTTATTGGCAAATGTCAGAGCATCTTGATATTTTGTGCTCTCAATTGCTATGTAAGCTTTCTCTAGGTATGTGCCAGCTCGCTGTGCTGGTGTGCCGGATTTGGTTGCGGCATTTAGCATCTTCTGCGCACCTATATAGTCGCCACTGAGTGCCCGGTTTGATGCCGAAAGGCCGTCTAGTGGTGACTTCTTGGTAGGCTGACCATTGATGGCGATGATACATAGAACAATCGCGATAAATGCTGTAATAAGCAGTGGCTTAATGGCCGCTCGCTTGGATTTTGCTTTATCACTAGATACAAACACCCTGGACTTAGTATCTACTACCCCTGATTTAGTCTCACTCATTTATATAATCTCGCTTCTGCTTATTATTAAAGCATTAACGGCGTGGAATATAAAGTGTTTTCCATTGTAATCCTGGTCATTCTCCCTTGTCATGCAATGCCCACTGTCATCCCGAAAGCATTGAGGGATCTGTTTGTGATTCAAACGAACAATAGATCCTTCGCTACGCTCTGGATGACAACTCCCTGTCATTCAGAATCCGCTGGATAGCGGATGAAGAATCTGTTAGTGACTAGAAGACTGCCATATCATTGCGTGCTGAGTTAAAACTATCTATTAGATTTTCTTTCTTTGCCCTAGACCAACCCTTTAGTTCCTTTTCTCTGTCAATCGCCAAAGAAATGCTAGGGCAATCTTCAAAGTATAGTAACTTGGTGCATTTGTATCTTTTGGTAAAGCCCTCTATTGTGCCTGTCTTATGTTCATAGACACGTCTTTCAAGATTGTTTGTAACCCCAATGTAAATTACGTTTGAGTTAGTGCTGCCCATAAAATATACGTAGTATGTCCTCATAATCTAAATATACAGATAAGATATTAAATAATTCTTAACTTTGTAAAAATCACAAACAGATCCTTCGCTACCGCTCTGGATGACACATTATCGTGCAGGACGCTCCCTTGTCATGCAGAACGAAGAGAAGCATCTGCTCAAAGCCCTTATCTTTACTTTTTATGCAAATTATGCTAATGTATCTATATTGTGAACAAACTAAAAACTTATGAAGTCATCTCTCTAGCTGAACCAGATACTGAGCCTATTCAAACTGATGAGTTAGTCATAGCTATAGAACAGCTAGAACCTACACTAGTCGAAGACCAAACATCCACTCTATTTGACAAGCTGCGTAGCAACAAACTAGCTCTAGGTGTAGCCAAGCTAGGACTAGCAGCTGCTACTCTAATCGGTATAGAATCTACCCCAGCCCAAGCTACAAGCCCAGACAAGTCAGTCACAGTTCAGGTAACCCCTAAGCCCACACTTAAGCCTAGGGTTACACTGAAGCCCAGTGTGAAACCTACGCCTAAACCTACTGTTAAGCCTAAGGTTACACCAAAGCCCAGTGTCAAAGCTACACCAAAAGTAACCCCAAAACCGACACCAAAGCCTACTGTTAAGCCTACGCCGACACCAACTGTCAAACCCTCGCCTTCTCCAAGCCCAGAAGTCACACCCTTCGCCCTGCCCGACCCTAACACTCTGACCATACCAGAAGCGGCCTCTAAGTATATGGCTGAGAATACCGTATTATTGCCTGATTTAGGCTGTTCTGGATCGTTGATTAGAAACGCCTCAGGAGAGGCTATTGGTGTCGTTACGGCTGAGCACTGTAGACTCTACGACACTGATAACAAACGAGTGCTAGAAAGTGACGGAAGATACTCTATTACATTTACAACACCGGTGGATACGTACTATGGTGACGTCATGAATAAACTTAAAAATGCTGGAGTTGTAGATAAATTCTTCCTGCCGTCTATCAACGATACACTTGGAAGTCACGATTTTGCTTTCGGAGCTTTCGAAAAGCATAGTCTTAGTGAAGTCATGGCCGCCTACAAGTCTATGCAGATGTCATATACCGATATGGTAAGCAGTCTCAAACTAGGTGATACAGTATATGCCTCAGGTTGGCCTGCAGATCAACCAAGTAATAATACTGGGTCGCTTAAGCGACAGGAGTTGGTAATGTCTATACTGCGAGAGCCACGTGCAGATATAACTACAAACTCACCTGTAAATCTGGAGTATCTATTTGCTGTTGCTAAGTCAAATAAGGATGGGGCTGTATGCAGCCCAGGATTTAGTGGTAGCATGGGCTTCATCATGCAAAATGGGATACCAAAATCTATTGGTGTACTTCATGCAATTAACGATTTTAGAGGACTAGCATCGGATGATCAGTTTCTTAAATCTTTTGAGAGGGGTTACAAAGTTACAGGGATTAATAAATATGGTGCATTATGCAGTTTCACTTTTCAGACACCGACTAAAGATAATGGTGGTATGGAAGTCTATGTCAAAGTCGTCCCTCCTGCCCCTACCCCCTAACCCCACCATCCCGAACACCCTTTTGTCGTGCAGAATCTATTACAGGTTATAAAGTAGGAAGTAGAAAGTATAAAGTTATAAAGTTGAAAGCAGGAAATAGAAACTAGTAATTAGAAACTAGGAATTAGGAATTAGGAAATAGTAAGTGCTAAATTGCTAATAATTTGTTAAATGACAATTGTAAAATGATAAATAATTCCTACGCGACGACAGAGAACTGCCTACTCGCATACGTTCAAAAAGACGTCAAGCAATAAAAAGCCCTCGACCCTTTCAGACCGAGGACTATTATTAGTTTTAGTTTAAAACTATTCTGCTTTTCCTGAAGACATCATCTTTACCATACCGTAAAATGCCCATAGAGCAGCTAAACCAACTAGATCGTAGACAATAGTTGTTAGTGTTGAATCAACCTTAAATAGCTTCTCTACTAGGTTGTAGTCGAAGAATCCGATTAGACCCCAGTTAAGGCCTCCCACTACTATTAATACTTGTGATAGTTTGTCTAATACTGACTTGTCCATATCTTAGAACTCCTTATTATGTTTAATGTACAAATATAAGTATAAGCCCATTGTAAAGAGGCGACCAAGAGTCGAATAAATTTATAGATAAGCCAAGATTAGATTTTACCTTAACGTAGAAAAATCGACAACAAGCCCAATAAGATGAGAATACTGACAATTACCGTCAAAAGTTCGATTGTAGTGAAGCCTTTTTGTGATTTGGGTAAATTCTGTAAATGCATAGCCCTATAATACACCCCTCTAATAGCTCTTAGCTAACAACCTTGCGTCATACAAGGCGTTCTTCTCGTCATCCAGAGCGATCCGCTGTACAGCGGAGAAGGATCTGCTTATAAACTATTTATCAATTCACATTTGTCATTTAACAAATTATTTACAATTTAGCACTTACTAATTCCTAGTTCCTACTTCCTAGTTGCTAATTGCTACTTTATAACTTTACAAACTTTCAACTCAATTACTCGCACCCAGCTTCTGCCTACCACTGTTTCTCTCTAAGCGTATCCGAGAGATTATTTGCTATACTAGAAGCATTAGAGGGATGGGCCAAAAAGTGACATCAAAAATCTTAATCAAAAAGCTAGCCACTACTTCGATGATTGGCAATGTCTTTTAGCCTGATGTTCAATGTGACAACGTCGCCAATCACTACCGGCGAGGTCAAAGAGACTACCGAAGCTCCTACAGGCGCGTTCTCTCCAACGATAGGTGCTTTTAAAAAATTTATGTCTGTGGGAACAACTATCTTTGGCTTTGCTAATGCTGCTATATCCACGTTTCAACCTTGGTAGATTGTGTAGCCTACTCCCCCACCAATTATCAGAATTAGCAAACCGACAGTTGCTAGAGCTGCGTGCTTTACGTTCTTATGTAGCTTCATTTACATCTTAAATATTATTCAGATATTTTATCACGTAGTATCAAGGTCCTCTTCTATAGGTTTCTAATGACAGACCCTTTACTTTTGGCCAATATTATGCTAATGTTAGTGTAATAAGCAAAAACAAAAATGTCAGAACAAAAACTACAATCTAGCAGCAATCTACTCAAAGGCACGGCCGTACTTGCTGGATTGGCTATAGCTGGCAGTGTTTCCGGAGCTGAGCCAACATCAGAAGAACAGATACACCGTACTACTGCGGTTGAACAACAAATCACCCCCATTGCTAACCCATATGAACTAAAGGTTGACGAAATGCTAGCAGAATCCCCTGCTAGCACTGCAGGACCAACTGCTTCAAAGATACAATCTGAGCCTAAGATATTCCAAGGATCTATTACTATCAAACTCCCAGAATCAAGTATCGGAATAGTCTCTCGTGATGCTACTATTCGCGAAGATATTAGTGATGAAGTTAAGACCATAGAAAAATCCGCCGAGTCGGCGACAATACCAGAAGACATTTCAAAACTTATGGATGAAAATGTTGTATACGTCGAAGGAGGCTGCTCTGGTTACCTCATAAGAAACCCTAGCGGACAAGCCGTGGGTTTCAGCTATGCAGAGCACTGCTCTGTTCGAGGTATAGATAGTACTCGATATAATAGTCCAACCAAGCGGAATCCATACATTACTACATCAATAGAAGCTTTTTCTGGTCAATCTGCAAAAACTTTTGTGTCACAGGGAAAGGTAGGCTCATTATTCCTACCAGAAGCAAACGATTTTAATCTTGATATTGCTATTGCCGCGTTTCAAGGCTATGATCTAAATCAAGTAATTACCAACTACAATAAAAGTAAACTTACGCCGACTGGACTTAACAAACTAAAAGCTGGTGACGACATATACTTCGCTGGCTTTCCCGCAGACCAACCTGATAATCCTGGCTCGTTAGCTCTGCAAAAGTTTCGTGCAAGCTATGTAGGAAGAGATGTGGTTACTTTATCGAATGGTGAAACTATAGAAATGATAGTAACTGCAGTTGATGAGAATTCGGCTGCTGCAGTATGTTCACCTGGAGCTAGTGGTTCTAGAGGATTTACAAAAGATAATAAGACAGTAGGGGTTTTATCTGGATATCAGAACCTAAGACAAAGCAAAGAAAAGCCTTACCAATCAGACGAGTATATTGCATATTATACGAATCGATATGGGGTAGACCTTACAGGCAAAGCTGCGTTGTGTATGTTCGCTTTCAAATCACCAAAACACGTTAGTGCGAATAGGGTGAACGTGGTTGAGTCTATTTCTGAAATACCAGGTGGTGAGAAATTATACGATGCAGACGAAACAAGAAACAGAATCACAAAACAGTTCTACGATCCTAAGGTTATAAAACATGTGGTAAACGGCATAGCTCAGATTATTACAATTTCTTGGACTTATGACGAAGAGACGCAGTCCATAGAACAAGGTGAAACAACTTATAAATACATTAAAAATGTAGTATTGATGCGAGATGCACTTAGCAAGGTTAGTTCACTAGTGTATAGCGATCCAACCGCAAAAGATGGTCTAGGTATTATAGAAACCGCTAGAGGCGGCCCGAATGTATATTTTTACAGTAGTGGTGAAGCCCCTGATATCTATTTTACCTATGGGAGTGTATCTAAAACTGAGGGGAGTGAATCCTCTGCAACTCCAGGGTTCTATGATAATTTAAGACCCGAAGTTTACGGACAAGTTATTGATAGCTCTAATCCAATATTAGCTACAGAATTAGCTCGTCATTGGCAGCTAGACCCACAAAGTTATGATTGGGTTATGAAACTAACAAATCCTGAAGAAATCCCAGTCAAATAACTGTTCAATCAATCTCACCTCTGTTATACTAGCCTGATATGAGTCTTACTATAGGAATCGTAGGATTACCAAACGTAGGTAAATCAACACTTTTTAACGCCCTGACTGGCAGTAATATACTGGCGGCTAACTACCCTTTTGCAACTATTGAGCCAAACACCGGTATCGTGCCTGTTCCCGATGAACGATTGCAGAAACTAGCTGAACTGTATAAAACCGAGAAGATTATTCCTGCTACAGTTACTTTTGTGGACATTGCCGGCCTGGTAGCTGGAGCTAGCCAAGGCGAAGGTCTCGGCAACCAGTTCCTTAGTCACATTCGAACTACTAATGCCATTGTGCAAGTTGTGCGAGCATTTGAAGACAGTAATGTACTACATGTCGATGAGGCGCATGATCCCAAGAAAGATATAGATGTTATCAATACCGAGTTGGTGCTAGCCGATCTTCAGACACTATCGAGAAAGTTGCCTCAAATGCAGAAAGAGGCTAGGTCGAACCCGAAACTGGCGCCGACACTAGCGACTTACGAGACAGTGAATACTTATCTTAATGATGGCCAACCCTTATGGAATTGTCCTGATATTAACGCTCAGCACGTAGTTGATTTGCAACTACTGACGATGAAGTCGATTATCTATGTGTTCAATGTTGATGAAGCAAGTCTAAATGATAATGCCAAGACACAGTCGTTGAGAGATTTAGTCGCCCCGTCACAGGCTGTATTTATCTGCGCCAAACTTGAGAGCGAACTCAAAGACCTCGACCCGGCTGATGCTAAAGAATTGCTCGACAGTTATGGCCAATCCGAATCCGGATTACTGCAACTAATCCATGCCGCCTACAAAGTTCTGGGTCTACAGAGCTATCTTACGGCTGGCGTTCAGGAAGTACGTGCTTGGACTATCGATGCTGGCTCCACCGCCCCTCAGGCAGCCGGTGTGATACATGGTGATTTTGAACGTGGATTTATCGCAGCTGAAGTAGTGGGCTATGCAGATTTAATTAATGCAGGATCATTAGTAAGTGCTAGAGCCGCTGGTAAAGTTCGCACCGAAGGCAAAACCTACGTTATGCGACCTGACGATGTAGTAGAATTCCGCTTCAACGTAAGCAAATAGTTATTGCCCTAAGTAAGTCTGAACGTCACCAACATTTGCAATAAATGGAGCCTCAACTTTCTTGAGCATATCCGATCCTCGCTTAAAGAAAACTTCTTTAATTCCTTCTTCGTATAATTCTTGAGAGCTTGGTAGTGAGCTGATTGGTTGTGTATTGGCTGTCATACTAGGAGCTAAAGGCGAATTCTGTTCCTGTAAAAATTGTTTTAACTCAGGCTGCAAACCTTGAGCCGTGGATGTATCACTACGAAAACTTTGATGAAATTGAGCAAGTAGATAGACTTGGAGTTGTTGATTGATTTTCTCAAGACTGAAGTTCTGTCCCTCTTGATGATTACTCTGTTGTTTCTTATGTTCAGCTATCAGATGCTGTACGTGATTAATGAGTTTACGAAGTTTAGGCTGATTGTAGCTTCTAAATTTAAGACTTTTATTGCCCGCTGTTATGCTTATTTGGGCACTAAACAATCGATGGCTGTAATCTAATTCACTGATCATATCAAAGCGCATGTCTTCAACGGTCAAATAGTTTAAGGGCTTCTTATCAACAAGTATTACTCTGATGTTCGTGGCAAGTAAGAGTGCAAATCCTGCTTCGTAAGTACCATTAATAACCTCAAGAATTTCTTCGCCATCTAGCAAAATGTTACTTAGCTCGCCTACCTCAGACCTACCCCAAGAATGATGATTGAACCCTAGTTTTGCCAGCTGCAGTTCTACTGATTGCTGAGACACCATGGCAATTTCCTCCTTACTACATACATCATATTTCATATATATATTTCGCTTCGTGAGATTGATTACAAATATCTTGGAATATATATCACATATATTACAAGTCAATATAAATTGACTAATGTATGCATAAGCACCATAATGAAATCATGCTGGCAACCCCAAAGGAAACCGCAGATTTCGTGGATTATTTTAAGAAGCACGGTGTCAAACAGACTTTCAAGAAGAGCGAAAAGATTATTAGACCAGGTGAATCACCGCCTGGTATTTTTTATGTTCAAGAAGGGCTCGTTAAAGCTTATGACATCTCGCGGTACAACGAAGAAAACTTACTTATCATCCGCAAACAAGGCGAACTCTTCCCACTCATATGGGGTATAACAGGACAAGAAAGACAGATTATTTATGAAGCTATGGTGCCAACTACGACATGGAGAATCGAGCGCAAGAAGTTTTTAGATTATTTCAATAAGAACCCTGCTTCACTTGCTCCAATACTCGATATGACTATTGAAATGTATCGCCTGCATAGTGAGAGAATTCTAAATCTACAATACCGCACCGTACGTGAACGCATAATCTCGTTCCTCGAAACTATGAGCTCACGTTTTGGTGAAGACACTGAGGCTGGCAGGTTGATAAATGTACCCCTAAAACATCAAGATATCGCTAGCTCCATAAGCTCTACTCGCGAGACAACTAGCCGAGAACTATCTGCGATGGAACGCAAAGGTTGGATATCTAGTAAACAGTCCCTTATAACCATCAAAGACATCGAGGCTCTTCATAAATACATTAATTAGTATCGACTACCTAGGTTGCTACTAAATCATTCAAATAGTAGTAACTGTTGGTTTCGTCATAATTCTCAAAACTACTTAAACAAATAATTTCATCGGCAATTGTATGCATAGCATGCACTGCGTCATAGCTTGCAAGCGGCGTTACTATTACTAAGCTCTGAGGCGTAAATGCTTTGATAGATCGAGCGGCATTTTGTATGGAACTTCGAATAAACATGCTGTCAGAAACCAGTAATATAGTTTTGTCTCTAACGCTTGAGGGGAGGATTCTTTCAATGTTAATTATTCCGCATTTCAGCTGCTTGGCAATCTCTGCACCGACAATTTCACCACCTTTATCTAGGGCTATGACTAGACAATCTTGCTTATCATATTCAGGTAGGATATGAGCTGCTAACATGCGCCCTGCTTGGATGCGTGAGTGAAAGTGCATAATAGAAGTGTAGCCTAAAAGCTTATGCTTTTACAGAAAGGGTGCAGCTCTAAACTTTTTTGAGAAGGTAAAAGCGCTCTTTATTGCCTTTTGCCCCTGAGATCTCGGAGTCAGCCTTGTTAATAATCTTGAATTGCTTGATAGCCCAGGTCTCAAAGTCTTTGAGAATATCTCGGCGCATCTTGTCGTTTTTGATAACTCCATTGTGTTTGTAGCTGCTCTTACCTGCTTCAAACTGCGGCTTTACCATTACGACAATCTGAGTTGTTGGTTGTGATAATCTAGCAATACTAGGTAAAATATCGCGCAGTGAGATGAATGATACATCGGCCACGACGATATCAATCTTCTCCGTAATCTTGAAGTCGCGAATGTCAGTTTTCTCGTGCAATTCTATCAAAGGATGTCCTATAAGTGTAGGATGAAGTTGATTGGTGCCGACTTCAACGTCGATGACTTTTTTGGCGTGATTTCGTAGCGCATAATCAGTGAATCCGCCAGTACTACTGCCGACATCTAGTACAACTTTGCCAGCAAAATCCAAATGTAGCGCTACTGCAACAGAAGCTAGTTTCAATCCTGCACGGCTGACGTATTGCTCAGCTATGCTTATCTTTACGACGTCATCTTCTCGGACTAGAGTTCCAGACTTAACAACCGTCTTGCCGTTTACGGTAACTTGAGCAAGTTTGATGTAACTCTCTGCTTGAGAGCGTGTTGATACTAGCCCAAGCTGCACCACTACTTGATCAAGCCGTTGTTTGGTCATATTAGTTCTTTACGCGTTCACGATACGCACCGGTAGCAGTATCGACAGAGATTAGCTCGCCTGTTTTTATGAAGGATGGAACGCGGATAACGATGCCAGTTTCCATAGTCGCTTCCTTGGTAATTGAAGAGCTGGTGTCGCCTCGGACAGCGTCTTCAGTGTAAGTTACACGCAGAGGAACATTCTTAGGTAATTCTACATTGATTGGTTGGTCGTTGAAGAACTGTAGCTGTACAAGATCCCCTTCTTTGAGGTATCCCGCACTATCACCTACGAGATCTGAAGATACTTCAAACTGTTCGAAGCTATCTCCGTTCATAAAAAAGAATTTAGTCCCGTCGTTATATAGATATTGTACGTTCTGAGTACTGACATCTGCGCTGTCTAGCTGCTCATTGCCTTTGAAAGTTTTCTCGAGCACTTTGCCATCAAGCAACGACTTGATACGTACATTTACGATAGATCCGCCTCGACCCATAACCTTTTGGTTATAGTCGATGACGCGGAAAGGCTGCCCCTCCCACTGGAAAAGCACGCCTTTTTTGAGGTTAGTTATAGATAGAGCCATAGGAATTCTTGTGTAGTTACTAGTTAGTTGCAACGAAAGACAATAGTGCAATGTGACGTGCTCGCTTGATAGCGATGCTTAGACGACGTTGTTCGCTTTCGGTAAGGCCGGTCTTCTTGCGAGACTCAATCTGACCGTACATATTCACATATCGCTGCAATGTCTTGAAATCTTTGTAGTCAAAGTAGGCTACATCGGTTCGGTGTTTAAAAATCTTTGCCATGTTATCTCCTTAAATTGAAATTTTAGAATGGAATATCGTCTAGATTAATTGGTGCATCACCAATGTCTTCGATAACTACATCATCTTTGGCTTTCTTGGCAGCTGGTTTGCTGGCTGGTGCTTCGGCTGTTGTGCTTGCATCATTACCACCTTCACCACGGCTATCTAGAAAAGTTACGTCGTTAGCTAGTACTTCTACTTTGCTACGTTTGACACCCTCTTGTTCCCAACTACGGCTTTGCAGACGTCCCTGGACGAGGCAGCGGCGACCTTTGCTGAGATATTGTGCTACGCGCTCTGCTAGCGGGCCCCAACAAACAATATCGATGTAATCGGTGGCTTCTTGCCATTCACCGCTTGAATCTTTATAGCTTCGGTTCAGCGCGAGGCTGAAACTAGTTACATTTTGGCCGGTAGGTGTTTGCCTAAGTTCCGGGTCACGGGTTAGATTACCCATAAGAGTTACTTGATTGAGACTACGTGCCATGTGGCATTCTCCTTATAAGACATATGTCTTGATTAGTTTGTATATCTACCGTAACGCTAGCCCAACTATTCGTCAAGCCTTTGAACAAATAGTTAAGAAAAACTTAAGATTTACTCAGTTTCTTTTTCGTCGTTGTCATCGCTCTTATCACCACGTAAGGCAGCTTTGGCGGCCTTTTCAGCCTTCAAAGTTTCAGCCTTAGCTGCTGCCTTGAGGTCTGGGCGAGTAATCAAGAAACGAATGACTTCATCAGTGATGTTCAAGGTAGTTTCTACCTTTTGAACAGACTCACCAGGCAATTCTACGGTGTAAAAAACATACACGGCGTGTTCATTGCGTTTGATGTCGTAAGCTAGCTTGCGCTTGCCCCAGTTGTCGGCGCTGACTACTTTGCCCCCATTGTCGGTGACGATTTTCTTGACGCGAGCTTCGGCCTTTGTTAGGTCAACCTCTAAGTCAGGATGATATAGCACAGCGATTTCGTACTGATTAATCATCAATATTCCTTCCTTTGGATTACCGGAAATAGCTTCCGGACAGCCCACGCGCACTAGAGGCCGCAGGCTGAAGTTATTATTACCCTTGAGATTATACTCGAATCACCCCTGTTGGTCAAGCCACTTGCTGAAGCAATCTTTTACTGAATTCATTTATGATTAATGGTCGATTGCGCTTCATTCCCATAGTCGTCATTACAAATCTTGAAACAATTCTAGAAAGTTCGTTTGGAATTAGTTCAGCTCTATATGCATTCATATAAGAATCTTTGATTGGTTCGGTAGCATGCAGAACTGCAACACCTAGTAAGGTATTACCCAATTGCATTTTACGTGATAAGTCTTTGGTATTTAGAAATTCATCTATGCTACTTTCCTTCACATCAAGTTGTTGTCTGAAGCTGTAATCTTTAATGAATTCTCTTACTACCTTAGAAGTACCCACTTTAATTTGATTGCCCTTCCACAGTTTATGTCGAATTTCTGATGACAGTGGCTTAAGGTATGGTTTGTAATTGTTGGTAAAAGCGATTGCTTGTTCAGGTATAAACTTTGCCACAGTCAGAACTACTAAATTAAATATCTCTCTATCGTCAACAGGAAGCTTCGGACCATAGAATCCCTTTGTACCGTGATGATAGTAGTTATGATGTGCATCGTAACTTATCGTCTGGATACGCGAATGCCTAAGCGCAAGACTGCCGAGCGTCTGGCTAGATAGAAGCTCATTCTTGGGATGATATGGATGATGCGCATCTTCTGGAAATATATGTCTATCGCGTTCAACCGCATTTGGGTGAATAAGTAACGGCACGCCTGTCTCTATATCAACTGGAGAATATGGCAGATTAGAAAAATCCCCGACTTTTGGTCGGGGACTGGCGTGCATGTTAATAATGTTTCTATTTGTTGAATCAGTAAACTGGAGTATTTCGCTCATTTTTCGCTCCGTATTTATTTTTACACCTAAGCATATATTAAGAAACTAATGCTTTATATACAAGTCCAGAATATTAGCTGATGGCCAACTAATATAATCAGTGGTTCACAATTAGCCTCCTGTCATCCAGAGTGAAACGAAGGATCTGCTGATATAATCTTGAACAGATCCCTCCATTCTGTTCGGGATGACTGATGGCTGAACAATAAGATTCTCAGATACGTTCAGAATGACTGTGAGCTGTCTCTATTTATTTAAGAATTCGTCGCGGTCAGATTCACCAGTTTCGAGATCGAATTCCGAATTAGCAGATCTGCCAAATACTTCATCAATTGAGCTTACTAATACTTCACGTGGCCTTGAGCCGTCTGCGGCGCCCACTATTCCCTGATCTTCCATATTCTCAATCAAACGTGCTGCACGGCCATATCCAATTCGTAGACGACGTTGCAATAGACTAGTGCTAGCCTTGCGGTTTTCAATTACTACTTGAACTGCGTCTTTCCACATATCATCATCAGCTTCGTTAGCACCATAATCTGCCACAATTCCGCCTTTGCCATTCAATTGGACAGGTTGACTTACAACTTCATCGTCATATTGTGGACCGCGTTGCATTCGTAGGAAATCCATAATTTTGACAGTTTCGTCATCACCAATGAAGGCACCTTGAACACGCTTGGGCTTGGGCATATCTGACGTTAGTAGAAGCATGTCACCTTGTCCGAGAAGCTTCTCAGCTCCAACTTGGTCAATGATAGTTCGTGAATCTACTTGTGATGCGGTTGTGAAGGCTATGCGAGCTGGAACGTTGGCTTTGATGAGTCCAGTGATGACATCAACTGATGGGCGCTGTGTAGCAAGTACTAGGTGAATTCCAACAGCACGAGCCTTCTGGGCAATTCGAACCACCAAAGCTTCAACATCACGAGCAGCCATCATCATCAAATCCGCTAATTCATCGATTACGATAACGATATATGGCATACCCTCTTCTTTTTTGAGGCTGTTATATTCGCCAATATTTCGTTTATTTACTTCTGATAGCGCATGATAACGTCGCTCCATTTCGGCAGATGCCCATTTGAGAGCACTGATACACTTCTCTGGCTCGGTAATAACAGGTGTGAGCAGATGTGGGATATCATCATAAGGCTTGAGTTCAACGCGCTTTGGGTCAACTAGGATTAATTTAAGATCCGATGGTGAGTTCTTATATAAGAGACTGGTTAGGATTGTATTAATCATGACTGACTTGCCTGAACCAGTTTGACCAGCTACTAGTAAGTGTGGCATCTTGGTCAAATCACCCATGATAGGTGCACCTGATATATCTTTGCCAATACAGAAAGCTAGAGATGCGGCATTACTTTGCCACTGCGTAGTAGACATTATTGAACTTAGGCGAACAGTTGCTCCTTTGATATTTGGCACTTCAATACCTACTGCGCGCTTGCCAGGGATAGGTGCTTCCATGCGTATACTCTGAGCCGCAAGATCCAGCGCGAGGTTGTCTGCAAGAGCAGTAATACGGGTCAATTTAGCCCCTGCTGGTGGTCTCATGGTGTACTGAGTAACTCGTGGACCAATGTTGGCGCCTTCCATCTCTACTTCAATATTGAAGTTTTCGAAAGTATCGTGGATAATCTTGGCATTTGCATTAACATCACCTGGATCAGCTTTGTCTTGCTTATTATTTAGTAGTTCAAGTCCTGGGAAAACCCAATCAGGATCTTTGGCGGCAGTTAAAGCTTCGTGTGATTCAGCAGCCGAAAGTTTCTTGGCAGTGTTTTTAAGTGAAGTTAGGCGTGGTTCACCACTCGCATGGTGTACGACCGGGACTCCTTCATTCATTTGGAAAGTTGATTGTTCAGCCTTAGATTTAAGACTAGAAAGATCGCCTTCGTCTGCCTCATTTTTGTTGCGTCTAAAGACTGAGAATATCTTGAGTAAAACTTTGGGTGAGATGCTGAATGAGAATAAGACTGCAAGTAGCGTAATTACGAAGAAAAGTAAACTAGCAGGCGCTTTATCAAGAGCGCTTAGTGCAAAGTTGCCAACTGATCGTCCAACAACACCACCATGACCACCTACCCATTCTCCTGATACCTTTGTAGCAAATGCCGTCTGAGTCCAAGTTGAAGCAAATAGCAAAACAGACATCATGCTCATGAGGTTTGGTAGAGGTATATTGTGATCTTGAGAATTAAACTTGTAGACTCCCCAATATATAAGAGCAATTGGTGTTATGTATGCGGCCCATCCAAGTGTCCAATATGCGCCATTGAAAAGACCAAGTGGGAGTGGCCCGCCAGTACCGAACCCACCTAGCAGTACAAAGATACCAAGGATAATAAGTAGTACTGCTCCTGTTAATTGCCAGAATGGAGCAATATTGGACTCGTAGATGTCGTCCTTTTTCTTGCGTGAATTCTTTTTCTTTTTAGCCATAGTATTACTCATTTCAATTATAACCCACAGATTGAGAAATGGTTATGATTTGCTAGTCACGACTAAAACTAAAAGTAGCGGCCGAACTAATATTCATACCGCTACTATAGCAATTTTTACAACTTTTGTCAATTACGCTTGTGGCTTTATCTTGTCTATAACCCTATGTATAGCTCGAGTTGACCTTGCTAGAAAGCTCATCGGTTCACCAAGTTTTCGACTATTGAATTCATGAAATCGCTTCTGGACATCATCATACTTATACGGATCCTCTTCGACTCCAATAGTTTTTAACATATGGTCATCTTGTTTACCTAAAGTGTTCTCGTATTCCGATTCAATTTGAGCAACTCTCTCCTCGTGTGTTAAATTTGGCTTTGCAACTTCAACTGCCTGTAAAAAGTCAGTCGATTCTTGATGTAATTTATTTTTGTCTGTCATGTTTGTATCATAGCACATTTATTGCTAAATGTAAACATTAGCCTTTTGGGTTAATCGGTTCTTGGGTCCTGGGATAGCAAACGGGCGCGCATCTCTTGGAAGCGCTGTTGCTGTTCGGCAGCTAAATCTTCAGATGACTTGGCTGGGACTTGGGTTTGGCTTGGTTGCGCATCAGGCTTGCCTACTCCGCCTCCGCTGACGATATTCACTACTGGTATTACGATTGGGCTGCGCTGTGTGTGCTCGAACAAGTAATGCGTGACGTGGTCTTTGAGTTCTACCTTGAATCGATCTAGATCAACTCGTTTGAAGCGCTGCTGGACAGCCCTCTTCAGTTCAATGCGAAGACCGTTCATGATTTCTTCATTGTCGCGCATATATATGAATCCGCGGCTAATTATATCTGGGCTAGTTAGCAAGTTACCAGACTTCTTATCAATAGTCAGTACTACAGCGACTAGGCCTTCTTCTGCTAACAATACGCGGTCTTTAACGACAATATTGTTCACAATCGCCCCTGTTTGATCGACTAGAACTGTTCCGTGCGGAACTTCACCTGCGAGTTCAATCTTGTCGCTGGTGATAGCGATAACTTCACCATTTTCGGCATTGACTGTATTCTTGCGTGGAATTCCAGCTTCTACGGCAATATCGATGTGACGCTGCTTAGAACGGAAAGCTCCGTAGATAGGTATGAAGAATCTAGGCTTTGTGACATTAATCATATCGGTGTATTCGTCACGACTAGCATGTCCAGAAACGTGAAGTGGTCCAACACCGTCAAGTTCATGATTACGATGTTCAAATACATGAACACCTTTACGGGTCAGGTCATCGACCATTGCACCAATCAATGCGTCATTACCGCTTTCTGGGATAGGTGTACTAGATAGAATGACCGTGTCTTGACCCTTGAGTTTGACGTGACGATGTTCTCCGTTTGCCATACGTTGCAAGGCTGAGCTAGGCTCGCCCTGTGATCCAGTAGCAACAACGATAACGTCTTGATCTTTCATAGTTGCGACATTAGCGATTGGAACGAACGTACCCTTTGGCACCTTAACGTATCCGTGTCGAACGGCCATCTCTAGTGTAGAAACCATGCTACGTCCGTCCATCGCAACTTTGCGTCCGTGGTGGACGGCAGCATTGATGATCATCTGAATACGGTTCATATTTGTCGAAAACACTCCGACGAAAATGCGACCCGGAGCTTGATTGATAATATCAATGAAGCTTTGTTCAATAGTGCTCTCAGAAGGTGTTCGTCCTAGACGTTCAACAGTGGTACTTTCACTTAGTAGTGCTAACACGCCTTCGTTGCCTAATTCGGCCAGACGATCCATATCGGTACGTTCATGGTCGAGTGGGTTGGGGTCAAAACGGAAGTCACCAGTGTTGATGATGCGTCCAACTGGAGTATCAAGTACGACGCAAGTACTTCCTGGAATTGAATGAGTCACGCGGACTAATTCGACGAAGAATTCG
The DNA here is from genome assembly GCA_043776675.1 of bacterium. Taxonomy (GTDB): domain Bacteria; phylum Patescibacteriota; class Saccharimonadia; order Saccharimonadales; family UBA4665; genus JAJXTN01. Next base: position 28,414 of record JAYVRB010000037.1, read on the forward strand.
CCAATCTTAAGTCGCTCGTGAGTGTTCTCATTCATCATGACTGTCTGTAATTCGAAGCCTTCCGGCATCGGTAATCCGAAATTGCCGAAAATTTCTTCGACGCGTCCGATAGTGAACTTGCTACCGTAAATTGGTGCTGGATACAGCGGTACAATGTGCGGCAATCCACCAATGTGGTCTAAGTGACCATGTGTGATGACATATGCGCGTAATTTGTGCTTAATGGTCTCGATATAAGCTGTGTCTGCAATGCCGTAGTTGATGCCAGGTAAATCGACACTAAGATCGTTACCACAGTCAATGATGACAGCGTCGTTGATGTATTCAACTAGCATCATATTTTTGGATCCGCCACCGTCCATTCCGCCAAGACCAATGATCTTTAGGCGTGGTCGTTCGTCGATAACATTTGCTCGTGCTGGTTTATTGCCAGTAGAAGCTTCAGCAGTTTGGTATTGATTGGCAATGCGCTGGGCATCTGCCTGTGAACGCCTTTGGGCACGCACTGCCTGACCACGTGAAGTTGTTAAACTTCCGAATATGGCAGGCTTAGGCTGGTTAGTTTGTGGTTTTGAGCCACGTGAATTACCAGCTGGTTTATTGTATGAGCCCTGGCCAGCATTTCTTGGTGGTCTTGGGTCTCGGTTAGTATTCTTTGGTTGCATAGATTCCTTTCTCTATTGCGATTTTAAGATAATTTAATCTTCTGAATAATGTTTGGTATGAGCAGAAAGTCATTAATGAGCGTCTGTCGCATACTACCGTTATATAGTGCAGCCGCCGGATGAAATAAAGGCAGAATTATCCTGTCTTTAAAATCTTGTGGTTGTCCGTGGACTGCGCTGATTTGTAAATCCGGCAAGAAGCAATTCATACTGTGTCGTCCTAGTGTTATCACTAGTCTGGGTTGAATTACTTCTAGTTGGGATTCTAAATATGGTAAGAACTCGGCTTTCTCGGCGTCTGATGGATCACGGTTTTCTGGAGGGCGATACTTCACGATGTTGGTGATATAGATGTCTTCTCGCTTTAGATTAATTAGCCCTAGCATCTCGTCTAGGAATTTGCCTGCTGCTCCAACGAACGAAACTCCAGTCTTATCTTCGTTCTTGCCCGGTGCTTCTCCAATGAATACGATTTCGGCATCTGGATTACCTGCACCAAATACTAATTGTGTTGCCTGTTCTGCGAGTTCTGGTGTTACTAGATTGTTAAAGATCTGCTGCTTAATCGCATCAAGCTTTTCTTGCTTGCTTACCATGTATGATGCTTCCGATTAATTGAAATAAATTGTGCAAACTTCCGTATAAAAATATTAGCGCCAGCGCGTACCATAATAGATTACCGCGGTCGATGGCCAGTGATATGAACCAGTAGGCGATGCCAAGCTCGATAAGCGCAAAGCTAAACCATCCTAGTTTTGTCTTATGCCACTTATCGAGTTTGTTCATCATATTTCTACCGTCTACTGTTTATTCCTTGTCCTTAAGTTCACGAGCTGCAGCTTTCATACTGAGTTGCAAACGTCCGCGGTCATCAATCGCAACTAGTTTAACTGTGACTTTGTCGCCTTCTTTCACGACGTCGCTTGGCTTATTGACTCGCTCATCACTCATTTCACTGACATGCACTAAGCCGTCTTTGCCTGGCATGATTTGCACGAAAGCACCGAAATCCATAACTGTCATAACTGGAACGTCTACGTATATTTTGCCAACTTCTGGCTCAGCTACAATCGACATTATCCAGTCGCGGGCAGCATCGATAGAACGCTTGTCTGGGCTGGCAATCATGATGGTTCCGTCGTCTTTGATATCGATTTCGGCACCAGTTTCGCCAGTGATTTTCTGGATTGTTTCACCGCCCTTACCGATGACTTCGCGAATCTTTTCAGGATTAATCTGGATAGACTCGACACGCGGAGCGTACTGGCTCATTTCGCCTGGCTTCGAGATGGTGGTAAGCATGTGATCCAGAATAAGTCCTCGCCCATCTTTACCTTGATCAAGAGCTTTTCTTAAGACTTCAACACTCAAACCATGAACTTTCATGTCCATTTGCAAGGCTGTAATGCCCTTGGCAGTTCCTGTAACCTTGAAGTCCATATCTCCCGCAAAATCTTCGGCGTCGGCAATGTCGCTTAGGACAATTGCACGGTCACCATCGACCATTAGGCCCATAGCAATACCGCTGACTAGGGATTTGAGTGGTACACCAGCATCTAGTAACGCCAAGGCGCTACTACAAGTCGCTGCCATAGAAGTTGAACCGTTCTGGCTCATTATCTCGGTAACTGAACGAATCATGTATGGGAATTCGGCTTCACTAGGTAGAACGGCACTTAAAGCCCGCTCTGCTAGATAGCCATGACCGATTTCTCGGCGTCCTGGACCATTTAGTCGGCGAACTTCACCAACTGTATAGCCTGGAGCGTTGTAGTGGTGGATATAGCGGCGTTCACCTTCGCGTTCCATAGTATCAACCAACTGGTTATAGCTAAGTGGTGCTAGGGTAATGATGTTCATGGCTTGAGTTAAGCCACGAGTAAAGATGCTTGAACCATGGGCGCGTGGTAAGAATCCAACTTCGCTACTAAGTGTGCGAATATCTGTTAACTTGCGGCCATCTGGACGCACGCCATCCTTGATGATTCCCTTGCGAACGTCTTTGTGGACGGCCATCTGGAAAGCTTCATCATAGACTGCTCGTGTGCTGGAGTATTCTTCACCAATTTTGTCAGCAAATGCTGTATGCATATCAGTACGAAGCGTAAGAATGAGAGCATTGCGCTCTGGATATGGAAGTCTTAGGTCCTCACCTAGTTTGCCTTCAACCCATTCATCAACAGACTTCTGTATATCTGTGTCAGGTAAATCTAGTTCGTATTCTTGAGCTGTAACACCAATCTTTTTTACTAGTTCTTCTTGAAGTGCGATAGCTGGCTGCATAGCCTTGAATGCAAAATCTATGGCATCGATGACTTGATCTTCTGTTACTTCACTAGCTCCAGCTTCAACCATCATCACGCCGTCTTTGGTTCCAGCGACAACTAGATCAAGAGCGCCTTTATCAAGTTCTTCATTAGATGCGAATGCCTTAAATTTGCCTTCGACAAGTCCAACACGCAGACCTGCAACTGGGCCTTCGTATGGAGCGCCGGTGAGCATAAATGCTGCACTCATAGCAATCATCGCGACCATATCAGGTCGGAAGCTTGGGTCCATACTAAGTACTGTTGCTACACCTTGAACTTCGTGTCGGTATCCTTTAGGCCACAAAGGACGAATCGGACGATCAATCAAGCGACCAATTAGAATTGCGTCGTCACTTGGGCGACCTTCTCGTTTAATGAAACGACTACCGCTGACTTTACCAGCCGCATACATCTTCTCTTCGTAATCGATGCTAAGTGGGAAATAGTCCATGCCGCTAATGCGGTTAGGGCTGACCATGGCTGTGCCGAGGATTACTGTGTCGCCATAGCGCACAATTACAGATGCAGATGTACGAAAACCGACGCGTCCGACCTCTAAGCTAAGCGTCCGACCACATAACTCAGTCTCTACTTTAATAATTTCTTTACCTAATGGATTAATAGTTTGTCCCATTGATACCTTTCTTTATCTAGATCCAATTCGACAGGGTTCAAATATACGGCGCTCCCCTTGTGCTAACTGAGGGTGCAATATATCTGCGGCTCTACCGAATTGGTTGTCTTAGATGTTTAATGTGCACAAGCTGGTAATCTCGAAATTCGAGGCTACTGGTTCAAGCACTTAACGGCGGATGCCGAGTTTCTTGATTAGGTCTAGGTAAACTTGACTGTTCTTGTCGGCAATATAAGCTAACAAACGGCGGCGCTTGCCGACCATTTGTAACAGTCCACGTGTAGCAGCGAAGTCTTTCTTATTAGTCTTAAGGTGCTCAGTAAGTTCCTTAATACGATCAGTCAAAATAGCTACTTGGGCGCTAGAGCCGCCAGTGTCCTTAGGGTGGTTCTGCACGCCTTTAATAGCTGCAGCTTTCTTTTCATTTGTAATCATGTACAAGTATTCTATCAGATTACGACCCCTATTGCAAGACCATAAATCTCAAAATGTATTCAGAGCAACTTCAAGATTTTCAGAATTGATATCATCGACATTCCTAGCATCTTTGATTGAAAACTTATCGACTAGAATCCGCCTCAATTGAGTCGTATATGCACCGGTGCCAAGAACTTTACCGATATCTTCCGTAAGCGTTCTTATATATGTTCCAGACGTCACATCTGCAACCAATTTAACGTAAGGGTACTTATAGTCCGTTATCTGTAAACTGTTAATTGTTATCTGTCGAGGTTCAATTACGACAGTTTTACCTTCTCTAGCTAGCTTGTAAGCTCGCTGTCCATTAATTTTTATTGCTGAGTAAGCCGGTGGAATTTGTGATATCTCGCCCTTGAACTTATCTACTGCCCCCTGAATTGATTCTATAGATGGAACTTCGTTCGAAACTTTAGTAATCTCTCCCTCGGGATCACCAGTAGTGCTGGTGACACCGAGTTCCATTGTCAGTTCATAAGTCTTATCCAATTTGGACAATTCACCAGCTTTCTTGGTGTATTCCTTACCGACTAGAATCACCAGTAAACCAGTGGCGAAAGGATCAAGAGTACCAGTATGCCCTACCTTTACTTTTGGTAAACGAGTGGCAAGTTGAAAAGTTGGAAAGTCTAGTATTTGTCCAAGTTTTTCACTTTCGGCTTTATGAACTTTGTAGCTTTCAACAAGCGCTGCTTGGCGCGCAAACTTTCGAATGTAATTCACGACGTCAAAACTGGTCCAGCCTGCTGGCTTATCAACTAATAGTAATCCCTGCATGCCCATAGTGTAACCCAATTAGTAGTTAGGAAAACAAAGTGTCACACTTCTCATTTCACATTTACCATTTTCCAATTAGAAATTAGAAACTAGAAAATAGTAATTAGGTCAATATTCGGAATTCGCTATTTAATCCCTTTGTCATCCAGAGCGTAGAGAAGGATCTGCTCAAGGAATATTTATCAATTCACACTTCACATTTAACAAATTAATTACCAGTTACCATTTCCAAGTCGCTAGTTCCTAGTTCCTGATTCCTAGCTCCTACTTATGACTTTATAACTTTTTACTAATTGTTAGTTTCTAGTTTTGTGGTGGGTTACGGAATTGGAATGGAATTGGAGGAGGTACTGGTGGAGGGGTAATTGATTCGGTACTAGGTTGCGGAGCAGAATTGATTTGGTCGGCAATTTGAGCTGAATTATGCAGAATATCACCTAACGGTTGAGCATTGAGAGCTTGGATTGGAGCTGGCGCAGTAGGGTTCGCACTCAATGCCTGATTTACCATGTTTCGAGCATCATCCAAATGAGCTACGGGTTGTGGATTATTAACTGCACCTTCCACAGAATTTAAGTTTTTAGTGTCTGAAATATCTACCGAGTTAAACGGCTGCGGTGTCATTGTAGGAGTGATTAGTATTCTCTGGACAGGATTGTGATCTAACATCTTGGTAGGAGGTGAGAAACTTTTGCTCAACGGGTCTATAGAAGGTTCTAGTCCCTCTGCTTGAGTATTCGCTGTAAGCGTTCCTCCCATTGACGGCGGCTGTGTAATCATCCTAGATCCCCCAGTTGTTGTACTGGCTCCAGAAGGAATATTTTCGTCGTCTTCTAGGCTAGGAAGCTTGAGATCAGGTAATTGATCAAGAAGTGTTGGGTTCGACGGTATTCTAATTGACAATGGAGATTGAGCTGAAGGCGGCATTGTTACTGTTGGAGCAGGAACCATCACGGGTGGAACAAGAGTTGATGGTGCGACGCTTGGTGCAGGCAGGTCTGAGACATGATTAATATCTAAAGTACCCTCATGTTGTGTTGGAATATCCATTGGCGTAGTTTCAGGTACAGCCTGCGCCTGCGGCTTCTCTAGTGCTGTTGCGACAAGCTGTTGATTGGCTCCAGCGTTCATAAGGGTTGCACTGGCACTCATGGTCTGCGAGCTAGTCTTTTGATTACTGAATCTGTTGGTCTCGGCTACGATACCAGTTAATAGTGCGTTCGCGATTTGGCTATCTATCAAATCTGTTCCCAGCATTGGTACAAGTTCGGTAACTAATTCGCCAAGGCTACTTGCCTGTTGATCGGTCCAATTCATGCTACCGAGTTCTCCACCTGGAGTTGTATTGATGCTGATGACTGCAGCATCGTGTAGTATTCGGCCATGCGACGTGATTGCTTGATCTAAATCTTCTTGTCTAAGAACGCCAAGAGCAACTACAGCATCAACATTGAAATCGCCTTGGCTAAAGTTAAGGTCATCCTGAGTAATTGAAGTTCTATAAGGAGTAATGAAAATCCTCACAACATTATCTTCAACTTTGTAGCGTAGCTTGTCAGCCTTGGATTTATCTAGAGCGATTATAAAGTCTCTGAGTGAATCAGTAGTCTTTTCGATAGTTTCGCTAGGCTTTAAAAACTCTATAGTAGAAGGCACTTGTCCGCTGAATACAGCCGCAGTATGCTTACCAAGCTTGTTCAAAATCAGCGTCAATCCGATCAATGAAGACAGTTGGTCAACAGATGGATTTCGACTAACAGTCACCAATATACTATTGGAGCTTTTGAGCTTTTCGGTTATGTCGGTTCGAACGTTTTCCATATTGAATTGTTTTTGTTTAAACTTTACTACTGGTAATCTAACATAAATGCTCATGTTTAGCAACGAATTTGGCAATACTTTACAAACCCCTTCCACCTCTGTATAGTTTTAACATAAGCAATTAATTCTAAATAAGGAACATTATGCCGATTATCAAATCAGCCAAAAAGCGCGTCAAGACAACCCGTAAAGCAACAGCTCGTAACAGCGCAACAAGGCGTGGTCTTAAGGCCGCAATAAAGCTTTTTAGTAAAAGCCCTAGCGCTAAGTCTCATTCAGCTGCACAGAGTAAACTCGACAAGGCCGTCAAGAAAGGCATAATTCACAAGAACAAAGCCGCTCGTCTAAAGAAGCAAGCTGCTGCTAAGGCTAAAGCCGCAGGCGTTAAGCACTCCGGCACCAAGAAGGCTGCTGCACCTAAAAAAGTCGTTGCTAAGAAGGTCGCTCCAAAGAAGAAGACAGTGGCTAAGAAAACTGTAGCTAAAAAGAAGAAATAAGCTTCATCGTTACCAAACGACGACTAGCTAATAGTTATAAAGTTGAAAGTTATAAAGTAGGAACTAGGAATTAGCTACTAGTATACCTAGTCGTTCTGAACGCCCTGTCATGCAGAATCCGCTGGATAGTGGATGAAGCATCTGTTCATGAAACCAACAGATCCTTCGCTGCGCTCTGGATGACGAAGGGATTAATTATCGAATCTCGAATATTACCCTAATTACTAGTTTCTATTTCCTAATTTCTAATTAGTAAATAATTTGTTAAATGGTAACTGGAAAATGATAAATAGTTCCCATGCAGGTCGTTTCTACTTTTTACCTTATAACTTTATGAACTTACTATTTTCTATTTTCTAGCCAGTTTCAAGATATAGAGTTGTAGCGCCTCATCAGTGTCGATGTTTGTAGACTTACTCTTAATGTCAATTTCCAGAAGGTCTTTAATGAGCGCTTTGAGCTCTGCAAGTGTAATAACCTTAGCTATCGACTGGCTTTTGCTTACCACATAAGGACTAATCTTGGCCTCGCTGGCAATCTGATTTGCTGACCTATCGGCAGCGGTTTTAATTACCGCTAACACATGCAATTGCCAAGCTAACATGGCAATAATCTGGATAGGCTCAACCTTGAGTTCTCTTTGTTCCTTGTATATTTTAATTGCAGTCCTGGCATTGCCATTAAACGCCGCTTCAAGTAGTTGGAATATAGTACTCTGAGGAGTCTCTTCAGTTAGAAGATCTATCGTTTGGCGTGTGATTTTGGAGTTATAGAGCACTAATTTATCTAGTTCATTACCAAGCATCAGTTGATTTAGCCCAACCCGATTGGCTAAATATCGTGCATCACCTAGGCTTAGCTCCGCGTCTAAAGCTTTAGCCCGTGCAACCAGCCAGCTCGCCATACCGCCTATGTCCAACTCGTTAAACTCACGGTAATCGGTCTTGGATTTAAGATATTTATAATATGCCAACCGCTTATCTAGCTTAGGCTCTAAAATAATTATATCTGTTGTTTCGGGTATATTAGCTAATACTTGTTCAACGGATTCTTGGAAAGATTTATTGTTGCTCGGGGCCCTTAGGATAACTAATTTTTTGCTCGAAAGAAACGGAAGGCTGTTAATCGATTCAGAAATTCTAGACAGCTCGGCTTCTTCGCCATCGATTCTTTCTAATGCCAACTCGCCTTGTTCAGCAATGAACTTAGCAACCAGCTCATCCAAGACTGATTGCCAACCAAAGCTGTTTTCTCCCGATAGCGTCAATATCATGTTTACCTATTGTAGCAACCAGAAACTAGTAAATAGAAATTAGTATCCAAATTGCGACAGCCTAGCTACTATTTCCTAATTTTATTGTTTCTTGTAGCTTTGGCATTTCGGGCAAAGATGAGTGCCACGTCCTGCCACCCGAATCTTTATAATTATCGTGCCGCATCTAGGACATGACAGGTTCTCTCGGCGAAAAACTCTTGCAAAATCCATATAGCTTCCACGCTTACCTTCTACGTTTACATAATTACGATTAGTCGAACCACCTTTTTCAATCGAAAGTTTAAGCACGTACAATAACTCGTCGTAGAGTTTATGGATTTGAGTTGGCTTTAAATCTTTGACTGCTTTTAACGGGTGGATCTTTGCACCCCAAAGTGACTCGTCTGCATAGATATTACCAACTCCAGCAAGTACTGTTTGGTCGAGTAATACAGCTTTGATATTACTGTTTTTGCGTCGCAGTAACCTGACTTGAAAGTTCTGCCATTTGAAATCTTCAGCCAAAGGTTCAGGTCCAAGCTTTTGGAAAAAGCTTAGATTCATGACCTCGTGAGTAGGAATAAGCCTCATCCATCCAAACTTACGCTGATCATTGAAAAATAGTTCACTAGTATCATCAAAAGTTAGCGTTACGCGCGTCGACTTATCTGGTAATTGTCCAGTCAAGGAATCATTGGGATGCCCTGCCCCAAACCTATACTTATCACTTTTAAAGACTAACTGACCGGTCATTTTCAAATGTATAACTAATGAATATTTGGTATCAAGCTCAATTATCAGCGCCTTGCCTCGTCTACTGATTCCTGAGATTCTTGAACCAATTAGAAAATTATCTACGTCAGCAGATGCATTGGGGAAAGACTTGGCCCAGTCAAACTTAACACCAGTTATATTGCGACCGGGCAAGATTTTCTCAAGTCCGTTACGTACTGTTTCAACTTCTGGCAACTCCGGCATCCACTTATTTTAACAAAACCAGCTTTCTTGTCATCCAGAGCGGAGCGAAGGATCTGTTAAGGAACTATTTCTCAATTCACAATTCTCATTTTCCAATTATTTGTCATTTACCAATTAAGCCCCTGTCATGTTGAGCAAAGCGAAACATCTGTTCAGAAGACAACAGATTCTTCATCCACCGTATGGCAGATTCAAAATGACAGGTATACTGAACTCATGGATAGTTTGCAGAATATAATGAGCGGCCGTATTCCAAAAGAACCGGATGAGATTAAACTTATCAAAGATTATGTCCAGGCAGAATTTCAAACTATTGTTGAAGTTATGGTTAGAGATAACGATATCGTGATTAGTGTTCCTAGCGGAGCTTTAGCCAATACTCTACGTCTACGTAGTCCTAAGATTAGGAAACTAATTGGCGGTGATAAACGCCTAACTTTTAGAATTGTATAACTAAATTCGAACGTTTTGAGACAAGTCACTATAATCTGGAATCTGCGACTGGAAAAGTGACATAATCAGATTTGTGTTTCCACCAAAAGTCTTAGCACCACCACAATTAGTAGTCCATAACTTCTTAATCTGCTTGTCGCCATTTAATACTTCAAATGTATATATCTGACCAAGTGGACATCGGCCTAGCGAATTCGAGAGCTTAGGATCGGTATTCCCAACTAACATTCCTGCTCTCGAAATGGCGTGTAGGAAAGTATTGTAGCTATTAAATGAGTTGTCATAGCTCTTGCTTGCAATTATTGTACCGTCATAGCCATTGAATTGCTGGTAAGTAGCTCTGTCTCTGCCGACTGTGACTACAATTTGGTTGTGATTTTGTGGTGCAGTTACCGGGCCATCAATAGAGACTCTAACTATAGTTGATGTGTTGGCATATGTACTAAGAGCAGGTTCTTTGGGAGTGGAGCTATTTCCACCTTGTAATAATAGAACAATCAAGGCTATGATTAGCCCGAGTGCGATTATAAATCCGATGAAAAAGCGCATGTATCCGTATCTCATAGAACCTCTTTACAACACATATATTAACACGATTGTGGTTAAATTGCAAGGCTTTGACTACAGCTCTCCCCAGTTGTCACCGATGCTGACGTCAACGGTAAGATGAACTGGAAGTTTGTAGACGTTCTCCATGGTGTTTTTAAGTAATTCAGCGATGCGTTCGGCGTCTTTGGTTGGACATTCGACGAGGATTGAGTCGTGAATTTGGAGCAACATTTTGCTTTCAGGAAAATCAGTCAGTAAAATCTCTTGGACTTTGATCATTGCCAGTTTCATTAGATCAGCTTCTGTTCCCTGTATCGGCATATTGATAGCCGCACGTTCAGCAGACTGTCTGACGATAAAGTTACTGGACTTGATATCCGGCATTGGGCGACGGCGCCCTAGTAGAGTTGCAACATATCCATCTTCCCTTGCTTGAACCTTTACTTGTTCCATGTAATCAAATAGTGGCTTGCGTAGAGCCTTGTACTTCGTGATGAATTCGTTAGCCTGTTCGTTGGTCAGACTACTGGCTACTGATAGTCCGTGCGGGCTCATGCCATACAAAATACCAAAGTTAATCGTCTTGGCAGCGCTACGCATTTGCTTGGTAACATCTTCAGGGTTTCGTCCATATATCTGTGCAGCGGTTGCTGTATGGATGTCCGCTCCGCGGTTGAACATATCAATTAATTCTTCGTCGTTAGCCAGTACGGCTGCGAGACGAAGCTCGAACTGTGAGTAGTCAGCGCTGACAAGTTTCTTGCCTACTCCGGCTACAAAAGCGGTGCGAATCCTACGACCAAGATCAGTACGTGTCGGAATATTCTGAAGATTTGGGTCAGTGCTACTCAGCCGTCCAGTCTGAGCAATTGTCAGATTAAAAGTGGTGTGAAGTCTAGAATTTTTATCAACCATTGTAGGTAACGTATCTACATAGGTATTCTTAAGTTTGGCGACTTCACGGTACTGCGTAATGAGGTCAATTATCGGATGCGAGTCACGTAGTTTGTCGAGCTCACTGGCAGCGGTGCTGAATCCAGTCTTACCCTTTTTGATAAATTTGGTAGGTAGCTGTAGGTTTTCGAATAATACTTCCGCAAGCTGCGCGGGAGATGCGATATTAAACTCTTGATCGGCATATCCGTAAATTTGCTGCTCATAATCAGAAACTAAATCGTTAATCTCATCTGCAAATTTCAACAGGTAGTCAGTGTTGAGAGCAATGCCCTCATATTCCATGCGAGCTAAGACCGAAATAACCGGCCATTCAATGTCGTCCGCCAAGGACTTAACTTCTTCAAGATTATTTAAATCTGTTAATTGCTGTGCATACAAATCTCTTATAACAGAAATGATTTCTGCTCCACGCGACATCAACTCTTCGTTATCAATATCTTCAAAGTTTGAACCTTCATATCCAAGATCAACCCTAGCTAGATCAGTAAGCGCCTGCTCTCGGCGTAGTGAATTAAGTAGAAATGCACCAATTAAAACGTCATGTCCTACATCTGGCAGCTTGACTATTCCTAATTCCAAGAAAATTTTGAGAGTATTTTTTACGTCGTAGCCGATGAGTTTTTTGGCTTTAGATAGCGCTTGCAGTAATATATTGGCATCAATTTTGGACACATCAAATGTATAAGTCTTCTGGGCGTCAGCGCTGATAATCAAAACTTGTGGATCTCGGCCATGCTTGCCTGCTGAACGCGAGTATACAAACAACTCTTCAAAGTCTGATAGTTCGAATTCTTCCAATAGTTTCGGTGAATTTATGATTACATTCTCTCCGATTTTAATCGGAGATACCCCTGTACTAACTAACGTTGATGCAGGTACATTCATCACTTCAGGCAATCTGCGTAATAACGAGTGGAATTCCAAATCGTGGAGAATCTCTGTAATCTTTACTGGATCTGCTTTGCTGCCATCGACTTCATTTAGGTCAAGTTTAATAGGCGCATCAATCCAAATGCGCGCCAACTCTTTACTCATGTAGGCGCTGTCTTTGCCGGCAGTAAGTTTCTTGCTGAGAGCGTCTTTGATGAGCGGCAAGTTCTCGTAAATCTCATCAAGAGTTCCGTAAGTTTTAAGTAGCTCAACTGCGCCTTTTTCGCCTATTCCTGGCACGCCTGGGATGTTGTCCGACGAATCGCCTTTAAGCGATTTGAGATCTAGGAATTGGTCAACATGAATCCCATACTTGGCTTCAAAACTTGCCGGTGAATACAGTTCGATGTTCGATAGACCAGTTTTGAGTGCATAAACATGCACGTTATCATTGACCAGTTGAAGCATGTCCATATCGGAAGTCACAAGCAGTGTTTCGAGACCAGCTTCACTGGCCTGTACCGCCAATGCACCCATAATATCGTCAGCTTCGTAGTCATCTAGCTCATAAAGAGGCCAGCCAAAAGTATCAAGTAGCTGGTGAAGTACGGGAATTTGTTCATAGAAATCTGCGGGTGCTGGCTTGCGGCCAGCTTTGTACTCTGGGTAGATTGCAAGGCGTTTCCTTATGTTGGTTTTAGGTTTGTCCCACGCCACAGCCACGTAGTCAGGTTTAAGTCGCTTGATGACTTCCAAAGCCATAGTCGCGAAACCAAAAACCCCGCCAGTAGGCGTACCATTTTTGGTAGCAAGGTTTGGCATAGCGTAATAGCCTCTGTAGAAGACACTCTTGCCGTCGATTATCACAAATTTTTTTCGAGACTTGTCTTCACTCATAGTTTAAGTATAAACCAGCGCTATATAACAAGCACAAACAGGTTTAGTTATTTAATCCGATTGCTTCAGAAATGGATTTATCTAATAGATCCAAATCATTAGAGTTATTGAATATCTGAATGTCGCTTTTGGCTTTGACTTTGGAAAGCGAAAGCGTAGCTTCATCTGCTCCTTGTGTATGGTTCATTTCTTTGACTTCATCGGCTTTGAATTGTTCAAAAGTTACATTATCCTCTTCAGAACGATTGCGATGAGCAGAATTGGATTGGATTCGGTCATATCTAACACGTGCATCGCCGTCTAGCCAAAGCACAACTCCTCCTAGCGAATGGATTCGGTCGGCTTCGCCAGGATTACGCAGTGAAGCTATAACTATGCCTGTGTATTTACTTCTATCAGGCATCGACTCATACGTCTCAATAATTCGATCAATTAGAATACCTAGACCACTTAATCTACGCCACTCGGCACTAATCATACGCAGATTCTCACGGTCTACGGTCAAGCCGCGGCTTTTGGCTTCTTCGCGCAAAGAATCGGTAACCGACATGAAGAGATATCCATGTTTTTCAGCCAGCATTTTTCCAACCGTATCCTTGCCAGAACCATTTGTACCAGAAATCCCAATGATTTTCGGCTTCTGCATTTTACTTAATGTAGTCGTGAAGTTTTTTGGCGTCGCGGTGTTTGCGAAGTTTGGCTAGAGCCTTGGCTTCAATCTGTCGAATACGCTCACGAGTGACGGAGAATTCTTGTCCGACTTCTTCGAGAGTGTGGCTCTTGCCATCTTCTAGTCCGAAACGTAGTTTCAATATTTTCTGCTCACGTTCAGTTAGTGCTGAAAGCATGTCTTTGACTTGCTCTTTAAGGAGCTGGCCAGTAGCTGATTCTTCTGGAGAAGCGGTATCTTCGTCTTCGATAAAATCAGAAAGTACAGAATCCTCTTCGTCATCACGGATTGATGCATCAAGCGAAGAGATATCTTGCTTGATCTTCATTATATGCTCAACCTTGTCGACATCAATTTCCATTTCCTTGGCGATTTCTTCGTTGCTCGGCTCACGGTTTAATTCTTGAGTCAAACGGCGTTGGGTACGCAGTAATTTATTAATAGTCTCAACCATGTGCACGGGGATACGGATGGTGCGGGCTTGGTCGGCAATGGCTCGGGTAATAGCTTGGCGAATCCACCAAGTTGCGTAAGTACTGAACTTAAATCCCTTGTCTGGATCAAACTTTTCTACGGCACGTAGTAGTCCGGTATTACCTTCTTGGATAAGGTCAAGTAGGTCGAGTCCACGTCCTACGTAGCGCTTAGCAATCGAGACTACTAGACGCATGTTAGCTTCCGCCATTTGGTCTTTAGCATCCTTCTCGCCGGCTACAACACGCTTCGCAAGAGCTAGCTCTTGTTCGGAATTTAGTAGTGGGATTTTACCGATTTCACGAAGGTAAAGGCGCACTGAGTCATCAGCTACATCATCGTCTAGATAGACGGCAGCTGCGGTATCAACTTCTTCTTCACTCTCCTCTTCAACCCATTCGTCGCTGAAGTTTTCTACATCAGGTTCAGTGGTTGTAATCTCGACGTTAAGTTCTGCAAGTTCAGTGTATAAAGCATCTAAGGCTTCGGTATTCTCGGCGGATTCGGGCAAAAGTACGTATATATCCTTCTGCTCAATATGGCCGTCTTTTTTAGCCTTTTCGATTAATTTCAGTTTCTGTTGATCAAAATTGCCAACATCTTTAGCTGCTTTGTCTTTCGCTTTCGCCACGTGCAGCTCCTTTCACTTGATTAAGTAGTTGATCGTAAATCTTAACTTGGCCCAATAGTTCTCGAGTAAATTTATCGTCTGATGTCTCGAGCTGAATCGATATCTGTTCTTTTTTGCTTTTTACAAATTGTGCTATCAAACGTGCCTGCAATCGAGCTGCTTCGTAATGAAGTTCATTAAGCTCAAGGCCTTGATAGAGTTCCTCATAGAGTAATGATTGTATTTTAACATAATCAGCCAGTTTTTGCAGCCCCTTGACCTGTTCAAGCTTGCCGTGGAAGTCTGGATTGGTCTGCAAGTACACCAGAAGCTCCCTGCCCTCATCAGTGAATAGCATTTCTGGAGTTATAATCCCCATGAATTCTCTAAGCGTTGGACGCATCAACATTAGGCCAAGGAAATTGTCTTGAGCACGCTGGTTTTCGACAGCAATTCTATCAATCTTTGCCGGTTCGGCTTTGACACGTTTGCGTCTCGTAGCCGTTTCTCCACCAGATGTTTTTTGATATTTCTGAGTCAATGCCTCTTTGCTTACACCAATTGTTTCGGCAATTGTCGTTAAATAATGATCCCTCTCTACCGGATCGGCCAGTGAGCGTACTACGGGTAATAATATATCGCTGAATTCACGCTTGCCAACGGCGGATTTAAGATCTAATTTTGATTTATACAAATCGGTTAGCCAGTCTAGAGCATACTTATGATTTTCGATGGCTTGCTCCCATAGTTTGGGATCTTGTTTGATAAGATCATCTGGGTCTTTGCCGCTTGGTATGTCAATGATACTGAGCGTAACCTTGACCCGGCTGGCTATTGGAATGGCCCGCTCTGTAGCCGCCATACCTGCCTTATCAGCATCAAAAGCTAAGCGAATATCACCAGTGAATCTTCCGAGAGTTTTTAGGTGGGGTTCTGTGAGCGCAGTGCCAGCCGTAGCCACAACTTGCTGTACCCCAGCTTGGTGACTGGTGATAACATCTAGATTGCCTTCGGCTAGAACTACATATTTAATTTTACGAATACTCTCTTTAGCTATGTGAAGGCCGTAAACATGACGGCTTTTGTCGTACAAAACAGTCTGTGGTGTGTTGATGTACTTAGGGGCATTAGTGTCTTCAATGAGTAGTCGCGCTGTAAAACCGATGATTTTCCCTTGTTGATCTTGGAGCGGTATCATAAGTCGGCCACGGAACATATCTTGTATTCCACCTCTGTAGTTTTGGGCGCTAAGTCCGGCTTGCTTGATCTCAGCTTCAGTGAAATCTTTGGCCTTAAGGAAATCTATCAATGCTGAGCCATTATTGGGGGAATACCCTAGTTTCCATTCGAGCACTGTGGCTTTTGTGAATAATCGCTTTTTGAAAACATATTCCAAAGCAATTTTATTCTTACTAAATTGAACTTGATAAAAGTGTGCGGCTGCTTCAAGTGCAGCATAAATGCGATTCTTGTCTGGACCTCCACGGCTAGATGATGTACGAAATTGCTCAATGTCGATACCGGCTTTGCGAGCTAAAAGCTCTAGAGCTTCTTTGAACTCTAAGCCTTCTACTTCCATGATAAAACTGAACATGTTACCACCCTTACCTGAGCTGAAGTCATGCCAAATCTGCTTTTCTGGACTAACCATAAAGCTTGGAGACTTCTCGTTTGAGAACGGGCTTAGACCTTTCCAGTTACGGCCCGACCTTTTGAGTGGCACGTATTCACTGATGACGTCTTCTATCGCCAGTCTAGCTTTAACCTCTTCAATCGCATCCATACGTATAGCTTATAGCTTATCCTCTTATCCTCATAGCAATAGCAGTTTGAATTTCATGCAAAGAAGATGGCTCTCTGAAACAACTTATGGTTAAATTAGAGATATGCAACCAACTTATCCAGGCCAGCCTCAAGCACCACAACCAAATTACGAATTTATCGTTAACCCTGGAAGAAATGCACCCAAGTTACCTTTTAAAGTACTTACGAAACTGCCTAAGCCGGTATTAATTGTTGTAGGGCTAATTATTCTAGGCATCATGATTCTAATCTTTATCAGTGGTTCAAACTCTAGCTCTTTGTTACTAGTTGCACAGAGGCAACAAACTTTAATATTAATTTCAACTCTTGCAGCTGACCAGCCAAACACAAGTTCAGCGACTCAAGACTCTGCCAATACTATCAAAGCCAGTGTCGGCAGTGCTCAGGACCAACTTATAGCCTATTCCAAAGCTAATAAATTGGGTGTCTCTATGGCAGTAAAGAAGTTGAGGCTTAACACCACTACCAGCTCACAGCTTGCTACGGCGGCAACCGCTGGCACGTACGACACCACTTACAAGCTAGTCATTAAAGATAAGCTAGCGACTTATTCCGCTGCTCTCAAAACAGCCTATATCGAATCTAGTGATGTTAATATCAAAGACATGCTGAATACTGACTACAACAGCGCTCAGTTGCTATCCAAACAACTTGGTGACTAGTCTTTGCTAGCGTTCAACTGACCTGAAACTAACAAATAACTATGGCGAATCAGCCCCTGCACTTCTTCCCAGTCTGGTAGTCCACTAAGAATAATCGTATTCCAATGCTTTTTATTAAGATGATAGCCCTCCATCACAGTTTCATACTTTTCGCGTAGTACGATATTGAGCTGTGGGTCGCCTTTGAGACTTAGCTGCAGTGGCACTTTGTCTTCAGCGATTATCGCAAACATTTTATTATCAACTTTGTAGACGGCCACGCTTTCACCAAATGGATAATCCAGTATCGCGTTCGGCATGCTTAAAATATATTCTTCGGCACTTCTGTGATCAATCATTTCGATGAATTCTTTAACCACTCCAAGTAGTGCTGGAGCTCAGCAATCGAAGCCTGTATGTCATCAAAAGCGCGGTGAACTTCCTTCTTTTCGAACGGTTCACCATACTTGCCTTGCATCACAATTTTGAAGCTACTGACGTCGAGCATTCGGTAATGAAGTTTTAAGTCAAATTGCGGCCACCACTTTTTGATAAAGTTTCGATCATTATGAATGCTGTTGCCCGCTAGTATCGCTGGCTGCACTCCAAAATGCTGTTCAATAAAATTGATTAACTCACCCTCAACCTGCTCGCTAGCCTTGCCTTGATCTAGATTATTCACGAAATCATCGCGATTAGCTGGGAATTCTGCCCACCAAATATTTTTCTGCATCCTATCGACTACGATATCTAATGGTTGCTTGACTCTGGCTTCATAACTAGCAATTGTTTTGAATTCGAAGTCTGTGATTTCGGCTGCAATTTCCAAAATTACATCTTGATTTGAATCAAGTCCGGTCATTTCTAGATCTACCCATAGAAGTTTGGTTGGGATAGCGTGTTTATCAATCATTGAGGCAATTATACCCCACACCAGGGTTTAGCGGGTTGTTATTCAGCAATAGCGAAGAATCTGTTTCCCCCATGTCATTCTGAACGTCAGTGAAGAATCTGTTTGTGGTTTGAAGACAACAAATCCTTCGTTTCACTCAGGATGACAAAAGGACACGTTCAAGACAACAGTTTTATTGGTTGCGGGCAGTGCTTAAGGCGTCGCTGTACCACTTAAGTTCGGCAAGTGTAGTGTTTAAAGCAGTCAGTGGTCCATAGGCTTGAGCAGCGATGTCGGCATTTAGAACACCTGCATCGTCGATACTCTGGCTTGCACCCACAAAAGCTACTGCTTTTGGAATAACTGTGGCTTGTGACTCACTCAATATCTCCTTAAGATGCATCGTAGCTCGGGCACCACCGACTGTACCATGAGATACGATTGTAGCTGGTTTTTTAACCAGTTCGAAAGTAACGTAATCCAAGGCATTCTTCAAAACACCTGAAATCGAGTGATTATATTCTGGGGTAACGAATATGTAGGCGTCAGCTTCGGCTAATTTATTAACCCACTTGCCTGCCTCAGAATTAATTTTGCGGTTTGGGTTATAGCGTGGCGAGATTGCTTCGTCTAGAAATGGCATTGGATAATCAGCCAAATCGACTAATTCAACAGTGGCATCTTCCATTTTGCCGGCTTCGATAGCAACCCACTTAGCTAATTTTTCAGTTTGCCGACCTGGACGGGTTGTACCAATTATTACTTGTAATTTCATTATTGTTTTCTCCTTTTATGATATACTTTGTATAGTTTAGTTTATAGCCATTACTATACTTTGTAAAGTATGAAATTACACACATCATTAACTCTTGAACCTAAGGTCGGATGCATTGCATCAGCCATGGAAATTGTCGGCAATAAATGGACAGCGCTAATCCTGCGCGACTTATTTACTGGTAGTAAGCGATTTAGTGAGCTAGAGTCTTCTGTTGGTAACATCAACCCACGTACTCTTAGCCAACGCCTAGACGACCTTGAGACTTACGGCATTATTACCAAGAAGGCTTATTCCGAAGTTCCGCCACGAGTCGAATATACTTTGACTAAAAAAGGTGAGGATTTACTGCCAATCTTAGAACAAATGGCAACGTGGGGTACCAAGTACTACTCTGGGGATGCCTGCTAGATAGTAGCTTGGGGTATCGTTTCACATTTGTCATTATTCATTTAACAAATTATTTACCACTTACTCTTTCCTAATTGCTAGTTGCTACTTTATAACTTTACGAACTTTCAACTTTATAACTATTAGCTTTAGTCGTCTTCCGTAATCAAGCAGTGTCTTTAGGTGAAAAGTTTAAGCAGGTGGAATTAATACAGTAGCGTTTGCCAGTTGGTTGATCTGGTGCATCTTCAAACATATGACCCAGATGACTACCACAATTAGCGCATATAACTTCAGTTCGATGCATGCCAAAACTACTATCATCTACTAGTTTTACGGCGTCGTTGCTGACCGTATCGTAGAAGCTTGGCCAGCCACTACCGCTTTCAAACTTGGTTGAACTATTGAAAACTACGGATCCACAAGCACCACAAGCGAAATCACCATTGCCTTTTTCGTTTAGTAGTTCGCCGGTAAACGGTGCCTCGGTTCCCTTTTCGCGCAAAGTTTTATATTGATCGGGCGTTAGTTTCTGTTTCCATTCATCATCTGATAACTGCATTTTATTCTTTCGGTTTATCTAATTTATCAAGTTTTAGAAGTTTAATAATAAGATAGATTACCGCTAACACAAACAGGAAGTTAATCAGAACGTTAGCGAACATACCCCAACTAAACACAGCACTACGACCATTGAAATGCATTGCGACAGTTCGAGTACTAAGTGCTTGACCAAATAGTAGTTGTGAAAGTGGATCGACAAAACTAGTGATCAATTGTTTCACGACGTTTTGTACCTGAGCACCAACTACGAAACCTACTGCTAGACCAACTACCGCATTCTCGCGTAGAAATCTCACAAAACCTGATGCTGTGTGGGTTAGGTTATCTTTTCCAGGGACTTTTGACATGATTACTCCTTACATTTGTTCTGGTGCTGAGATTCCGAGTAGTTCTAAGCCAGTTTTTAGCCTTGTAGCGTATAGCTTGACCAAATATAGCCTAATAGCTTGGCGATCATCACCAATTACGTGGTTATGTTCATAAAAGCGATTGAAAATCTGTGCCAACTCATACAAATAAGTTGCTATTAGATGAGGCATAAGCTCGTTGACGGCATTGTCAAAAACTTCTGGGAATTCAGAAATTTTACGAGCCAGGCTACGCTCTCCAGCATCAAATTCCAATTCAGTAACATCTTTCTCAACATCTGCCTTCCTAAGAATACTCTTTGCCCTGGCATGTGCATATTGAAGGTATGGACCGCTATTGCCTTCGATGCTAACCGACTCTTCTGGGCTGTAGATAATATCACCACCCATGCGATTCTTGAGGAAAGCATACTTCACAGCTCCGAGTACGATTAACTGATTATCGGATTCGGGCTTGATGGCTTTCGCGGCTTGGTTAGCAACCTCAAGTACATCAACGGCCCTCAAGAAATTACCTAGGCGGCTACTCATCTTAACGCCACCTTTCAGCTTCACCATTCCGTGGGTTAAATGTGTTGTTGCGCTAGACAGTTCGGGTGCGTATTGTTCGATACTTTTCAGCACGACCGCCATATATTGTTCTTGCTCGTTGGCAGTAATGATAATTGACTTATCAAAATGGAAGTCTTGTACTTTTAGCATGCTAAGTCCCACGTCTTTGGCCTCGTAAGTCGGCAAACCTTCAGAGTTGATAAATACTCTGGTGTGCAAGCCATATTTATCGCCATCAAAGATTATTGCGCCATCGCTCTCTTCATAAACACCATCCGCGATATGTTCTCTTACAGTCTGCAGACCAATCTGAACTGTTGCACTTTCAGGGTAATACTTATCGAAATGTGTACCAATTTGGGCATAAAATTGATCAAAATAATCATAACTCCACTTACGGCAGGTCCAATATATTTGAGCCAACGCCGACTCATGGTCATTGTCAGAATGTAATTTATAGACTCGCTTATTCAGGTCGATAATCGCTGCCTTGGCTTGTTCGTCATCATCATAAGCCGATGAGCCATCAACGTATTTTGTAGCCATCCATTCAGAGCGTTCAGCTTCTGGAATACCATTCAACTTGTTTGGATTCTCACCACCTAAATCTTTTAGCATCGCCCACAATGTTTTGCCAACATGTAGTCCTACATCCCCGCCAAAGTTAACTCGGTGAACATTAGCACCTGCAGCCTGCAAAATATTAGCGATTGCATCTCCTACTACGCTTGTATATAGGTGTCCAGCGTGCAAAACTTTAAACGGATTCGGGTCAGAATATTCAGCCACTATCGACTGGCCTTCCAGCGAACGATTTAGCTCAAGTTTCAACGCAGCTTTCAAAGTCCGATCATTAAGCGTCAGATTGATAAAACCTGGTCCCGCAATCTGAACATCAGTGATAGTGTCAGATAATTGGGCTTTAAGCTTTGGTACAAGTTCTTCTGAGATTTCGCGTGGATTTTTACCAACGGCTTTTGAGATTTGAAGCACCACATTAGTCGCATAATCACCAAATCTCTCTTCAGGACGCGTAAGATCTATATCGACCTTTTGTCCGAAAACTTGGTCAACAACAGATGCAATCTTGAGCTCCAAATCCTGCTTCATACTAGCTAGTATAGCCCAAGCCTGCATATTAACAGAGTAGTTATTGTTCTAGTGCTTTTTTGAATTTCTCGATAAGCGCCACAGGAGTCGGATTGATACCATTCAATAGCGCAGTATAGATACTCACAAAATCCCCGAGAGCAATTGTCCAAAGTAGTTGTTCAAGTAAATCTTCACCTTCAGCATCAACAATTACAGGATCAGGACGCTTTCCTGACAGAAGTCTCTCAGTAATATCAAACCGTTTCAAAACCTGTGAATGCTCAAAACTACTGCGTAAATCAATAACAGCATAAGGCTTATCAACTGGCTGCTCAGTCCAACCGATGAACTCGTTGTGATTGAATTCTGGATATTGATTAGCCCAAGCGATTTGTTTGGCATTTTCATTGAAGCTAATTTTCCATTTGTAAGCAGCTGGCCAAAGCTTAGGGCCACTGTAAACAACTACAGATTTGCCAATCACATCTAGGGCAATCTGCTTGGCGTCATTGTTGTTCGTAGGCACGGTTGGTATCCAATTTGTGATGGCTTGTTTCAAGAATTCTGCCTTGGACGCCAAATGATCTGCAGCGCCAAAGGTTAATTCTAGGGAGTCAGTAGCGACTAACAAGGCCTTAAGGCTATACAGAACAGCGTGCCTTGGTTGTAGGCCGCTTGGCAATAACAGTAGCGGATAGTTCTTGGCGGCCGCGATTTCGGCCAATTTACCACCACTAGTGATAACAATTATTCCGGCCTGCCTAGCTTCGGCTTGCTCTAACGCACTAATTGTTTCCTCTGTATTACCAGAATAACTTGAAGCGAAAAGTACAGTGTTGCTGTCGACATAAGCTGGGATGTCATAACCCCTCGAAACCTCAAACGGCTTATTAAAAGCTGGCCAGCTTTGGGCGATTAAAGCACCGAGTGCCGATCCACCCATTCCTGCAAATACTACACGCTCAATAGGCTGAGTTGGAGCTAAGCTCCCAAGCTCATATTGCTGTGTAAGCTGTTGCCACTGCTTCTCGGCAATCCCCAAAGCATCCTGGGCATCTCTTTCGTGAATAAGCTTCAAATCGTCGAGCATTTATCGATCTCCCTCTGGTGTTTACTACTAGATAAGGTATATTATAACGTAAGCATAAGTACTTAGGGGGTAAAATGTTTGGGCAACATGATGATAATCAAAAACCTGTTGAAGATAAATTGACGTCAGAATCAGGTCAATATACTGACACAGCTATAGTTTCGCCAGTTTTCAATTCACCCATAACTGCTGATGATTTAGTTAAAGACCCTATAGATCCAATTGATACTCCAACCCCAATAGCTAACGATTTAATTGATATCAAGCAAAAAGCTCTTCGCCTACTGTCTCCACTTATCAATCATTTAGATCAGTCGCCTGAAGAGAAATTTCACACCACGATGATGATGATTCAAGCCAGCGACGACCAGAGTTTAGTTAATACCGCCTTTCAAGCAGCTCAACAAATAACAGATGAAAAGTCTAGAGCTCAAGCCCTGCTCGACATCGTCAACGAAATCAACTACTTCATCCAACAACAAGATAAATAAAGCGATTACATCCTACCACGAGAACGCTCTTTATGCTCATGCAACATAACGTCATATGCAGCCAGTAATGTACGACTATACCGTGAGCCGGAGTCTGTAATTGCCTGCTGATAATGGTTTAGTACGTTACGCTTGATTTCTTTAAATAAATGACCATCATTTTTAGGTCTTTGATTGTCAGGAAGGCCCTTGAAAAGCCTATTCCTTATAGAAGTTGATAGGTCTGTAAAATCTTTACTCATCGACCGTTTGATACCTATTAGGCAGTTGTCTAAAGTCCTATTGTCTGCCAATCCAGAATTATATTCTTCAGCTAAATCTAGCGCACTAACAGAAAGTTCTGGATCAACGATAACTGATTTTCCGTTTTCGTTGAAACCAACATTCTTAAATTCCAGATCACCGTGGAACAACATATTGCTATGTAGCATCACTAGGGTGTCCACGGCAGTGCTTAAATGCACCCAGCGTTCTTGTATATCAAAATCACTCCAGTCGATGGTGTCCATAGTTGTAACTGGTTCTGCGAATTTAGTTATAAGATGGTGCCCCACTCTGTCGTTTACAAGAACTCCTACTGGCTGAAAAGTAGGTAAATCAAGTAGTCTCATGTACTGAAACATCGCTAGCTCACCTACAAGAGCTGATAGTTGCTTAATTGGTTTTATAGAGACTCTAGCAAAGCTCGAAGACTCACGCTCTCCAAATGTAGTAGTTGAAATTGCACCAAAGAAAACTTTATTGTGTGAATCCTCGCGACCTAAGCGATCAACTGCCCAGGGATGGAAATCGACTGATTCAGGTTTATTTTGAACTTTATCTGACTGGATCATGTCTACAAATACTTCAGGAATTATGTATAGTCCCTTTTCCAATCTGACATCAGGACGAGTATATTTACCTCTGTGATTAATATATTGAGTCATGTCAGGTAAGTCATGGATATTTATAGTCTCGGTTGAGGAGATCCTATCTTGGAAATCGGCTACAAGTTCATCTGGCATTGCTAGGCTTGGTAAAGTTTCAAAATTATTCATTGTCACCTACCCATCCCATTTCAACTAAAGACAAAAGACCAGCCATCTGTGTTTCGCTAAACCGTTCTGACACAATGAGTTCTTCGCTAATAAATCCTACCTCTTGCTTTAGACTAACTTCAGGGTTTAATTTGAAGGGCGGCAAGATTGTTGTACCGACTGTGTAGTTCGCTCCGTCAATGTTTGAAAAAAATGCGAAGTTATCTAAAACCGTTCTGGTATCGCTCGGTTCTGGTAGCCCAAGATTTGCATCTTTAAGAGCATGTAATGTTTTGCCAAGCTGGAAAAATATTCCACTATAATTTCTTAGATCACGTGCAATGAATTCTAGCTTTCTACCAAGAATGCTAGTTCCGTTCGGCGTTGTTAAAAATATTTCATCTTTTTCATATACGCTGGAAAATACAGGAAGGCGCTTTAAGAACATTTCTTCGTATATACTAGCTTGCTCAGAGTTTCTGAGTATGGATATAATATGATTTTCAACGACGGTATCTAAGAATTCGCTAACTGAGGAATCGGTATTAGAACGTAACAACCTGCGGCTAGGATGAACTTCAGCCCGCTGAGATTTCAGGTGATGCTCTGTAAAATAATCAAAATTTCTTTCACGCATATTGAATAATATTACTAATTATAACATAATATTATACATCGAGCAATTAATATAGAACCATGGATTTGTTACACTAGATACTAATGCCAAACATAAATCAAAAAGTACTAATGTCAGGTGCCGAATATTTCAACGTTGTAGACCTTAACGCCTATTCGCACCATGTCGACAGTGTTGATAGAAATAAAGTCGGGGTTGAGCTTGATTCTATTCGCAAAGCTTTAGAAGAATCTGGTGTTGAAGTTATCAAAGTTGATGCTCCTTTGGATTGCCAAGATGGAATTTTCACCGCTAACTGGGGGCTACATAGGGGTGATAAAGTCATTATGTCCAATTTGCCAGGGCCAAGGAAAGACGAAGAAGCCTACGCTGAAGATGAGTTATTAAAGTTGGGTTTCCAAATTATTAAAGCTCCCTACCGTTTTAGTGGCCAGGGTGACGCATTACCTTGTGGAAACTATTTACTAGCTGGGACCAGCTATCGAACCGACCCAAGAATGCATAAATTTATTGCGGATGAACTAGGCTTTGAAGTTATTTCTTTACAAACAATCCCCGAGCTTGATGAAATGGGCCAGCCAGTTATTAACAAATTGTCAGGCTGGCCTGATAGCTTTTTCTACGATATTGATTTGGCGATTTCTGTTTTGACACCTGAGCTGATAGCCTGGTGCCCAGAAGCTTTTGTGCCAGAAAGTCAGGCTAAAATTCGAGCGCTTCCTATGGATAAAATTGAAGTTTCGCTTCAAGAAGCCAAACAAGGCTTTGCCTGCAATCTGGTATCTACTGGTGAAACCGTTATCATGAGTGCTTTCGCACCCGAACTGAAGAGAAATATCGAAGCCAAAGGCCTCAAAGTAATCACTCCTGAGATTACCGAATTAGCCAAGGGTGGCGGCTATATCCGATGCACCACCCTGACAATAAGTTAAAAGTTCACAAAGTATAAAGTTGAATGTAGTTTCTTTTAACTTTACAAACTTTCTACTTTCTACTTTCTACTTTCTACAGCTTTATGAGCAGCGCCAATTTCGTCCCAAGGATGCTCACCATCAGCGCGTTCAATAGTCTTCTCATGACCCTTACCTAGCAGTAGCACTGTGTCGCCGGCTTGGGCGCGTCCAATCGTAAAATTCATAGCTTCAGTTCGGTCTAAGATCAAAAACAGGTCTTTGTCTCGAACTTTTCCAACCTGCTCTGCTCCCGAAGCAATCTGTTCTAGGATGACTAAACCGTCAATGTCACGATCGTCTTCTTCTGTGATAATGATTTCGTCAGAGTATTTGCTTGCCAACTCACCTTGCACTGCCCTCTTGGCTTCATCTCGACGTCCAGCAGAACCAAACATTACGATTAATTTACCTTTAACTACTGGTTTAATATCCTTGAATAGCTTTTCAAAACTGTCTGGCGTGTGAGCGTAGTCGACGATTACATCAAAATCTTGGCCTTCATCGATTCGAGTCATGCGACCCTCAACACCTTCAAGAGCCGCAATGCCAATTTCAATCTGTTGCTTACTCAACCCAGCTGCCCTACCGACAGCCACGGCTGCTAGTGAATTAAACACATTGAAACTACCAGGCAGCTTGCAGATAATGTCATAGGAATCATTTCCGACTTGGGCGGTAAAAGTACTGCCCGATGGCTTCAAATTGACATTGATGGCCCGTAAATCGCCCTTGTCGATGCCGTAAGTAACGCTGTTCACGATGTCTGATACAAAATATTCGGCGCTAGGGTCTTCAGCGTTGACTATCCCAAGCCTCAGTCCTTTTGAATTGGTATTGGCGAGCTTAAAGAGTCGACGCTTAGCATCACGGTAACGTTCGAAGGTCTTGTGATAATCAAGATGTTCGTGCGTGAGATTAGTCAAAACCGCGATTGAGTAAGGCACCCCCCAGACCCGGTGTTGGGCCAAAGCATGGCTAGTTGTCTCAAGCACCAGCCATTCCGCTCCCTGGACTTTCATTGATTTCAGTCTTTGCATCAGTTCTGGAACGCTGACATTTGTCATGTGATGAATCTGTGGCTTTATGTCGGCGCCAACACCGTAGCCAACAGTAGTCATAAGTCCAACTTTGTAACCAGCTTCTTGAAGCATTCGGTGGATCATATACGAAGTTGAAGTCTTTCCGTTAGTACCCGTAACGCCAATAACTTTAAGGTTTCTGGCTGGAAATCCATAGATAATATTCCAGAAAATCGCTTCAATGAGATGTCCGTATGGCTCAACTTTCATGAACAGCGAGTTTGGAATTAATTTTTTAATGATACTTCTTAAGTTCATGTTTCCAGTATACTTTAACTAATGAAAGTTTTGGGAATCGAAACCAGTTGCGATGAGACAGCCGCTAGTGTTGTTGAAGATGGACGAGTGCTACTTAGCAGTGTCGTTGCTTCGAGCATGGATTTGCATGTTCAGTATGGCGGTGTTGTACCAGAGATCGCCGCTCGTAGTCATATTGAAGTAATTCTTCCTGTTATTACTCAAGCCCTTGAGGAGGCGAAATGCAGTTGGGATGATATCGATGCCCTTGCCGTAACATACGGTGCTGGGCTCAGTGGTAGCCTGTTGATCGGTGTTCTGACCGCAAGAACACTGGCAATCGGTTACAGCAAGCCGCTATACGCCATCAATCACGTCGAGGGCCATGTCTATGCCAACTTCTTGACTGAGACTTCCCTGCCAGGATATCAGATGAGGAACACCCAACCAGAATTTCCAATATTGGCCATAATTGTTTCTGGTGGACATTCTCAGCTGGCTCTGTTCCGAAACCATTTTGATTACACACTGCTTGGACAGACTCAAGATGACGCCATTGGTGAAGCCTTTGATAAGGTAGCCAAAATACTCGGTCTCCCCTATCCTGGTGGGCCTTCGATAACTAAAGCAGCGCAGGGCGGCGATGCCAACGCCTATCCTCTGCCCAGAGCCAAGATGAATGGTTATGATTTTAGTTTCAGTGGGGTCAAAACTGCTGTTCTGAGGCTGGCTCAATCCCAAATTGGGGAAAGTTACAGCTTCCCCTCTTCAAAGCTCTCTGAGCGCCTTACAGAAGCTCAGAAAGCCGATATTGCAGCCAGCTTTCAGTACACAGCCGTTGCTACAATTGTTGATAAGGTCAAGCTTGCCGTTGAAGAATTCTCACCCAAATCGATAGTTATTGCTGGCGGTGTGGCAGCCAACATTGAGTTAAGACGCCAATTAATAGAGGCCCTCTATCTCCCTGTCGAATATCCAGACATCAAACTATGTACTGATAATGGAGCGATGATTGCTGCTCTTGGTTGCTTCAAAGCAATGTTGAAACAACCTCTTGCTGACCCCTATAGCTTAACTATCAAGCCTAATCTGTCGATGTAGCTTGTTCGTTTTTTGTTCTATGTAACTTTTCACGTGAAATAATGCTAATTGTTAGAATTGTTACAGAGGTGATATCATGATAATGTCATGAGTCTACCAAAGGTTTACGAACCTAATCTGTACGAAAACGATATCTATGCCTTATGGGAGAAGAGCGGCGCATTCACGCCATCACCTGTAGGTAAGGCATATTCAATTGTAATGCCTCCGCCTAACGCTAACGCAAACTTACACATTGGTTATGAATTGACTGCAGCTTTAGAGGATATTGCTGCACGTTATCATCGTGCTAAAGGCGAATCGGTACTACTTTTACCAGGCGCCGATCATGCTGGATTTGAAACTCAATCTGTTTACGAGAAGCAGCTGGCCAAAGAAGGCAAGAGTCGATTCGACTTTTCACGTGAAGAATTATACCAACAGATCTGGAACTTTGTGGCTCAGAACAAAACGAACTTTGATTCGCAACTACGTAAAATGGGCGTTGGAGCTGACTGGTCAAAGTTCACCTTTACACTGGATGATAAGGTAGTCAAACGTGCATATTCTACGTTCAAAAAAATGTGGGATGAAGGTTTAATTTACAGGGGAGAACGCTTGGTAAACTTCTGTACCTTTCATGGTACTGCTTTCGCAGATATTGAAGTTACGTACGCCGATGAAGCCAGCCAATTATGGCATATCCGCTATCCCTTAGTTGATGGTAGCGGGGAAGTGGTGATTGCTACTACTCGTCCAGAAACAATGTTTGGTGACGTAGCGGTAGCTGTAAGCCCTAACGACGCAAGATACAAGAAATATATTGGTAAAACTGTTAAGTTACCTCTGACGAGCAGGGAATTACCAATCATAACTGATAAGTTTGTAGACATGTCGTTTGGTACAGGAGCCGTTAAGATTACGCCAGCTCATGATATAAACGATTTTGAAGTGGGCAAGAGACACAGCCTACCTTCCATCACAGTCATTAACCATGAAGGCAAGCTGATCGAAGTACCTGAACCTTACCTTAACCTGAGTATAGAAGATGGTCGCAAAAAGACAGTAGCAGAACTTGAAGCTCAAGGCTTTATGGCCAAAATTGTAGATCATAAACATAGCGTTGGCCACTGTTATAAGTGTGGAACGGTGATCCAGCCTTTATTGCGTGACCAATGGTTTATCGATATGCAGCCTCTGGCCAAACGCGCTATTGAAGTTCTCAAAGCTGACAAGATCAAATTCTATCCTGACACCAAGAAACAGCAGTTGATAACTTATCTGGAAGGCCTGCACGACTGGAATATTAGCCGTCAGCTAGCTTGGGGCATTCCTATCCCAGCTTTCCAAAATGTTGATGACAAAGATGACTGGATCTACCACGAACATGTCGACCAAGAAATTATTGAGAGAAACGGCAAAACCTATCACCGAGACCCTGATACTTTTGATACATGGTTTAGCTCTAGCTCATGGCCATATGCCACTCTAGGCTATCCAGATAATCAAGACTTCAAGCAATTTTACCCCTTAAGTTTGATGGAAACTGGCGGCGAGATTTTATATCCATGGGTTAGCCGAATGATTATGCTTGGTCTCTACGTGACAGATGAAATTCCATTCAAAGAAGTCTATATCCACGGCTATGTGATGGCTGAAGACGGCTCCAAAATGAGCAAATCTATTGGCAATGTAGTCGACCCAATTCCAGTTATCGAGAAATATGGTTCGGACGCTCTAAGACTTGGGCTAATCAACGGACGTTCGGCAGCAGTGAATCGCGGCTATGATCAGCGCAAGGTTGAAGACGGACGTAATTTCTGTAACAAACTATGGAATATTGCCCGCTATATCGAAACCATGATTGGTGAAGAGAAAGTCAGGGAAGGAGTTCATCCAGAATCTGTAGCAGATCATTGGATATTGAGTAATTTACAACGGTTTACACAAAAAGTTCAGTCTGATTTAAATGAATATAAATTTAGTGAAGCCTACGACAGCTTGTATCATTTCGTCTGGGATGAACTAGCTGATTGGTACATTGAAGCTAGCAAGACTAATCCTAATAAGCCACTCCTGGCTCATATTCTCGAGTCGGTTCTGGTCCTGGCCCACCCGTTTGTGCCTTTCCTAACCGAGACAATCTGGCAGACTTTGGCTTGGGAGAACGACACTATACTCGCTACTAGAACTTTCACTAAGACGATTAAATCCGATCCTAAGAAAGCCGAAGAGTTCAATGAGATTCAGGCAATTATCGGTGAAGTTAGGTTTATAGTTAAGGCTCTGCAAGTTAGCGACGTTACGCTATATCACAAGGAAGATGCTTTTGTGACTGAGAATGCAGATATTATAAAGCGCTTGGCACGAATAAAGGCCGTCTCAGAGGTTCGAGACGGATTAGGCATGAATCTTACCAGTACGAAGCACCCCGCCTGGCTAGACATTGAGAAGAGCAGGGCAGTGGCATATGTCGGCGAGCTAGAATCTCAAAAGGCTAGACATGAAGCATCTATCAAGCAACTTGAAGCAAGATTAGGCAATAAGAGCTATGTTTCTAACGCTCCTAAACAAGTTGTGGAACAGACCAAAGACCAGCTTATCGAAGTCAAACAACAGATTGATTCTATTGAACTAGAGATCCAACGATTCAGTAACTGAGTATTTAAGCTAGAAGTGTGAAGAAAAAAGTTAGCTACTTTAGACTTTATAACTTGTTACTTTTAACTTTCAGCGGGTTCTAGAACAATTTTGACTCGCTCAACAGCTTCTTCGAGCCTAGTATCGTCAAACCATAGCACTTGCCAACCCTTTTTCTCTGCAGCCATGATGTTTACGCGCGAGTCGTCAATGAGAAGTACTTCCTCAGGACGAACTCCTGCTCTCTCAAGTGCAATATCGAATATCTTAGACTCAGGTTTTATTACCCCCACTTCAGAAGAATCTATGACAACGTCGTAAGTTACATCTGGCAATGCACCGCTGCGCTTCATGGCCTGCAATTGTCCAGGCATAATATTGGTGAGCAGTCCGACCTTGTATTTGGTAAGCGACCATTTGAGAATATCCTGCATCTCTTTGATAGGTTCGACTATCTCAAGATAGTATTTAAGCCAATCTACAGAATCGACGTTCAATCTTTCGGCCAAATAAGCATTAAACTCGTTCATACTGAAGGTACCCTTGCAGACTTCATCGTTGTAATGCCAAAAGGCTGATTCGACTATGTCAGAAGGTGTTCCGGTATCTTGGGCTAGTTTAGCAAATGCTCTCTGATAATAGTGAACAAGGCAGCCATTTACATCAAAGTATATGAAACTTACGCCACGTTTTGTGGTATGAAATTTGCGTATTAGAGAAGGCTTACCGACAAGCTCGTCAATAGATTTACCAATAGCACCTGCAATCGCCTGAACAGTGAAGATAGAAGGAGATTTGATTGCTCCACGCTCGATTTTCGTGAGAGTAGAGAAGCTTAGATTGGCTCTTTGGCACAGTTGTTGTTGCGTAAAACCAGCAGCTTGCCTCGCCACCTGTATTTTTTTGCCCAACCCCTTCTCATCCATGGCCATATCTTACCAAGTTATTACATAAAATCAAAGTAGAATTAGTACTAAAAGGCTATGTAATATCCGGCTAGAAGGCTAGAAGTTTTGCTAGTCTTTCTAGCTCTGCAAAGTTCGGTTCGGCTTGCATATCAGGTATTCGACGAAACTCTTGTGAAGTAGAGAAGGGGATTAAGTGAACATGGGCATGAGGCACGTCTACACCTACAACTTCGGCACCGATGTAAGGTTTATCCATAACTTCTTTCAGCCTCTGAGCGACTTTCTTGGACGTAGCCATTACGGCATGGTAGTTTTCGTCGTCCATATACCAGACATATTCAATCTGTTTTTTGGGTATTACCAGAGTGTGTCCTGGTTGGACCGGATGGATATCAAGAAATGCAAGAGTCAGATCGTCTTCATATATCTTATTGCACGGAATTTCTCCCTTAACAATCTTGGTAAATATGCTGTCTTCTGTCATAGGAACATTATACCAAGATAAAGATTAACTTAATCTTAACTTAAGTAATTTTCCTGGTGCTTATGCTTGCTCTCAAACTTGATTTGGGCAGATATTGTAGCTATGACTTTAGGGATTCGATGTCAAAACTAGACAGAGCTGTTGCTTTGCTCATCTTTGCGGCAATTATTGCCGTGTCGATGTGGTCAGTATTTACGCTGACAGCCTCAGCAACTATTGATAATTTAGACCCGAATTGGACAAACTCAGAAGTTATGTCGGTCAAGCGGATTGGTCCAACAACCAATTCGCTAAATCATCCAGTTCTGTTTCCAAATATTGACTGTGTCCAGATTGATTATCGAATAGTGAGCACTAGCGTTATGCAAACGGGGTGTGTCTATGCAACTTCTTATGGTTTGGTTGATCCAGATACTAATATGGTGATTTTCAATGCAACCGATGAGGCAGTTCCACTGTTATCGCTGAGTGGCAGTGAAATTTTTGCTCCATGGCCGGGACAGACTGACGCACTAGTATTCAGTAAAGTTATTGGCGAAGGTTCAGCCATGGCGATGTACCGCAATCTGGTAGCAAACACTGGGGATCAACGTAATATTCTTGGGCAGCTTACAGCCAAAAAACTAACTACATTACCAGACATAAGGTTCTATAACGACGACGGTACTCAAATGATTGTAAATCAGAGTGGTGTGGCGTTCTCAGACAGGGGTGGTTGGACAGTTGTTGAGACGGTAAACGGCGCATTCACAAGGATCAATCTAGCATCATTTGAAAAGTTACCTTTTGCACCGGCTTTTGGGACGGCATCTAGTTCAGCCCTACTTAGTTCGAGTGTCGCAATTAGCAGCAATGGTAGATTCGTAGTTATAAGTAATGCCGCATCAGTAAGTTTTAGAGTTTACGATCTAAGCACTTGCCTAGCAGGATTTAGCCCTAAATATCTGAATTGTAAAAATTTTGATTATCGACCTTATATTTCGTCTCAAATAAGTGGCCTAACGGCACTTCGACACGTTAGATTCGTCAATGATGATTTGATAAGCTTTACTGCGACTACTCCTTTTGGAGACATTAACTATCTGTTATCGCCCCAAAGAGATATAGTAGCGCTCATCGATTATTTGGCTCTTGGAGATTCATACACTTCTGGCGAGGGGGCATTTGATTATATTTCCGGTACCGATACTACCAACAATCACTGCCACTTATCTATAAGGTCATACCCGTATTTAATATCTAGTAAAGTATTTAGCGCGAGCGGAGGTCATTCTGTGGCATGTTCCGGCGCTCGTATAAGAGACATACTTCCTACTAAACCTAACGAATACAACGGTCAAGCAGTAGACTCTGTACCAAGAAAGGCTATAGATTCAGCAAAATTAGCAGATATTCTAAGTAATTTTTACCCAGGTTATCTGGCGCAGTCTGAATTTGTCTCCAAATATCAGCCTGGAGTATTGACAGTCTCTATAGGAGGCAATGACATTGGTTTTGGCAATATATTAATGAACTGTGTGCTGCCGCGCATATCAATACATCTTAGCGACAACGTGTGCTATAACACTTACGAAGATCGGCTTGAGCTCAAAAACTTAATAGACAAGACCATGCCTACCTTGATGAATCTTATTAGAAAACTTCAAACCAAATCCCCTAGCAGCAGGATCTATCTAATTGGCTACCCGCAGATTGTATATGATAAAGGCAATTGTGCTTTGAACGTACGTCTAAGCAAGAGTGAATTCGAGTTTACGGCAGATATTACGGCATATATTAATGAAGTAATGTCTAGGGCTGCTGTCTCTGCTGGAGTAAGTTATGTGGACATATCTGATGCGCTTAATGGCTATAGGCTATGCGAAGGACCAAGCTACAGCCTGGGAGTGAACGGTTTGACCGCCGGTAAAGATGGTGGATTGTTAGGAATTGAGCTGTTTGGCAAAGAAAGCTACCACCCTAATGCTTTTGGACATTCTCTAATTGCAGACTACATCTTGAAACAGACCGAACGATTTTATATGCCACAGTCTCTTATTTCTAAAGAACCAGCCGTAACCAAGCTTTTGAATGCTCCCAAAACAGGGCGAGTCGTAAAGACGATTCTGCCTAAGACTGATATTACTAAATCCGTTTTGTCTAAATCAAAATCGGCGAAAGTTCATATATCAGGATCCGATAATAGCTTGAGGCCTCTGTCCAAATTTACTGCATCTCTTGATAGGACTACTCAGATAGCTTCGGGAATAACTGATGTGGAAGGGAATATTGAAAGTAATATAAACGTGCCCGAATCAACATCAAGCGGACTTCACACAATTGATATCACAGTCATAAACCTGGCAGATAGCGAGATTCTGCTGACTCAGCCTGTGGTTGTTGAAGTGAGCAACGAGGATTCAGACGGTGATGGTGTTCTGAACACCACGGACACTTGTCCGCTTACAGTAGATAGCAGCATTGACGCCGACTTAGATGGTATTGATGACAGCTGCGATGGATATATCGCACCCTCGCCTACAGATTCGCCGACTATCAGTAGCCCTTCGTCAGTCAATACTTCTTCAGGGTCTGTGCCTCTAAATCCAAGTAACCCTACATCAGCAAATAGCCCTCCTCCTGCATCTCCACAAAGTCCTCTGATGAAAACCTTATCATCGGTTAAGCCGACAATCTCTAAGCCAACTTCCAAGACAAGTACATCAGACTATCAGCCCGAAAATTTAACCTTGTTGCGCAGACCGGAATTCAAATTATGGCTAAATACGACCTGGAGAAACTTCTGGATAATTATCTGTGCATTGTTGTTGGTCTTGAGCTTCAGAAAGCTTCACCAACTCCAAAAGTCATACTTCAAAAGAAGTCTGAACTTATCTTGGAACAAAGGTTAGCTACTTTTTAGGCTTGATGTAAGGGTGGGCGCGGTTGTAGGGGACTAGCACTGACATAAAGTATAGTGCTGAACCAATAAGCGGAATTAGTGAGACGATTAGCCATATTTTACGCCGTTTAACATCTTTGTGCTTGACGACATGCTGAAGACTAAGTACATAAAGTAGTATGATCACAGTTCCAGCTATCGTGACTAATGACAGCATTATCATGAGTGTTCCTAGCTGACCATTAGTGTTAGCTGCAAAATACATATATACAGTCTACCTCAAAATGATTGCATAAAAATGTATACGCAAAATGGAGGATTCGGATACAATATCTATATGCTTTGGTTTCGAAACAGTTTTGTGTACGCATTATCCTCAATTCTTCTCTTCTGTTTATTATTAGGTGCGCTAGCTACAAGTATTAACATTGCTATCGCACAGCCCGATAAGCTTGAGGCGCAGCTAGTTAAGAGTGGAATATATGAAGGGGTAGTGAAGTTTGCTCAAGAAAAAGCATCAACCGCTAGCAAAGATGGAGGTAATGGAATTTCTCTAAGCGATCCAGCGGTTGTTAATGCTGCTAAGACAGCTTTACCTACTACATACTTAGAGAAACAAGTGAACACCTTCCTAGACAGTAATTACGCTTGGCTCGAAGGGAAGACTGCAAAACCTGATTTCTCTATTGATCTAACTACCCCTAAGATAGCTTTTGCTCAGCAAATAGGCGCTGCTGTAACTGCTAACCTCGCAGGTCTACCTACGTGTACGACAGCTCAAGCTAAAGAGCTAGGTGATTACAACCCATTGACTGTTACTTGCCGTCCAGCCAGCGTGAATGCTACTGCCGAAGGTAACAACATTACTCAAAAGATGCTTGGACCTGATGGATTGTTTCCTAATCCGGTTTATACCGCTGACTCAATTAGTGGTAAAGACAAGCAGCCCTACTATCTTGATTCAGCCATCCAACAAGCACCTAAAGCTTATCAATTTGCTACCAAATTACCTTTAGCAATTGGCGGATTAGCTCTGCTCTCTGCAATTGGTATAGTCTTTATCTCATCACGTAAACGCAAAGGCTTAAGACGCATAGCATTTGCGCTAGTAATCTCAGGTTCAATCCTTGTTGCCATTAAGATTGGTGCTGATTACATATTAAAGAGAAGTGAAGGCAAGCTGTTTAATGGTGCAGATTTTAACTCCTTGCGCGAACCGCTAATTGCCTTTGTTAGACTATTCGAGGACCAGCTTATGAAGATTAATCTATACATCGGAATCGCATATCTAGTACTTGCCGGTATAATTTTCGTTTCTTTAATCACAACCCATGGACGAGTAGGCAACAAGAAACCAGAGACTGACAAAAACCTTATGACAGAAGAAGTTCCCGATCCGGAAGAAACTATAACTGAGTCAGATATCGAGAAACCTCTTGCTCCAGTTATGACACCAGAGGAGAAGAAGCCTGCTCCCAAGAGACCTAACCTAATTCAGTAGTCGAGAGTTCTTTGTTAGTCAGTGCAACTACTTAACTAAGCCCAGGGATCATCGTTCTTGTACATACTTGGTGTTTCAGCTGACGATGCTCTATAAACTAGCAAACTCGTTTATCTGCGCTTCTCAGGCACCGAACCTACGGTTCTCATCTATAAAATGCAAAATCCTCCATGGCTGACCCTAAAGGGTCTGCAACGGAGGATGGTGTACCTGACAGGATTCGAACCTACGACCTTTGGCTCCGCAAGCCAACGCTCTATCCAGCTGAGCTACAGGTACAAATTAATTTGTAACAGGGGTAATTCTATCACATATTAGAGATAATTACCATACCCGTTATCCTCGACATATTCTTGACTAACATTCTCAGTTACAATACTCATCACAATACTTCTAGTCTGTTAGAATACCCTGATACGGAGAGGTGACCGAGTGGTTGAAGGTACTACTCTCGAAAAGTAGCATGCCCTTACGGGCATCGAGGGTTCAAATCCCTCTCTCTCCGCCATCCTTCGTTGCTGACCCTTCTGGGTCTGCTATGAAGGATTGTCTGACTGGGATTTGAACGGGAGTGC
>JAYVRB010000038.1:0-6574 GCA_043776675.1 bacterium
CACTTATTCATTAGATAACGTAAACAATTTGGTTCGTACCTTCAACGAACTTGGCTGCGAAATTGCATCTCTAAGATGTGAAGTCGCTAAACCTAAAACAGCTATACAACGACTCCAGGCTTATGAATATAGTATTGCTATGGACAATCGTCGTATGGATCCATGGCTTACATCAGGAGCCTGTAACATTGCAAGAGCTACTACTTTACAGAAAGTTTTATCGTTACACTCTAACTTTTTTGTGGGAGGCGATATTGAAATCGGTAAGATCGCCCAAGTTATGGGTTATAAAATTAAGCATATAGCATTTACTTTTTATACTTACGCACCCTCAACCGTAAAAAGTTGGTTTAAGCAAAGAACTAATTGGTTAGCTGGTGGTTTTAGGCACCACATTACTAATATCGGCAGTTTTGGATGGCACCATTTCTTTTTGTTATTCTACAATTCCCTCTTAGTGTATATGCTATTCCCACTTAGGTGGGTGGAACTACTTAATTTTCCCATTACTATGGTTGCTCTAATAGTACTCTCATGGATATACACTGCTATTCTTTATTACGATAAAGGATGGAGCTGGGTCTATTTATTTTTACCCCTGTATTCATTTGTACAATCAATGATAATTTTACCGTTAGCCGTAATTAAATATTTTAAACTTACTCTGCAGCACAGAAGTCTCGGGATACTAAAGTACGATTTATCTTCAGTTAATATCTCAACTAGAGTATTATATAGCACCCTGAACGTAACAAGCGCCTTATTAGTAATGTATGTCGGTATATACTTTACTAGCGTTCGGATCAATTACTGGGAACACCACAGCTTCATCTTACAGCTTTTTAGATAAAGAGTAATGCTACAATACGTACTGTTAAGCAAATTTCATGTGGGAATAGTATAGCAGCTAATATATATAAGTTACCCAAACTTAGGAGAAGAATTTAATTACTTCATCAAATCGAAACTTTTAACGCAAGCTTCGAACAAAGTTAGTATCTATTCTGTGATGCATCCAAAATATTAGAAATATGCTTAAAGCTATTAATCCAACAAGAAGAACCGTTCTCTGCCACTCTTTCATAGCTGACTTTCTTTTACGGCAATAATGACTAGCCTGTCTTTAAATGACCACATTGGCGTACAAGTATATATAGTCAGCAATTCATCGCCAGTTTGATTCTCTATTGACGTTTCGGTTGCTGGAACGACTTTAATATTTTTGACTACATAAATATACTTCTTACCCTGCCAATTTAAATATACATTGCAAGCACCTTTTTTGTAATTTTTACAATTATATAGTTATTGTACTTATGATTATTTATTTTACTACTTTTTAACAGAGTACCAATCATGTATACTTTCAAAGTATTTGCGGGATTCGTATAGCGGCTAATATATAAGTTTTCCAAACTTAGGAGGAGGGTTCGATTCCCTCATCCCGCACCATCCCCTACAAAGTAGGCTTTGTAGGGACACCAGTTGTAACTTTATCAAAATCTATTGTTTAAAACTCAGTTACAGTCGGTCAATGAATATTAGATGTAGTGCATAACCCCTGTTATAATGAAGGTCTGGTATGCACCCGTAGCTCAGCTGGATAGAGCAATGGGCTTCTATCCCACAGGTCGGGGGTTCGAATCCCTCCGGGTGTACCAAAGAAAAAGTCTCACCGCAAGTGGGGCTTTTTGTTTAGTCGCGAGGGGTTCAAACAATTCTCAAGAGCGGAAAATGCCATACAGGAATTTTCTGAAGGTACGGGATTGGGGCTATATATGGTTAAAATCCTTTTAGATAAAATTGGTGGAACTATTAGTTATACTACTAAACTAAATGTTGGTACGACATTTAAAGTGTCTCTCCCTTTGTCTTAACAATCCTTGGATTTGTTATATTACTCCGTTCATTAAACATACTCATGATAGACTTTAAATATATGTCTATAATCAGTTTTGAATCTCAACTATTTACCGTTAATGCACGTAACATCATCAAACTTCCAGATTCTGCCAGCAAGCAGCTGCCGTCACGCGGTCAAGTAATGATCAAAGGTACAATCAACCGCTTCCCGTTTCAAACAGCGTTGGAACCAGATGGTAGAAGTGGTCACTGGTTAGATGTTGATAAAGAAATGCAAAAATCAGCCAAACTAGCTGTTGGCGGGACCGCAAATTTAGAGATAGAATCAATCAAAGAGTGGCCAGAACCTCATATACCTGCTGACTGGAAAGCCACCCTCAAAGCCCGTCCAGAAATACAAGCTTTATGGGCAAAAGTTACCCCCATGGCTCGTTGGGAATGGCTGCGCTGGATCGGTGCAACCAACAACGTCGACACCCGACAAAAGCGCATTGAGGTATCCTGCTCCAAGCTCTTAAATGGGCTGAGGCGACCATGTTATTTTAACCGGAGTATGTGCTGCGTACCAGATGTTTCAAAAAATGGCGTGCTCCTTGAGCCTTAGTCCCTATCAAAATATAATACTTTCAACTAGCCGCGGAAACGTTCACGCAAGACAACAATCATCATAAGCGCTGAGAAAATACGATGAGTTGGTTCGTCAAAATTATTAATCTGCGATCCGTCAAAAGAGTATTTGCCTTCAAAAAAAGCAGGCTTCTTTTCAAGCGAAGCAATTACCTGCCCATTCGCATCACTCACTGCATAATGTGGATGCAAGCAATAGGCACTTAGTATGCTAAGAAACGGTACTTGAGCCAATAATCTGTCAAAAA
Organism: bacterium; assembly: GCA_043776675.1. Taxonomy (GTDB): domain Bacteria; phylum Patescibacteriota; class Saccharimonadia; order Saccharimonadales; family UBA4665; genus JAJXTN01. Next base: position 2,739 of record JAYVRB010000038.1, read on the forward strand.
CTTTAGTCCAGGGGTTTGTCTCGGTTACGCTAAACTGCATACCGCTGCCTATTTTAATATCGTAGCTAGATCGCCAGATTGACTTCCGACCATGACGCTTTACGCTCCCGAGTGCTGCATTATTAGCATCAAAAAGTGTAAATTCTGGTGAAAAGTCAATTACTCTGTCAGCTTTAACCGTATATACTTTCTGAGTTTTAGTGTCATCGTTGAATATTTCGATGTTTTCTTTAAGTTTGAACAGCTTTTGCTTGACGTAGAAAACTTGATTGCCATCCGCATCGGTTGCATAAATCTGACTTGAAATTGCCGCAATTTTAAATTTTAGGTCCAAAGGATAGCGCATACATTACTCCATATAATTATTACCCTATAGTATATGCCTATTACATTATAAAACTACTATTTTTGACGTGACCAATTTTGGAAAATAAGTAAGACTATTTTGTTAGGTAACGCCTAAATCCCCCTTCACCCTTATCCATAAGCTTCCCATGAGCATAGACAAATACAGGACGTAAAATAAACGCGCCTAGATTCATCCAGGTTTTTTGGGTCTCGACATTCCATACAATATCCATACGTGTGCCGTCACCCTCTGGCACAAAGCTCCAGGCTCCACCACCAACAAGATCTCCTTCGCTCTTAAAACTAATTGACCTGCCCTTTTCGTACTCTGAAATTGTCAGACGTATACCTAAACGGTAGCCAAACATACTTTTCCAGGTTGCATCAATTTTTGTATCAACGATATTTACATTTGGATCTGTTATTTTTGCCTTCACTAAACCTGGCCACCATTCTTTCCACTTTGGCATATCAAGGACTGCAAACTCAGCCTTATCGATTCCAACAGGAACATTCCAAACATCAGTAAACTTGTACAAATTTTGCTTCATCTGAGTCATAGTATATACATTTTATGTCTATACAAAAATTACAGTGCCTATGTTATATTGAAATAAATTAAGCATCAGCTTAATCTAAGCTTTAAGGAGCAATAAGATGTTAAAAAAGTTAGCGATCTTGTTCGGAGCGGTATTTCTATTAGTCGGTATCCTCGGATTCATACCAACGTTTTCGCCATTACACGATGATGGCATGCGCTACCTACTTGGGTTATTTATGGTTGGTGGCATTCATAATGCTATTCACATCTTGTCAGGTGTTGCTGCACTTGGACTTGGATATTACAGCGAAAAAACTGCCCGCTTATATTTCTTAGTATTTGGAGCTGTCTACGCACTTGTAACAGTGGTTGGATTTATCCAAAAAGATACCATTCTGGGTATTTTCCACGTCAATATGGCAGACAACTTCTTGCACCTTGCGCTTGCTATCGCAATCTTGGGTGTTGGCCTTGCAATTAAGCCAGTTGATTCGGTAACAACACGCACGGTCTAGTAGTTTTTTTCTAGGTTATTAAAACGGCTCCTGGTAAAAGGAGCCGTTTTAATTTTAAGATATGTTAGAGGCTAATAGCTTCTCTAGGGAAACCTTTTTTTAAGGCCGTAACAATTGCAGATTGTAACTGTGGTGTACGAAATGGTAGCACTGCAAAGCTTTTTTTATCTGACCACTGAGGGCGATGAATGTTAACGCTCAGGTTGTTTAGGAATGCCTCCTCAGAGGTATCCTGCAGGGCTATATCAGCATGTGGAGCAACTTCACACAGGTAAATATACTGCTCGTTATATGGTGGTTGATGGTACTCAACATACACGAGCCGGGCATGCGTTATTTCAAGTCCTGTTTCTTCTTTAACTTCTCTCACCAATGCATCTTCAGGAGTTTCATTATCATTTGCACGCCCTCCAACTAAGGTATAGTATTGACTACCTTGCTTATTACGGTACATAACTAATATCTTATTGTTTTCGATGATTATTGCTCGGGCTGCTTTCATAGTTATCCTATTCTATACCTTACTTCACTTTAGTGAAAATATGACGCGCTACTGTTAACTAGTTCTCAATTATTCTCAACTCCTTGAAAAATAAGGGTTCAACAGATATAATGACGCGGTTATGGTGCCTGTAGCTCAGCTGGTTAGAGCGGCGGTTTGTGGTACCGCAGGTCGTGGGTTCAAGTCCCATCAGGCACCCCAAAAGCAAGAGCCCTGCGTAAGCGGGGCTCTTGCTTTTGGTTGTTATGTAAGACTTGAATGGGAATGCCAGTGGCACTCCCCGGCACCCTTTAGCCTGGTATCGCACCTTAGGGTAATCAGGTCATCGTAAGCAAATCTAATTTTGATTTGCCGATGAGGCAAGTCCCATCATACAAAAGTTAATCAACAAACCCGAGCTCAGCATAAACCTTAGAAAATGTTTCATGTTCATAAAAGCTTGAACTATATGAAGCAAGCAGTATTTTATTGCTGTGGCCGGACACCAAAAACATTGCAGGGACCAAGAATAAGTCACCATCTATTTTCTCTTGTTTAAAACCATGTTCGCGAACCGCGTGCACCCAATAGGGTATTTTTGTCACACTATTAGCTATCGCTTTGAATGATTTTCCAACACCATATTTTTTATAAATTTTCATGTCTGGGTCAGCTATGATAGAGAACGGCGGCGTACGCGCATGACGTTTATAGATATTTTCCATGACGTTTTCGTTTGTTGACTGAATAAAGGCTATAACTTCGCAGTTATTATCTTTTAGGAGTGGGTACTCCATTGTTAAGCGGTGTAATGCAAGATTACACCAAGGGCATCCAGAGTAGCGCAAAAATACAACCAAGACTGATTTAGGTTTAAACTTCGAAAGCTTTACTGTCTTTCCTTTGACGTCTTTTACCGTAAATTCAGGCGCAGATTGGCCAACAGTAATAAGTTCTTTCATCTCTACGCATCAGTATACATCCTTAAGAGACGATAGCGCTGTTTTCTGCTATAATAAGTACAGAAAAAGGAGTTTTTAATGTTTAAAAAGGTGACCCGTTTTTTTCGTGATTATAAACATTTTGGCTTAGTGGTAATTGCCGCACTTATAAGTCTTGGCCTTGATCTTAGTGGACTTGATGTTGCTGCGCACTGGATCTTAGGTATTGTTGCTATCCTCAGCACAATCCCACTTTTGTCCGGCATGATACAAGACCTCCGCGATGGTAAATACGGCATTGACATCTTAGCCGCAACCGCAATTATTACATCAGTCATTCTGCACGAATATTGGACAGCCATCATCATAGTCTTCATGCTTACGGGCGGTGAATCGTTGGAAGATTATGCCGAAAAACGCGCGCGGATTGAGCTTGATGCACTCCTAAACCGTGCGCCTAAAAAAGCACATATTCTTCGGGGTCGCAAAGTTATGGACATAGCTGTTACGCAAGTGCGTGTTGGCGATAAAGTCATAATTAAACCCGGCGAAATTGTACCCGTGGATGGCACAATACTAGAGGGAGAAAGTAGCCTGGACGAATCAAGCCTAACTGGCGAAAGTCTACCCGTTGATAAAAAAACAGGCGACCAGCTGCTTAGCGGAGCCCTGAATCTACAAGGCGCATTAACCATCCGGGCCACGCATACAGCTGAAGATAGTCAGTACGAGCAGATCATCAAGCTCGTAAAGAATGCAGCAGGAACGGAGTCTCCATTTGTACGCTTAACCGACCGCTATGCAATTCCCTTCACTATCATATCTTTTGCAATTGCAGGCACTGCATGGGCAATTAGCGGCAGCCCGCTGCGGTTCCTGCAAGTCATAGTTGTCGCTACTCCTTGTCCACTCCTTTTAGCTGCACCTATTGCACTCATAAGCGGCATGAGTCGTGCCGCCAAACACGGTATTATCATAAAGACTGGGTCTGCACTTGAAAGACTTGCAGA
>JAYVRB010000039.1:0-23840 GCA_043776675.1 bacterium
ACAGGATCTGCTGATACGCCTGGCTTTACTTCAATTATCATTCGCGTTCTATGATTTATCAGTCCAAACACGTCAGCTAACAGCGCTAAATCAGGCTTATGTTCTAGTAGCTCTGAAAGTCTAGTCTTGGCAATGGCTAGTCTGTTATCAGATGCGTCTACCAAGTATGGATCGTGGTGAAGCACAGGTATACCATCGCCCGTAACGCGCACGTCGAATTCGACACCGTCGACTCTATAGCCAAGGGCTTTTTCGATAGATTTCAAGGTATTCTCGGGAGCAAGTCCCTTCGCACCACGATGGCCAATAATTTTCATCTACAGATAGTGTACAATATCCTAAAGAACATCAACTAGGAGAAAAAATGGCAGATTTCAACCAGATACTTACCCCAGGCGAATATCAGAACGGCATAGTTAATACTGTAGTCGAGATTTCTAAAGGCAGCATTCTAAAGATTGAATGGCACCGCGACAGCGCTTCTTTCATGTTGGACCGTGTAGAGCCCAGCATCTATGCAAAGCCTGTTAATTACGGATTCATTCCTCAGACACTGGACGAAGATGGCGATGAGCTCGATACGCTAGTAATCTGTAGCGAGCCTATTCCGACAGGTATTTGGCTATCAGCTAAGATTATTGGTGTTTTGAACTTCATAGATGATGGCGAAGCTGACCACAAGATCGTAGTAGTGCCAGCCGATGACCGCGACACCGGCGACAGTATCAATTCTCTAGATGATCTAAGTGAGCGCTGGAAGCAACAGATTGTTGAGCACTTCTCACATTACAAAGACCTCAAGAAGCCAGGGTCAACTAACGTTGAAGGTTGGGGAGACGTTGAAGCTGCAAAAGCTATCATCGACGCATCTATCTCTCGCTACAAGAATAATTAGTAGACAAAACTTAGCATAGGTTGTATAATTACTTTTAAGTTTATCTTGGAAGTAGCTATGTCGAATAAGAGATTTATTGAATCGTCAAAAATTATTATCGCAAATGGAGCTGGTGAGTTCTTGCTCATGCAAAGAAGTTCTAGCGATACATATCGACCTGGAGAATTTGAATTATCAGGCGGCGAACTTGACCCATTTGAACAGCCCGTTGATGCAGCCGTTAGAGAGGTACGCGAAGAAGTTGGACTACGCTTATTACGAATGCAGCTTCAGTTCTTACGAACAGACGAGAGAAACAGTGTTAGCGATAGCAGCGTTCGTCACTTCCGTCACTTCTTCTTCTATGAATCACAATCTAATCGACCCGTGCTTGAATTAGGCCCAGAGACTACGTCTGCTGATTGGTTCAAAGGGGCAGAATGCAAAAAACTCATAACTCACCATGCTCAGAATTATATGTTTCGTGAAGTATTTAGCAAAATTGTCAACCAAGGTATTCTTAGCATCTATGACGATAAGCCAAACCCAAGAAAAAAATTAAACTAGAATCCTTGCTTGTTAACCTCTTTGCTTTTAAAATATAAGCATTAGGATTAAACTAAGAACATAAACAAGGATTACTGAATGAAAACAAGGGTGGCGATTAATGGTTTTGGCCGGATAGGTCGGAACGCTTTTAAGGTGGCTTTTGAACGAAGCGATATTGAGATTGTTGCTATTAATGACATTACAGATACCAAAACTTTGGCTCATTTATTAAAACACGATAGCAATTACGGAACATACCCGAACGAAGTCGGACATGACGACAAGGGTATTGTTGTCAAAGGCAAGCACATCACTGTCTTTGCCGAGACTGATCCAGCCAAACTCCCATGGAGTGACCTTAGTGTCGATGTAGTTATCGAGTCAACTGGCTTTTTCGTCGATCCTAGTAAAGCCAAGGCACACATTGACGCAGGTGCTCACAAAGTAGTTCTAAGTGCTCCTGCTAAGGGTGATGGTGCAACCACTATAGTTTTAGGAGTTAATGAAGACAAACTTGATACTTCCAGCGATATTATAAGTAACGCGTCGTGCACCACTAACTGCATAACTCCAATTGCAGCAGTTATCGAAAGCCATTTTGGTATCGAGAAGGCGATGATGACCACAGTCCATAGCTACACAGCTAGTCAGAAACTTCAAGATGCTCCAGCTAAAGATCTGCGTGAAGCACGTAGTGCTGCCGAGAATATAGTGCCTACAACTACCGGAGCGAGCATCGCTGCCGGACAAGCTTTGCCGGCTCTTCAAGGAGTTTTCGGTGGACTTAGCGTACGAGTTCCAACACCAGTAGTCTCACTGGCTGATTTTGTGATCATCACCAAACGTGATGTTACAGTCGAAGAAGTAAATGAAGTTTTCAGAAAGTCTGTTGCTGAGCCTTACTACCAAGGAATTTTGGATGTTACAGAAGAAGAGTTGGTTAGCAGCGACTTTATTGGTAATTCACACTCAGCTATTGTAGACCTAAAGCTTACCGCTGTTGTAGCTGGCAATATGCTAAAAGTTGTCGCATGGTACGACAATGAGTGGGGCTATAGCAATAGACTTGTTGAAGTTGTTGCTGACACAGGACGCATTCTACACAAAGGCGATCATGGACATGCACACGATTAGGAGTTAAATGAAGATTTATATTGGCGCCGACCACAATGGATTTGATTACAAAGCAGAACTTAGCAAATTTCTTGTTCAAATTGGCCACAAAGTTGTAGATGAAGGCGGTAAAGTTTTTAGTTCAGAAGATGATTTTCCACAGTTTGCCGGAAGAGTAGTCTCTGCAATGCTAGGAGATAGCAACGAAGTGCGAGGAATATTAATATGCGCCAGCGGCCAAGGCATGTGTATGGCAGCTAATCGATTCAAGAGAATTCGAGCAGCACTATGCCATACCAAAGATGAAGCTAGGTCAGCTCGAAATGACGATAACGCTAACATACTATGCATATCTTCAAAGTATACTAATCTTGAAGATGCCAAAGACGTAGTTAACACTTTCTTAAGTACGGCATTTTCTGGCGCTCCACGCTTCACTCGTCGCCTCCAAGAACTAGATAAGTTGGGATAATTATGATTATTTGTCCGACGATTACGGCATACGATTTGGACGAATATAAAACCCAGATTGATAATGTATCTAGGTTCGCTGAGAGATTACATATTGATCTTATGGATGGGCAATTTGCTCCAACCAAATCTCCAGAATTGGATAAAATCTGGTTACCACACTTGCCAAAAGTAGATATTCATCTTATGTATCAAAATCCCATGGACTACATTGATAGGCTTATTGAACTAAAACCGCGGATGGTTGTAATCCATAACGAAGCAGATGTTCATCATATGCACTTTGCTGCTGAACTTCACAAAGCTGGAATTTTAGCTGGCCTAGCAATACTTCATGACACGCCTATAGAATATGCTTTCCAAATCATTCATAGTTTTGACCACGTCCTGATCTTCAGCGGAAATCTTGGTCATCATGGCGGAGATGCCGACCTAAGGCTTCTCGACAAAGTCGCTAAAGTACGCGAACATCACCCAGAAGTCGAGATTGGCTGGGACGGCGGAATCAATCTAGATAATGCTCAACAACTTGTAGATGCCGGAGTTTCAGTATTGAATGTCGGTGGTTATATTCAAAATGCTGAAAACCCAGAAGCTGCCTATGTTAAACTCAAAGAAGTAATCAAAGACTAAAATGCAAAAATTACCTATAGAACGACTTGAAGCCATCGCCAATAATATCCGTGAAGATATTATACGGATGCTTGAGCATGCTGGCAGTGGTCATAGCGCCGGACCTCTGGGTCTTGCCGATATCTTTACAGCGCTTTATTTTGATATTATGAAGAACGATCCAAAGAATCCTGATTGGGAAGAGCGAGACATCTTACTGCTAAGTAACGGACACTGTGTGCCTGTGAGGTACGCGACAATGGCTCACGCTGGCTATTTTGACCGAAAAGAGCTTATGACTTTACGTAAGCTTGGTTCGCGTCTGCAAGGTCACCCTGAGCGCCTAAGACTACCTGGCATGGAAAACACTAGCGGCCCACTTGGGTCAGGCCTCAGCCAGGCTTGTGGCATGGCTTTAGGACTTAGAATGAACAAAGATTATCGCCGTTACATCTACGTTGTGATGGGTGATGGAGAACTCAACGAAGGAAATGTCTGGGAAGCCGCGATGCTTGCCGGCAAATACAAGTTGAACAACATTATTGGAATTATCGACCGCAACAATATACAGATTGATGGCCCTACCGAAATCGTGATGCCGTTAGAGGATTTAAGAGGTAAGTGGGAAGCCTTTGGATGGCATGTGATAGAGATTGATGGCAATAACATTGAAGCAGTGATTGACGCAACAGCTATGGCAAGAGCAATTCAAGAGAAACCGGTGATGATAATTGCGCATACTATTCCAGGCAAAGGCGTCGACTTTATGGAGAATGACTTCCGTTGGCATGGCATACCTCCTAACCATGAACAGGCGATAAAAGCACTTCATGAACTTCGTACCTTAGGTGGAAAAATAAGAAGTGAACATGAATAATATGCATTTAGCTGATTTTGATTCTATATTGGCAATGGAGCCAATACGTAAAGGATTTGGCCGCGGCTTACTCTCTGCTGGCAAACTTGACGTAAACGTTGTAGCCGCATGCGCTGATCTAACAGATTCTACCCAAATGGGATTATTTAAAGCCGAATTTCCAGATCGTTTCATCGAAATAGGCGTAGCCGAGCAAAACCTTGTAACTGTTGGATCAGGGTTGGCAGCCGTAGGCAAAATCCCATTCGTCAGTAGTTATGCGGCATTTAGTCCTGGACGTAATTGGGAACAGATTCGAACTACGATCTGTCTTAATGAGCAGCCAGTCAAGATTGTCGGTAGCCACGCCGGAATCAGCGTTGGACCTGATGGAGCAACTCACCAAATGCTTGAGGACATTGCTTTGATGCGTGTATTGCCTAAGATGGTCGTAATTGCGCCTTGTGACTCTATTGAAGCCGAGAAGGCAACTCTCGCGATGGCCAGCGACAAGCGTCCGAACTATCTTAGACTCGCCCGTGAGGCGACGCCAGTAATAACGACTCCTGAAACTCCATTTGAAATAGGCAAAGCCTATGTATTCTCATCTGGTTCAGATGTAACGATTATTGCCACTGGCACTATGACATATCAGGCTATGAAAGCCGCAGAGCAGCTTTTTAAAGACGGTATTGAAGCAGAAGTTGTACACGTACCAACCATTAAGCCGTTAGATTCAGAAACTATCTTAAGAAGCATTAAGAAAACTGGCACTGTCGTAACTGTCGAAGAAGCACAAATAAATGGAGGACTAGGTGGTGCCATAGCTGAACTAATCGGCGAAGAACATCCAGTACCAATGAAGAGGATTGGTATGCAAGATCACTTCGGTGAATCAGGAACTCCAGAAGAACTACTTGCGCACTTTGGGCTTGATGCTAAACACATCCGATTAGCGGCTATCCATTTAGTTGAATCAAAAAAGCTTCGTTGATTGTCCATTAGTAGTTTGAACTGCAAGCTTAAGCGTTTATACTGAATACATGCCTTTAAATATGAACCAAATTCGCGCAAATTGCCAAAAAGCAAGAATTCGAATGACTCAAGCGCGGGATGAGCACTGGGCGTTTGGAGCCTTTAATCTAGACGATGAAGCAACTCTGAAAGCTGTTGTCATGGCGGCTAAAGCCTGTAATGCACCAGTGCTTGTCGAGGTTAGTCAGGGCGAAGTTGATGATATTGGTCTGTACAACGTGCGAGATCTTGTAGATAATTTCAAAGCTGAATACGGTGTTGAAATCTATGTAAATCTTGATCACAGCCCATCCGTTGAAGCCGCTAAAGCAGGTATTGATGCAGGTTTCGAATTTATTCACATCGATATATCTCAATCTAATCACGATGCTACAGATGAGGACATTATTAAAGCCACCAAGGAAGTTGTTGAATACGCTAAGCTCACTGGAGCGCTTGTTGAAAGTGAACCTCACTACTTTATGGGTAGCTCAAATGTCCATTCTGAAGCGATCAACTATGACGAGATCAAAAAGACTTTTAGCACTCCTGAAGAAACAAAATTTTTCGTAGATGCAACCGGAATCGATACATTCGCGGCTGCCATAGGTAACTTGCACGGCAAATATCCAGTACCAAAGATTCTTGATCTAGATTTACTACAGAGTCTTCGTGACTCAGTAAGCTGCAACATCAGCCTGCACGGGGGAAGCGATACTCCAGGGCACTATTTTCGTGATGCTGTAAGGATTGGCGTTACTAAGATAAATATTAATAGTGATATGAGGTATGCATATAGAACTACTCTAGAAAAAGTTCTAGCCGATAATCCCAAAGAATTCTCAGTGGCTAAACTTATCAATAAAGATGTGGTTGCCGCAGTCCAGGCAGTAGTTGAAAGCAAAATAGAAGATTTTAACTCGTCCGGCAGAGCCGTGGTAAACTAAGTATTAGAATTATTAACTGAGGAGTGGGCAGTGTCAGATCAGATTGATGTAGTAAGTATCGGTGACATCGTAACGGATGCATTAATTAAGCTATTTGACGATCAGGCTGTGACTTATCAAAACGACGATGGCAAATGGTTGGCAATGAAATACGCTACAAAGTTGCCGTTTGATCATGCTGAAGTTATCGAAGCTGTCGGAAATGCCGCAAATGCTTCTGTAGCATTTGCTAAACTTGGGCTGAACAGTACTTTTGTCACCAATGTCGGTGGCGACCAGCACGGAAAAGACATGATCATAGCTCTTGGAAAGAACAAAGTTGATACCCGTTTTGTCAGAATTAACCCCGATAAGACCAGCAATTACCACTATGTGCTTTGGTACAAAGAAGATCGCACCATACTTATCAAACACGAAGAATATGATTATCATTGGCCAAACTTCCGACCAGTAGAAATCCCGAAGTGGGTGTACTTCAGTTCTATAAGTGAGCACGCAATAGATTATCACGATCAAGTTTCAGATTGGTTAGACGCCAATCCTAGCATCAAATTAGCTTTCCAGCCCGGAACTTTCCAGCTGCAGGCTGGTGCTGAACGATTAAAGCGGATATACCAAAGAACTGAAGTTTTGATAGTCAACCGCGAAGAAGCAGTGACTGTAGGCGGTGGTAATCACGATGATATTAATAATCTGATGGATCATCTACATGCACTAGGCCCTAAAATTGTCGTTATCACTGATGGACCAGATGGTGCATATGCTTCTGATGGCACACAGAGACTCAAAATGCCCCTATACCCAGACCCAGCTCCACCCGTCGAACGTACAGGGGCTGGTGATGCGTTTGCTTCTACGTTTGTTGCTGCTCTCATCAAAGGAAATACTATCGAAGGCGCCCTACAATGGGCACCGATTAACTCTATGAATGTGGTTCAGAATGTTGGTGCTCAAGCGGGTCTTATGGACGTGGAGCAAATCTCTGCTCTTCTAGTAAAAGCACCAGAGTACTACAAACCTACATCTCTCAATTAGGGTACCTTGAACAGACTTAGGATATAGTAAATACTAATTCTTAACTGCCGTACCCTATATTCATTCTTGTAAGCTTATGCTAATCTATAGATAGTAACGGAGCAGTCCAAACAATAAAAATTTGAGGGTAAAAGAGTGACGCGATTTCTATCAGCAGCTTTAGGGAACCCGGAACCAGCATTTCGGTCTGATCTAAGGCGTCTTGAATCTGCCAAGGGTAACCCTAGTCACGATATTCGTCTTACTGCCAAGATCAACCAAATCTCTAAGTCTAAGATGCAAGAACTTGGTTTAGATCCTGACGACACTTCTGCCGAAGAGCTTTATCATGTCTTGGCACAGAGAGTGAAGAGCGATGATGCTAAACTTACCAAGACTTTGCGTATCCGAGCCGCAACTTATGTATCAGCCGAAGCTGATGTGGTAGCCGGCATGGCAGATGCTCTGAGCGCGTTGCCAGATGTCTCTAAATGCTTCGCGGTCAAGCCAACAACTATGAAAGCTCTACTCAAAAAGTCTCCGCCAAAGAAAGCTATGAAACATCTTGGATTCCGTTCAATTGATTCATTTGTGAAGCATGAAAAACTAGCGTTAGTATTAGCAGCAGCCTGGATGACCGAATCCTCAAGTTGGCGCAAGCAATTTATCGAAAATTATAAAAAGTTAAGGTCCTCAGATTTTGAAGAGCGACAGATTACATATATTTACCCTAGTTCTAAGCGCTGGCAAGATCTGTCTGTTAGACTAGTCGACCAGGCTAAACATAATATTCTAAGTTTCAAAGAATTTGGAACGATAATCTTATTGCCTTTACCCAAGGATATTCCTTCAGGTGCCGTAACTGCCAGCCTAGCTCTAGCGATTCATGAAATTAATGAGATTCGTGCCGCTAGTAGCTACTTCAAAATATGCCAAATTAGACCTGATTTTGGGGAGTTGGTTGCCAAAGCAGTTATAGATGAGTCATCTTTAAATTCCATGGGCATAGAACATAATCTATCCTGGAATCTTATTCAGCAATATTATGGGCGAATAAGTGAAAAGTTTCGAGTCGAGATGTTTGGTCCACAAATGATTCATGAGGACATGTCGTGGAAAGCACTCGAAGAGACATTAATAGCAATTGAGCCGAGTTTTAAATTCTGGCATAATAGCGCCCATTTGGGGATTTTGCATACTAGTGGGCCTGTGTCGCTCAATGTCGTAGACGTTGCCATAAACCTATGCAATAATTTACCTTTTGAAAAACGGATTAATAAAGCTTTCCAGAGTTCCTTATGGCACGAATTACTTTTGGGATATCTAAATCATGATACAGTAGAGCAGACAGTTCTACGGCAATTAGAGCCGGTAAGGGCATTAACTAGTATTAGAACTTAGGGGGGTGGGTTTGTATCAAATCTGTGTATCTGGAGCTGCTAAAGGCGACAGCGTAGAAGAAGGTAGAGATTTGGCCAAAGCGCTAGGCGCTGCTATAGCTAAAGCTGGTCATAGCCTTATGACTGGAGCGACTATTGGTTTGCCTAATTACGCCGCTGAAGCTTACAAAAAAGCAGGGGGTGTGATGAGTATAGGATTTAGTCCTGCCGGCAGCAAAGTTGAGCACGTTATGAAATATCGACTGCCAACTCTTGCCTACGACAGCATTATTTATACGGGCCTTCACTATGTAGGTCGAGACACGCTTTTGATAACTTCTAGTGATGCGGTGATATGCATAGGAGGTCGACTTGGGACGCTTCACGAATTCACTATAGCTATGGAAACCGATAAACCTACTGGATTTTTGAAGGGCGCCGGTGGTATCAGTGATCAAATCCCAACCTTACTAGAGATGGCACAGCCATTACGACGTGGATCAATTGTACTATTCGAAGAATCTGCAGAAAAGTTACTTGAGAAATTAGTTGAACATCTAGATATTGAGCACAAGAAGTATATTGATTTGTATCAGTAGTTAGGGTAGCTTCCTGATACAATTAAGCGGTGGAAGAATTCAAACTACAGAGTAAGTTTAAGCCTACAGGCGATCAACCTACGGCTATTGCTGCATTGACCAAAGGTCTAGAAAGCGGAGAGAAGCATCAGACACTACTTGGTGTAACTGGTTCTGGCAAAACTTTTACAATGGCTAATGTGATTCAGAATGTCCAGAAACCGACGCTGATACTTAGCCACAACAAAACCTTAGCTGCTCAGCTGTACAACGAATTCAAACACTTCTTTCCGGACAATGCCGTCCACTATTTTGTAAGCTACTTCGATTATTATCAGCCAGAAGCCTACATTGCACGTAGCGACACCTTTATCGAGAAAGACAGTCAGATTAATGAAGAAATAGATCGCTTGAGACATGCGGCTACAGATGCACTTCTCAGCCGCAAAGATGTCATAATTGTTGCCAGCGTCAGCTGTATCTACGGTATTGGATCAGTAGAAGACTATAACGGCTTATCGATAACTATCAAGCTCGATGAACGACGGGTAAGAGATAAGCTGCTAAGGCAACTTACAGATATCCAATACCAGCGAAACGATATTGACTTCCATCGAGGAACATTTCGTGTCCGCGGCGATGTTGTAGATGTCTATCCAGCAGGCGAAGAGTTAGCTTACCGAATAGAATTTTTTGGAGATGAGATTGAACGCATTACGCGTATAGACCCTTTAACTGGTGAGCTGCTATCAACTCTTAGTGAGCTAAAGATTTTCCCAAGCAGTCACTATGTTACACCTCAAGAAAAGCTTAAAGTAGCTCTCGGGCAGATTGAAGCTGAGCTGGAGCAGCGAACTGGACAGTTCAAAAAAGAAGGCAAACTTCTAGAAGCTCAACGCATCCAACAACGCACTAGATTTGACCTAGAAATGATGCAAGAAACTGGTTTCGTTAAGGGAATCGAAAACTATTCCCGCTATCTAACTAATCGTGAACCGGGAGAGCAACCAGCGACTCTTATGGATTATTTCCCAGACGATTTTCTATTAGTTGTAGATGAGTCCCACATGTCGATTCCACAAGTCCGTGGCATGTTCAATGGTGATCGAGCACGCAAGGAAGTCCTAGTTGAGCACGGATTCCGCCTACCTAGTGCTTTAGATAACCGACCGTTAACTTTCACCGAGTTTGAACGTCACGTTAATCAGGCTGTATACGTCAGCGCTACTCCAGCCGAATATGAACTCAGCCATTCACCAGCTCCTGTAGAGCAAGTTATTCGCCCAACCGGATTACTTGATCCGCCCATAGAGATTCGACCTATAGAAGGTCAAATTGATGACCTTTTGGCGGAGATTCGAGCCACAACCGCAAAACGACAGCGTGTGCTAGTTACGACTCTGACTAAACGAATGAGTGAAGATTTGACAGACTATCTCAAAGAACTAAACGTTAAAGTTGCATATCTACATAGCGATGTTGAAACTTTAGAGAGAACCGATATTTTACGTGACTTAAGATTGGGTGTGTATGACGTTGTAGTAGGAATTAATCTACTGCGCGAAGGATTAGATTTACCAGAAGTATCATTGGTAGCAATCCTTGATGCTGACAAAGAAGGTTTTCTGCGTAGTCGACAGGCTTTAATCCAGACAGTTGGTCGCGCTGCTCGTCACGAAGACGGGCGTGTGATTATGTATGCTGACCATATCACTGCAAGCATGCAGGCAACAATTGATGAAACTGACCGTCGCCGTAAAGTTCAGAACAAGTACAACTTAGACAATAATATTACTCCAGCAGGTATCTCTAGAGAAGTTGAAGATGCTATGAAACCTGAGCTGTCTGATGAAGCCAAACGAGTAAAACTTGATCTAAAGAAAATTCCAGAAGAAGAGTATGCCAATCTGGTCAAAGATTTGACGTCTCAAATGGATTTGGCGGCTGCCAATTTACAGTTCGAGGCTGCTGCCGAGCTACGAGACATCATAGCCGACGTCAAAGCCAAGCAAGACAAAATTAAATCCAAGTGATGTTCTGCTAGCGGCTCATCTAGCAGGGGTGTTATACTAATTATCAATGACAAAATTAACAAACGCAGACGTATTGAAATTGGCGCGATTGGCACGGCTAGACTTGTCCGAATCGGAAGTCAGTGAACTCAGTAACGAACTGAGCGAAATTTTGCAGTATGTTGAAATGCTTCAAGAAGTCGATGTTGAGGGGCTCAAGCCAACCAACCAAGTTACTGGATTAATTCATGTAACACGTAAAGACGAGATACACAGTTACGGATATGAACCTAAAGAACTACTCAATAACGTACCTGAAACTCTTGGTGATCAGATAAAAGTTAAGCGGATGCTAGGCTAGTCATGTCTATCTGGGGATCAATTGCTGAGATTGCTGAAAACGTCCGTGGAGGTCAAACTACGGCCACCTCCAATGTTGAGAAATCTTTGAAGTTAATTGATGACAACCAGCAGTTCAATGCAATTCTTGTCTCTCTATCAGAAAGCGCACGTGAAAGAGCTGAATTGATAGACAATAAAGTCAAATCAGGTGAAAACGCTGGAAGATTGGCCGGAGTGCCTTTCATTGCCAAGGATAATTTCTTGGTTTTCGGCGCCGAGACGACTGCTGCCAGCAATATTCTCAAAGGCTTTACAGCCCCATATCAAGCAACGGCTATTGAAATGCTTGAGGCCGAAGGAGCAATCTGCGTGGCAAAAGCCAACCTAGATGCCTTTGCACACGGATCGTCTACTGAGAATAGCGATTTCTTCACCACTCTCAACCCAAGAGATAAAACTCGAGTACCTGGTGGCAGTTCTGGCGGCTCAGCCGCATCTGTAGCGCTCGATTTAGCCCCATTTGCACTAGGAAGTGATACAGGTGGGTCAATACGTCTTCCTGCAAGCTTTACCGGAATCGTTGGCTATAAACCCACATACGGCCTTGTAAGCCGTTCAGGAGTAGTTGCGATGGCTAGCAGTCTCGATGTTATTGGCCCAATAACAAAAACAGTAGAAGATGCGGCTTTGGTGCTAGACGTTATGGCAGGTAAAGACGCCCTAGACAGTACATCTATCGATCGCGAAAATGGTAGCTACACCGATCTTGATTTTGAATTAAAGGGCCGAAGAGTAGGCGTTGTCAAAGAATACATGGGCGATGGCTTGCAAGACGGAGTCAGAAAAAGCATAGAAGTTGCAGTTGAGAAATTAAAAGCAGCTGGCGCAGAAATTATTGAAGTGAGTTTGCCGAGCTTACCTACGGCGCTAGCCGTCTATTACATACTCTGTCCAGCAGAAGTTAGTAGCAACCTAAGTCGTTATGACGGCCAGCGATACGGCTATAGCTTTCCTAGCGCCAAGAATCTTGATGAAAGTTATGGCAAGTCTCGTTCAATTGGTTTTGGCAAGGAAGCCAAGCGGCGTATCATGATCGGGACATACGTTCTTAGTAGTGGCTACTACGATGCATATTATAAAAAAGCTCAAACTGTCCGTACTAAACTTATCAATGAATTCAACCAAGCATTTACAAATGTAGATTTTCTAATTGGTCCTACTGTGCCAAGCGTGGCTTTCAAAATTGGTGAGAATACTGCTGATCCATTACAGATGTACTTGGCAGACATTTTGACAGTTGCAAGTAACTTGGTCGGGATACCGTCTATCAGTATTCCAGCTCAAGAATCCGAAGGCTTACCTGTTGGGCTTCAGCTGATCGCCAACCGACGAGCCGATAAACTTTTGCTAGCATTCGCAAAAACGGCAGAAGGACTAATCAAGTGAGATCACTACTAAGTATCAGCCAAACAGAAATTAATGTTATTTCGTCTGCTGGCGTGGTTACGATATTGATACTAGGCATAATGTTTTCAAGAATCCGAAACCGCTTCACAAGAAGCTACAATAATGAGCAAGTAGCTGCCAGATGGCAAGCTTTGCAAAAGAATTGTTCTAAGCGAAAAACTTGGCCGATAGCAATAATTCAAGCCGATACATTGGTAGATGACGTGCTAAAAGATATGCGATATAAAGGCAAGACAACAGGTGAAAGATTAGTTGCTGCACAGCACGACATGACTAGCAATGACCTTGTTTGGTATGGTCACAAGCTCAGCACAACCATTAATGGTCAAGACGTACGAACTCTAAAAAAGCAAGATATCGTGAACGCTTTAGCTGGATTTCGTCAAGCCCTAAAGGATTTGGGAGCATTGGATTAATATGATTACTCCGGATATTCGTACCAAGTATAAAGTCACAATCGGTATCGAATGCCATGTTCAGCTCAAAACTGTTACTAAACTTTTTGCATCTGTTGGAAATGACGCACGCGAAGCTGCACCTAACACTCTTGTTAGCCATATCTGCTTCGGACTGCCTGGAGCTTTGCCGGTGTTAAATGAAGAAGCGGTTCATCTTGCCGCACGTGCAGCTTTTGCACTAGGTACCGAGCCTGCAAGGTTTAGTAAGTTTGACCGCAAACACTATTTTTATCCAGATCTTCCAAAGGGATATCAAATAACTCAGTTTGACGAGCCAATTATCGGCAAAGGTGCTATCAAGATTGAAGTTGATGGCATAATTAAGACTATTGGAATAACTCGAGCTCATCTTGAAGAAGATGCCGGTAAAAGCACGCACCCAGAGGGTAAAGACTACAGCTTAGTTGATTTAAACCGTGCTGGAACTCCGCTACTCGAAATTGTCTCTGAGCCAGATATGCACACGGCAGCTGAAGCCAAAGCCTATGCCCATGAGTTATATCTTAGAATGCAGTACGCCGAAGTTTCTGAATCCAATCTCTACTATGGCAATATGCGCTTTGACGTAAACGTAAGCGTTAGTCAAACTGATGAACTTGGAACCCGTACCGAAACAAAGAATCTCAATAGTTTCCGCATTGTTGAGAAAGCCGTAGAATTTGAGACTGAACGCCAAATCGAATTGCTCGAAAAGGGTGAAAAGATTGTGCAAGAAACCCGAGGCTGGGATGATGCCAAACAACATACATTTTCTCAACGCACCAAAGAAAACGCCGACGATTATCGATATATGCCTGACCCAGATATTCCACCTATTGTACTAAGCGAAGACTACATCGCTAACATCAAAGCCGAAATGCCTGAATTACCTGACGATTATCGTGAAAAATTCAAAGCCATTAATATTGACTCCAAAGTCATTGAAGATATTGTGGCTTCACCACAAGCAGCGATGTTGGTCTCAGGAATTCTAACGTCAAGTAACGCCGAGCACGCTCGCAGAGTGGCGTTCTGGATGATGTTGGCTTCTAAGGATAAAACCACGATTGATAGTGCTTCAAAAAATACTGTTGACATGGGATATGAGAAATTTATTAAACTGTCTCAGCTTGTTTCAGACAATAAACTAAGTTCAACAGCCGCCAAAGAAGTATTGTTCGAAATGCTGAAGACTGGTGGCGATCCTGAAATAATTGCTAATTCAAAGAATTTACTTCAAGTTTCGGATGAGGGTGAAATTGCTAAAATAGTTGAGAAAGTTTTGAGCGAAAACGCACAAGCTGCTGAAGATGTTAAGAGTGGTGAAATGAAAGCCATCGGTTTCTTGGTAGGTCAGGTTATGAAACTCAGTCAGGGCAAAGCTAATCCCGCGCTTGCACAACAGTTAGTCAGAAAGAAACTAGGTATATGACAGAGCAAAAGATTGTACGAAAAGCAGTCATCGCTGCCGCTGGTTTTGGTACTAGATTTTTACCCCAGACTAAGGCCATGCCAAAAGAAATGCTCCCTCTCGTAGATAAACCGATTATCCAACATATTGTAGAAGAATTAGTAGCTGCCGGCATTGAAGATATCGTGATAGTCACTGGATATCACAAGCGGTCTATAGAAGATCATTTTGATCATACGAGCACAGACCTTAAGAATAGTCTAAAAGATTCTGGCAAGGATGAGCTACTAGAACAAATCAAAAAAATCTCAGGTCTAGCTAACTATGCTTATATTCGCCAAAAGGGTCCTTATGGTACAGGCACACCACTACTAAATGCCGCACACCTAATTGGAGATGAGCCGTTCATCTACACCTATGCTGATGACTTCGCTGATTCAAATCCTCCGAGGTTCAAGCAACTTATAGACGTCAAGAACTCAGTTGGTGGATCAGTCCTTACCTGCGTTAGACGTAGTGAAGGCACAGACTTTACTCGATATGGATATGTCGGAGGCGATGAGTTATCAAAGGGTGTAATTGATATTAATACGATCGTCGAGAAGCCTGGTTCTCGCGATAATGCACCATCTGACTTAGCCTCTGTTAGTGGATACTTACTCGAACCTGTAATTTTTGAATATTTATCCAAGAGTATGGAGAATCATGACGAAAGCCATGAGTTCCAATTGCAGACTGCTTTGCAACAAATGATGGACGATGGACACAAAGTTTATGGATGCGAGATACAGAATGGGGGATACTACGATACAGGCAATCCTTTGGAATACTTAAAGACTGTTTTTAACTTTGCTTTGAAGCGCGATGACATTGGCCCAGAACTCAGCTCTTACTTG
This sequence comes from bacterium, assembly GCA_043776675.1. Taxonomy (GTDB): domain Bacteria; phylum Patescibacteriota; class Saccharimonadia; order Saccharimonadales; family UBA4665; genus JAJXTN01. The sequence continues at coordinate 15,973 of JAYVRB010000039.1, forward strand.
CGTAACAAATTGAACTAAGCTAATCTTAAGATATGAATTACCTACAACTCTCTACAACTGACTCAACAGTATTACTAGTAATCGCAATCTTGATCGGAATATTTTTCTTAGTAAGTACTATCGCTGTCATATTTGTAGTCCGCATTCTAGCTTCATTAAATCGTGTATTAGACAAAGCAGAGAGCGTTGTTAGCTCTGTAGAAGCGGCTGCTGAAGTTCTTAAAGACGCCAGCGGCAAAACCGCGATTCTCAAGTTGATTAAAAACATTTTTGATCTTACTCAACATAAAAAATAAGGAGTCTTAACTATGGCTAAATCAAATAAATTTGCAGTCGGTGCATTATTGGCTGGAGTAGCAGGATACATAGCAGGTGTACTTACTGCGCCTAAAAGTGGAAAAGATACCCGTAAAGATATCAAGGAAAACGTATCCAAGGGCTGGGCAGAAGCTGAGAAAGAACTTAAAGCAGTCCATACCGAGCTTGCAAGTAGAGTAGATGACCTAAAAGAAAAGACATCCAAGATTAGTGGTAGTGCTCAAAAGGAAGTTAATGAAATGTTAGAAACTGCAAAAGAAGCTAAAGAAAAAGTTCGAGTAATGCTTAGCGCAATACACGAGGGCGATACAGAAGACATTAACCTACAAAAAGCTCTCAAAGAAGCAAACTCAGCTCTAGATCATATCAAAAGTTTTTTGAAGAAGTAATTATTTTTACAATATTCAATTTTTACCACAGACGACCTCGGACTATTGAGTTATAATTTAAGTATAATTTAAAGTTCTAAGAGGCGTTTTGGCTATAACAGAAAAATCACAACTGACTTCTAGTGATTATGTTCATCTGCATAATCATACGCAGTACAGTTTACTTGATGGATTGACTAAGATTCCAGCCCTGATTGAACACGTCAAAGATATGGGTATGACTGCAGTTGCTATGACTGATCACGGCAATATAAGCGGAGCTATAGAATTTTACAAAGAAGCACAAGAAAGCGGCGTAAAACCAATAATTGGCATCGAAACCTATGTTGCAACTCGCCGACTTCATGACAAAGAGCCTTCCAAAGACAAGCAGAACTATCATTTAATCTTGCTTGCCATGAATGACATTGGCTATCAAAATTTAATGGCAATTAGCACAATCGCAAATCTTGAAGGGTTTTACTACAAACCGCGTATTGACCATGAACTTTTAGAAAAACATAATGAGGGCATCATCGTACTCAGCGGCTGCATTAGTAGCGAAGTCGGCGATCAACTCAGACAGGGACAGTACGCTGCTGCTAGACAGACAGCACAGTGGTACAAGAAAACATTTGGAAATAGATACTATTTAGAAGTGCAAGATCATGGGCATCCTAATCATCCTAGTAACTGGTCAGAACAGAAATTAGTCAATGATCAAATACTAAAGCTCGGAAAAGATTTAGACATCCCGTGCGTTGTCACCTGCGACGCTCATTATTTGAAACATGAAGACCAAGAAGCGCACGAGATTCTGCTTTGCGTTCAAACCGGCTCATTCTTGAGTGATGAAAATCGTATGAGTCTGAAGAATTTTGAACTTCATGTAACTGATCCGAATGAACTGATTAAGCGTTGGGGTAAAGATAATCCCGAACTTATTACAAACACAAAAGCTATAGCTGATAAATGTGATGTTAAGATTGAGCTTGGCAAGATATTGATTCCTAAATTTCCAGTTCCTAAGGGTGATACAGAGAAGTCATTACTTCAAAAATTGGTTTGGAAAGGATTAGCTTGGCGTTATGCGGGAGTAGAAATCTCAAAATCCGTAAATCTTACAGAAGTAGAAGCCAAGAAGCTACTTAGTCCAGAGATTGTACAAAGGGCTGAATACGAACTTGAAGTTATGGACTCCATGGGGTTCAATGGCTACTTTCTGATAGTCCAAGATTTCATTACTTGGGGTAAAGATAAGGGCATAATATTTGGTCCTGGTCGTGGTTCAGCTGCTGGCTCCATCGTAGCCTATGCAGTACGCATAACAGAGATTGATCCTCTAAGGTATAGCTTAATGTTTGAAAGATTCCTTAACCCTAGTCGTGTAAGCATGCCAGATATTGATATTGATATTCAAGACACCAGACGTGGTGAAGTTATTCAATACTGCGTAGATAAATATGGCAAAGACCGTGTCGCGAACATAGTAACCTTTGGACGAATGGCAGCACGAAATGCCGTAAGAGATGTAGCAAGAGTTCTGCAAGTTCCTTATGCCGACTCTGACCGCTTGGCAAAGATGATTCCTCCGCCGATTCAAGGTCGACACACTCCTCTTAAGGAGTCTCTCAAAACCAATCCAGATCTACGTGCTGAATATAAGAATAACGAAGTCTCAAAACGCGTATTTGACTTGGCAGTTCAGCTAGAAGGCACTGTTCGCAGTCACGGTGTGCATGCAGCCGGTGTAGTGATTGCTCCAGAAGACATAGTTTCATATACTCCCCTAGAAATGGCGCAGAAAGGAGTAGTCGCGACCCAATATTCGATGGGACCGATAGAGGACCTTGGATTACTTAAAATGGACTTCTTGGGTCTTAGCAACTTAACGATACTCAATAATGCACTTCGTATAATTCGTAAAGTTTACGGTAAGACCATATTACTTAGTGAAATTAAGAATGATGATAGAAAAACTTTTGAGCTCTTGCAGAGAGCTGATACGACAGGCATATTCCAGCTTGAATCTACAGGTATGAAACGCTATCTTAAAGAGCTTAAACCTACTCTTTTTGAAGATATTATCGCTATGGGAGCTCTATATCGTCCAGGTCCGATGTCTGAAATCCCTCGTTTTATTGAGGGTAAGAATAACCCGAAATCTATTACTTATCTGCATAAATCGCTTAAGCCGATTCTAGAAGAAACTTACGGTGTTATGGTTTATCAGGAACAAATTATCAAGATTCTTCAGCTTGTTGCCGGTTATTCTCCTGGCGAAGCTGATTTGGTCAGAAAGGCAATTGGAAAGAAGAAGCGTGAAATCATGAAGGCTGAAGAGCCTAAATTTATTGAAGGCTGTATTAGGCAAGGATTAACTCAGCAGGACGCAGAGAAATTATGGGCTCAAATTCAACCATTTGCTGATTATTCTTTCAACAAAGCTCACGCTACATGCTATGCCCAAATTTCGTACTGGACAGCTTACCTCAAATCTCAGTACCCGGATGCTTACATGGCTGCTGTTATGACTAGCGACTATGACGATATAGATAGATTAGCAATTGAAATAAGTGATTGTAAGCACCTAGGTATAACGGTTCAAGCTCCAGATGTTAACGAGTCGTTCCATGAGTTTGCAGTAGTACCTGGTGCAAAGACTATACGGTTTGGAATGGCTGCCATCAAGAACGTCGGAACTGGAGCGGTGGAAGAAATATTGAAACGTCGAGAAGAAGGCAAATTTGAGTCCCTTGAAGACTTCCTTACTAGAGTAGATTGCCGTGTTGTAAATCGAAAAGCCATGGAAAGTTTGATCAAAGTTGGAGCCTTCGATCGATTTGAAGACAGAAACACTATTCTTTCAAATATTGATTTAATTTTGGCATTTGCATCACGTCTACAGAAGCAATCTAGCAGTGGCCAAGTGGATCTATTCGGATCGTCAAACATTGTAGTATCTGAGCGTCCAAAGCTTGAGTTACAAACTGCAACACAAGTTATAAACAATCGAGATCAATTAAAGTGGGAGAGAGAACTACTAGGGATCTATCTTACCCAACACCCTCTAGAGCTATATGAAACTTTCTTAGCTGAACAGACAGTACCTATCAACTCAATCCTACCTGACCATGACAATAAAGCCGTAACTATCGGTGGAGCAGTTTCTGACATACGTGAAATCACTACAAAGAATGGTCAAAAAATGGCGTTCGTAAAGCTTGAAGACTTATCAGGTGAAATCGAAATCATACTCTTTCCTAGCGCATTTCAACAAACTCTGGGTCTCTGGGTCCGCGATAACGTAGTTTTGATTCGTGGCAAAGTCAACGCACACGACAAGAACGGCAACCCATCTGAAGAGCTTAAAGTAATGGTTGATGATGCTCGAGAAATAACACCTGAGCAAGCCGAAGCTTATCAGCAAACGGGCCGTAAAGTAAAGAAACCGAAAGCTAGATCAGCCAAGATACCTTTAACATCGCCTAATTCAGAAACTGCGAATAGGGTAAAACGGCTTTATATCAAACTAGTTGACGGTAGTAATGAAGCAGAGTTAGTAAGTCTGAAGACTGTAATCGATAATCATCAAGGTTCGATGGAAGTAGTATTAGTGCTCGGAGATGGAAGCAAGAAGCAGGCCATTAAGTTGCCTGGAGGCATAAATGAAAACGGAGACGGAGTAGGACTTCTAGTTGATTTATTAGGCACAGAGAATGTTAAAATCCAGTAACTAATAAATACTGCCACTGGACCGAGTAAGTAAGATTCCTACTGTTATAACAACAACAACTAATAGATCTAACTTTGGATGTTTCATGATGTAACGCTCACTTCTTTTGACGTACTTTCTAATACCTATTCCGTGACGAATAACAAATACTGCAAGTAATGCTCCGGTAATTGCGGATAGCGCAATTGCGCTCCACATAGCATTTCCTTTAGTAAATAGTTGGATTCGTGAAATTGAAGTTGAGTTTGGCCCGGGTACACTCATAGCTCCCATAACTTGTCCATTGGAAGGCTTAGCGAGTATGGCTACGACTATAATCTGTGGACCTTTTCCATTGTAATTCTGCGCACTTACTACACCAAAGCCTATGTCTTGAAAATCTGCGTTGAGTAAATTAGCTTTATGCTCTGGGCTATTCATCCACCCAATTACAACAGCGTTAGAATTATCAAACCCATAAGCTAAGTTTTCAGCAGCTACGGTGTAGTTATATCCATTTCCAGCTATAAAGATCCACGGAGTTTTACCATCTGGTGCAATGTGTGCCCAATAATTACGTGATGCCATATGCTCTGCTTTAGACTGTGCAGCTGCGTCAAGTTTAGAGTTAAGTTGTAAATCTTGTAAGTTCGACCGTTCGCGATATTTGTTGACTGAGCTAATCATGGAAGAATCACTAAAGTCACTGGAAGCGCCTAAGACTTGTGAGCTGGAAGTCCACAAACTATTTATGACTAATCCAAGACCAATAATCATAAGCATTGGCAGATAAGGCAAGTACGCTTTAAGATAATCTTTGCCCTGTCGGTGATGTCCTGCAAGGCGTTTCTTACTTGGGAAAGTTTGTTTTGAAGCTCTAGTTAAGGCCATGTTTTTTATCTCTAATTACTTATCAAATTATATCATGCAGTAGCATATCTAGCCATTAGCTGAATCTTAAATGATACATAGCCATTGCTGCTGCCTGAACAACATTGAACGATTCTTTTTTGCCATACATTGGAATTTCAAGTGTAATATCACACTGCTTAATAACCTCAATTTCGAGGCCTTCGACTTCTCTTCCAAGTATCAGAGCAATTTTATCGGGGACTTTATAATGTTTGAGGGAAACACTCGATGCCGTTTGCTCTAGAGCCGCGATTAAATATCCTTCACTTTTGAGTACGCTTATGACTGTTTTAATATTCTCTACGTATGCCCAATCGATGCTTTTTTCTGCATCAAGAGCAGTCTTAGAAATCTGATCATCTAACTTCTTTGCGATATGTGGCAGACGAGATTCATTACGAGACATGGGGTAGGGCGTGTAGCCAGTTAAATAAACCTTTTTGATTCCAAGCCCTTCAGCAGTTCTGAGAAGGGATCCAACATTGTGAGTGCTTCTAATATTATTTGCGATTACTATAATTTCTGTCATATATATAGTCTAATTTAGCATGAAGAAAGTATAAAGCGATAAAGCTTGAACTGGAGATTATAGAATTGTGCATTAATCAGGTACAACCAGCACTCTTAACGCTACCTAGCCACTACTTTCAAATAATATTTTTCTCTTCCTACAATAAGCATAACCATCTATACTAAAGAATATGAGTCAAGATGCAAGATATGATGAGGAACAATCTACCCTACGCCGTGCGCGTGTGCTTGGTTTGCCTTATTATGATACGTCTCAAGCTGACGACAAGACGCTATATGACATTCTAGGCGTCTCAGAGCTCTATAACCACAAAGTTATTCCTGTTCGAGTTGAGAAGGGCTACATACTTTTCGGCATAACGACCAATACTTCCCAGCAGAATATCAGTAATCTACGCCAACGCTTTCTTGATTCAAGACTTGAGTTTGCAATTATTTCAGATGCTGGTTATCGAGAGTATATTAAGCTGTATGATCCACCCGAGCAGGTCATATACACCGATATCGATCTCAAGCATGTAGGAAGTAGCGATCAGATATCTCAAATCTCAGCAATCTTAGATAAAGTCAGAGCTGATGACATGTTTGCTTATTTGGTTTCACAGGCGCATCGTCTAGGCTCATCAGATATTCATATTGAGACCGAAGCAAGTGATATTCGAATTAGGCTTCGAATTGATGGAGTGTTACATCCTATAGCGAGACTAAGCAAAGAAAAATACCGAGTTCTGATTGCAACCATAGCTAGCGCTGGCAATGTCTCTACATCGTCCAATCAAGCACAACAAGGACACATCACGCAAAAGGTTACCATGGCCGACGAAGTAGTTGTTGATGTGAACGTTAGACTCGAAACTGTTCAGACTATCAACGGTATGGATGTGGTGATGCGACTTTTTAATATGGATCAATCTATGTATTCACTAGATAGACTGGACCTATCACCCAATGAGCGTGCAGTAGTCGACGGGATTATAGCCAAACCTGCAGGTCTAGTACTAATCGTAGGTCCAACTGGCTCTGGAAAGACTACGACTCTGTATTCAATGCTTAACTCGCTCAATAACGAAGAGCGCAAAATCATTACCATCGAAGACCCAGTAGAATATCAATTTGCTGGTATAACTCAGATTTCAGTAACTAGTGCGAACTCTGGTTCAGATTCTAGTTTTGCCGATAAACTTCGCGCTACGCTTAGACTTGATCCAGATATAGTGATGGTTGGCGAAATACGGGATATGGATACTGCCAAGACTGCTCTTCAAGCTGCATTGACAGGGCATTTAGTGCTTTCTACGTTTCACGCAAGTTCAGCCGCTGCCGCCCTAACAAGGATGAACGATATTATTGGGCAGAATCCTCTATTTGTGTCTGCCATACGCTTAGTTATGGCTCAAAGACTGGTACGACGTCTCGATGATAGCCTCAAACAAGCCTACGATCCCAGCGAACAAGAATGGAGTAAGATTAACGAAATCATATCTACACTTCCAGAAGGAGTGGAACGGCCAAATCTCGATGGACTTAAATTATATAAACCTGGAAGTTCTGATGAGAATCCTTATGGATTCAAGGGTCAGCTAGCTATCCGCGAACAGTTCACAATGAATGGACAGATACGCCAACTACTTGAGGGGGGACAGAGTATGCTATCGACTCAGCAAATTGAAGAAGCTGCCATGGCCAGCGGAATGCATACCATACTCCAAGACGCGATTCTCAAAGTTATCGCTGGTGAAACGACTCTTGACGAAGTCTATCGTGTAATAGGCTAATAATATAACTTATTAAACAATCAGTAAAGATTATGTTAAGATAATTATATGCACAGACGTGAAAAAACCTATTATGAGCTCAAAAGATATAAAAAATCTGTCAAAGAGGCTGTTTCAAATGAAAATATCTCTAGTCCAGCTGAATCAGACGATTTGACTACAAAAATTATCATAAACGGCGTTCAATCATTAAATCGAAATAGGCGACCTAGACCTACGCAGTCTACGAAAGAGGACCTAAAGAGACAG
>JAYVRB010000040.1:0-6236 GCA_043776675.1 bacterium
ATCAATCACAATCTCATCAGTATGCTTGATTTTATAACCACTCTTAGTCATGACTTCGCCATTGACCTTAACAACACCTTTACCTACTAATTTAGAAACAAAGGCTCTACTATATTCAGGCAATTTTTCTGATACATATGTATCAAGACGCTTAGATCGTGAATACTCCAAATTACTCATAGAATTATGGCCTGAGACCAACTGCTTGTTGAATTTTGTGTAATCTTTGAGTGGCAACTTCTCTTAGAGCATCTTCACTTGATTCGAGTTTAAGGATAATTGACTGGGTATCTACAGACGATACCTTGGTCTGAAAATCAGTTAAAAACTCTCCAACTAAATTAGCTACTTTAGACTTAAATTCTCCATACTGAGAATGTCCAATAAATTCTGATTTATCGCCGCCAAATAGTTCAAAAATATCTAGAAGATTCGAGATACCTGGCTGAGCTATGTAATCGTATCCAATTAATGCTTTATCGTCTGTTGTAGCCGACATAATCTTTGCTTTTGCGACTTCAGGTGAATCAGATAAGAATATAACTCCTTTACTACCAAGTTCATCGCTTTTACTCATCTTTTTAGAAGGATCTTGAAGGTTACGAATACGTAATCCTTGATCTTTGCCAAACAGAGAATGTTGTACATCTACGGGTTTAGGAACAACGAACATGTCGCCAAACTTTGTATTCATTCGTTCTGCAATATCGCGTGTAAATTCAAGATGCTGTGTCTGATCATCACCAACAGGAATATATTCTGCGCCGTAAAGTAGAATATCAGCTGCCATAAGTACAGGATAATTAAAAAGTCCGACACTAACTCTATCGTCATTCACAGAATTAAATTTATCTTTAAATTGTGTCATTCGATTCATTTCTCCAAATCCGGTAAAACAGTCAAGAATCCAAGTAAGTTCTGAATGAGCTGAAATATAACTTTGGCGATAGACATAGACATTCTCATTATCAATTGGTAACCCTGCAGCAACAAATATGCGAAGGTTATTCATAATATTATCTTGCAACGTAGAGTGGTCTACTGGAGTAGTAAAACTATGAAGATCTGGTATAAAAAGATTGATCTGAAATTCGCTAGAATTACTCTTCGCCATGTCAATTAGCGGCAAAAGTGCACCGAGATAATTTCCTAAATGCAGATCGTTATTGGCTCTTAGGCCTGTTAAGATTACAGGTTTATTCATATAACAACTATTATAGCTTAATCTAATGTCAGAAGCTGAATAATCTAATTAACGCTTAGTAAACTGGCGTTGCTTACGAGCGCCTTTGAGTCCGAACTTCTTACGTTCGCGTTCCCTAGGGTCACGTCCTAAGAGGTTAGCCTTCTTAAGAGTAGCTTTAAGCTCTTCGTTCATGACAACAATTGCTTTGCTGATACCAAGACGGATAGCTTCAACCTGACCGAGATGACCACCACCAGAAACTACTACACTAACATCGTGTTTATCAACTAAATCAAGAGCTACAAAGGGTTCTTGTAATTTACTGGTAATATATTTACTATCTGAAAAATACTCGCTAGCAGGTTTACCATTGATTGTGATACTGCCTTTACCGCTAGTTAATCGAATACGTGCTGTTGCGCTTTTACGACGACCTAGAGCGTAGAAATAATTAGCTTTGCTCATATTATTTGCCTTCCTTAACTGAAATCGGTTCTGGTTTCTGTGCTTCATGTTGGTGTTCGCTTCCAGCGTAGACTTTGAGTCTAGTTAATCGGCTATCTCGTAACTTGTTAACAGGAAGCATTCCACGAATCGCGTTTGTAATAGCGAACGTTGGGTCGCGTTCAATCTTGTCTTTGAGAGAAGTTTCACGAAGTCCACCCGGAAAATGACTGTGATGATAGTAGGTCTTCTGAACTTGTTTATCTCCGGTAACCACGATATTCGCGGCATTAATAACAACTACGAAGTCTCCGCAGTCTATATGTTTGGTAAATTGTGGCTTACCCTTGCCAGTAAGAAGTGTTGCTACACGAGTTGATACTCGTCCCAACGGAGCTTCAGAAGCATCAATAACATACCACTTTCGAACAACATCAGTAGGTTTAGCGCTGTATGTTTTCATTATTTAGTTCCCTTAGTAATCTTTTTAACAGACGGTTTCTTTGCTACAGATTTTGTATTAGTCGTAACTTTGGACTTTGACTCAGCTGGCTTTACAGTTTTTACTACTGGTTTAACTTCAGCTTTCAAATCATCAACGAAACTAACACGTGCCATTTGAGTATTATCTCCTCGGCGTAAACCGGTTTTTTCGATACGTAAATGCCCACTGTTTCGTGCACTAAGTTTAGGTGCAATTTCATCAAATAGCTTGTGTGCACTAGCTAGTGTTTGAAGCTCACTAATGATTTGACGTCGGCTATGTAAATCACCAACTTTAGCTTTAGTAATTAGTTTCTCAACAAAAGGCACAATCTCTTTAGCCTTAGGAAGTGTAGTTTCGATTGATTCATACTTCACTAAAGAATCAGCTAGCCCTTTAAGAAGAGCTCGGCGCTGATCCGTCTCTCTGTTGAATTTACGACCTTTGTATCCGTGACGATGCATTACAGCTCCAGCTCTGCCAGTTTCTCTTTAACTTCATCAAGTGCTTTGCTTCCGAATCCCTTAAGATCACGTAGCTCAGCATCATTGAGAGCGAATAAATCACGAATAGTGTGAATATCGTTGTTTATCAAAGCGTTAGTTGTACGGGCAGAAAGATTTAAATCTTCGATTGAAGTATTTAGTGCAGTAGGTTCGTCACCTGACATGTCTCTACCAAACTCTGAATCTTGGCCTGCATCAGATGTAGTTGCTTCAACTGGAACGGCTACGCGTGTCTTTCCAGCGAGAGCTGTATATTGATTGACTAGGATTGCTGAAGCTTCTTCAAAGGCATCTTGAGGTGTTATAGATCCATCGGTATCAACAGTGATCAGAAGTTTATCAAGATCAGTAGCTTGTCCAACGCGAGTGTTCTCTACCTTGTAACGGACTCTCAATACCGGACTAAAGATTGCATCTATAGCAATCATATCACTAGCTTTCTTAGCTGTACCCTCTTCAATAGTACGGTAACCACGTCCAACTTCAATAGTAAGATCGATAACAAGTTTAGCTTTTGCATCATCAATAGTTGCAATAACATGATCGGGGTTAACTACTTCAACATCTGCGTTAGTAGCAATATCTTTAGCTGTAACTACACCTTTGCCAGATTTAGTGATACGTATATTCTGAATTTCTCCACCATATACTTGAAAACGGATACCTTTTAGATTGAGCATGATGTCTACAACATCTTCTTTAACTCCAGCAACAGAAGTAAACTCATGTGTAATTCCTTCGATTTTGAAAGATGTTACGGCTGCGCCTGAAATGCTTGATAGCAATACTCGACGTAAGCTATTTCCTAAGGTCATTCCGTAGCCACTATGCAGTGGTTCAACAACAAATGTAGCGCTGTTGGCGTTGTGTGAGTCGACGTTGACTAGACCTGGTGTATAGATAGTATTTGACATTGTGCTTCCTCCGTTAACGTGAATAGTATTCCACGATTAGTTGTTCATTAATATCTAGTTCAGCGTTCTCACGAGTTGGTATACCAGTGATAGCGACTTCAACTTTCTTACGATTAACCTTAAGCCAGCCTGGGATTTCAGGTGGTACCGGACTGGTATCATCTAATCTCTTAAAGTACTCATTCTGAGCACTATGTGGACGTAAGCTCAAAGTATCGCCAGGATTTAAACGGATAGATGGAATATCAACTCTAACTCCGTTAAGCATAAAGTGACCGTGTGTTACTAATTGTCTAGCGCCGCGTCTAGTTGAAGAGAAGCCAGCCCTGTAAGCTACATTGTCTGCGCGCTGTTCAAGGTACTGAAGTAAAACTTGGCCGGATTGACCTTGCTTACGTGAAGCTTCTTTCATAAGATTGCTGAATTGTTTCTCAAGCAGTCCATATAGACGCTTAACTTTTTGCTTTTCGCGTAATTGAAGTGAATACTGACTAGCTGTAGCTCTACGTCCACGGCTTTGCTGTGGAGCACCAGGCATGCTGGATCGTTTGACTAATGCTTTATGTGCTTTAGGGTGTAATGCATAGCCTTCTCGTCGGCTCATTTTTACGATTGATTGTGTGTCTCTTGCCATGATTAAATCCTTCTAGCCTTTTCTGGACGTACGCCACCGTGTGGTATACCCGTAACGTCTTTGATACTTTCAACGTAGATATCGAGAGATGTAAGTGCTCGCACTGCAGCATCACGGCCTAGACCTATTCCTTTGATAATAACTTCTGCACGGCTGAAACCGTATTGTTGCTTAGCTACCTGACCAGCACGTTCAGCAGCAACTTGTGCAGCATAGGCTGTACCTTTCTTAGATCCTCGGAAACCACAGGCGCCTGCGCTACAAGTTGCGATAACATTTCCGCTTTTATCTGTAAAAGTAATAATAGTATTGTTGAAAGTCGCTAAAACGCGTACTTGTCCACTAGCAACAGTTCGTTTAGCTTTCTTACGTTTAACAACTTTAGTTGCGTCAGTAGCAACTGCTTCGGTGCTTACAATTGGTGTTGTGATTTCGTCAGTCATGATAATTTGTAAGACCTAAGTCTTAGCCGCCACCTTCTTGGCTGTACCACCTACAGTAACTTTTCTACCGCGCCTTGTTCGAGCATTAGTTTTAGTGCGTTGACCTCTGGAAGGCAAGTTAGCCTTGTGGCGTAATCCTCTATACGAATTAATATCTTTTAGGCGCTTAATGTTTCCAGTGACTACGCGCTGTAACTCACCTTCAACCAATAATTCAGCATTAATAATGTCTTGAATTCGAGAGATCTCTCCGTCAGTAAGATTTTTGACTCGAGTAGTATGCTCAACCTTGGACTTAGCTAGAATGTCCATAGATGTCTTAGGGCCAATACCATAAACATAAGTCAATGAAACCCAAACTTGCTTCTCGGAAGGAATTGTTACGCCTGAAATTCTTGCCATAACTAATTAACCTTGCCTTTGCTTATGTTTAGGCTTAAGTTTATTGATGACATATATCCGACCTTTACGTCGGACTATCTTATCATCTGGACTTATCTTTTTGACACTGGCACGCACTTTCATGCGGATCATGCTCCTCTCAGCGATGACTCACTGCTCAAATAATATTATCTAGTTCTTGCGGTATGTAATCCGACCCTTCGTGAGATCGTAAGGTGTCAATTCTACTGTAACGCTGTCACCAGGTACGATACGGATAAAATGTTTCCTCATCTTACCTGCGACGTGAGCTATGATTTTATGACCGTTCTCGAGTTCTACACGGAATTGAGTCCCTGGTAGGGTCTCAACTATAGTACCCGTAAGTTCGATGACTTCTTTATTGTCTGCCATAAATATAACAACTTATAACTATATCAGTCCCACACCTGTTTGTAAAGTGTTTTATCTACAAAATACAAACCAGTTCGGTATGGGGTAACCCTTCCTATTAATACTAGCATACGACAATTATTTTTTGGAGGATTTGCTGCGTTTTAATCTAGGCAAAAACTTCAACCTTCTAGCACCTGTAGCTGCTTCTAAGGCAGTGTCAGCTTCATAGAAGAAATCGGGTTGAGAATACTGATCATAGGTAACCATCAAAGCTCTTGATTCGACTGATCTTAGAGTTTGCAGAGCTACTGATACTAAAATAAGCACACTTGTACCGCCAATAGTTATGCTAGCATTCACAAATACTTGAGCAATAATTGGCAGAATAGCGAGAAGTCCTAAGCTGAATGCACCAAAAAAGGTAAGTTTATTAACTATTCCTGCAAGATACTTCTCTGTTTGTGGTCCACTGCGAACACCTTCGATAAATCCACCTTGCTTGTGTAGGTTCTCGGCAATTTCGTTAGAATTGAAAGTGATACTGGTGTAAAAGAAGGTGAATGCAAATACTAGAAAGAAGTAAGTTACTGGATATATGTACGCATGCCAGCCGCCTGTAGCGAAAGTAGAAGCTGTAGGAGTTTGAAACCACGCCACAAGATTAGAGCCAAGCTGTGCCAAATTTAAGCTATCACTAGAAGACAAGAGCTGACCTGCAAAGCTTGGTACACTTAGAAACGCGACAGCAAAAATAATCGGAACAACGCCAGCAGTAATTAACTTAACCGGGAGCATTGTCGTAATCCCACCGTAAGTACGATTACCTTGTACTCGTTTAGCATAATTAA
>JAYVRB010000041.1:0-23631 GCA_043776675.1 bacterium
TCATTTACGGCGATTCTTATTGCTTGAAATGTCCTAGTTGCAGGATGGACCCGACTGTGACCCGGCCAGGCGTGAGCCGCAATTACAGCAAGTTGATCAGTTGTTTTGACTGGTCTTGCTGTGACAATAGCACGAGCTATTTGTTTGGCTTTTGGCTCTTCTCCATAATCTTTAAGTATCTTGGCTAATTTTGCCTCAGGATATGTATTGACTACAGTATAGGCTGTTAGGTCCTGGGTTTGATCCATTCTCATGTCAAGATCTGACGACTCGCGAATGGCGAAACCACGTGTCCCCTCGTTAAGGTGCGGTGACGATACGCCCAAATCAGCCAAAATTAGATCGAACTTCATATGATGAGATTCAAGTTCTCGACTGGCTGTCAAAAAATCTTGATGTCTAATCTCAATACCGGTCTTATCAAATATTTTGCTTAGTTCGTCAAACGCATTTTTATCGCGATCTACGAGTAAGCTCGATTTGAAATTCTCGGTTCTAGCCAGTATTGCCGACGCATGTCCACCGTATCCAGCGGTCAGATCAAGGAATGTTTCTCCCTTGACTGGGCTTAGACACTGCACGACTTCGTCCAGTAGCACTGGTAAATGAGTTGTATGTGTATTTTGGTTTTTGTTTTGGTGCATCTTGTCTTGTTTTTTGTTTTTAGCAAGGTCACTATGCCCGCGGGGTTTCACGCCCTCGGTAATAGTTTCCCTGCTTATTGCAAGGTCACCTATTCAGCAGCCAGCTGTTTGTTTTGAAAAGTTTTTGTTTTTGTTTGACGAGGCTTTATCGAAAAAATTCAATTTGGCCAAGTCGAGTTTGAGAGACTTATGTGAGGTGGAGTTTTGGGAGGTGTTTTAGTAAAGGTGCGAGTTTTTTAGCGTGGTTGCCTATCTAGTTCCACGTGTTGGCTGCCGAGTAGCTAACCTCGGTTTTTTTGAGCTGTTTTTGTTTTGAATTTTTAATGAGCTAGCTGGATCTGATGCTATTTAGCCATCAATCGCCAGTATTTGCCGACTCTCACGGCTTTGACATCCCGCTTTATACCTGCGTATTCCATAAGGTGTTGCTCGATGCCAAATCGACCCTGTTTAGTGTCAATCTCGCTATCGACCTTTCCCATCCGGAATTGGACGTTAAGATCTGCTGTCGCTTCATCCAGGATATTTCCCTTCAGTAGTGGTTCGACATCTCCATCCCATATCGATTTTGGATATAGATGAAGGTATTCTTGGAAGCCTCTAGTTACAACTACTCCGGACGCAAACTCAGCACGCAATTCTGTCGGTATGGTTAACCTACGCTTGTCGTCGAGTTTCCTTTCGAAGTAATCCACTTTGCCTTCCCGTTTAATATTTTAGTGGTGATTTTTGTTTCTTCGGAGGGGTTCATTGCTGTACCCACGATTACCCACTGACATGAGTTTACTACCCACCCTCACCCACTACAAGCCACAATCATTAATAATAGTGGTGTTTCTGACACCACTTATCCACAACCACTAAGTAAATACTCAAATAGTCACACATATAGTGTCTAGGCGGATTGAAGCAGCACTATTACTTAGGTTGAACTAGGGGTATATCGAACTGATCTTTTGGAAGTACGATTTTCTCTCCAGGATTCATAGAAAACTGACCACCAACTTGAGCTGTTATCTCATCTCTTACAATTATCGTGTTCTTAGCTCCAAGTATATTTGCCATGTGTGTAGGATTTAATCCATTAACTGGGATCGTTATTGTTACAACCTCGTCCTCGGTATATCCTTTCTCGTCTAAAAGTTTACCAATATCCGGGTTTGTGAAATCACGATACTGCTTATTATCATGTTGTACATTTGCAACGTAGTCTTTTCCTTTATCATAAATATCTTTGGCTCCGAACAATGCTAATACTGCTAGTCCAGTAGCTGCAACTCTACGCCTAGTATAATTTGGTTTTTTAATTTCTAGATTTGATTTCATATACGTATAATAGCACAAATTAGTATAATGGTCAAGCTTATTCTATCGTCCAGATCGGCTCGGAGTACGCTGAGAGATTCCGTAACTGAAATGTGTTCCACCCACTTCTTCAGTACCCTTTTCACGTCTAATTGGATTACTACCTGTATTCTCACCGGCATACGACAATGTAGTTTGATTTGTAAGAACTATTTTGTTGTCATTATGATTTACAAATTCAAGCACCCCAGTGAGTATCGCTGCAGACATCAATAGAACGCCTAGCTTTTCTCCAGCATTAGAGAAGGTGTCTGTAGACTTTTCGAGTAGTGTTTTTTGTTTTATCATTCAATCTTTATAATAGCAAGATTTACTCAATTTGTCAACTATGTATTGTTGTAACTCAATCTCTACGGTAGGAGTTTGATTATACTTTTTGCAATTGTCTTACTGTTGTGTCGAATCAAGGACCGCTTGATAAACTTATCATTCTTGTTTCTAGTATGGTGTGCTCGAGATAGATACCTTCCCCCTATAGCTTGATACTTCTGGCTGCGAAGTAATTGCTTGTTAATAATTACTGGTAGCTCATCATCTAGTGCATACTTAGCCATAAGTTCAGCATCCGGCTCGTCGGTATTGTATAGCACGTAGTCAATAATCTTTTCGCCTGTTACTCGTTCGATTTCCTCAGCATAATCCGTGACATTAAAACCTTTTGTGTGATTTGGCTTGTTTACCAGGTTGCATACAAAGAGTACTTTGGCACTAGTAGCTTTGAGAGCCTTACCGATTCCGTCGACTAAAAGTGCTGGGGCGAGTGAACCATACAGATTGCCTGGAGCAATCACTATTAAGTCAGCAGCCATAATGGCCTTCTTTGCATCTATGGTGATCGATGCGTTTGGTGTTAAAGAAATTTGAGGACGAGTACTAAGATTAAAATGCTCATTAGAAATTTTAAATTCTCCTACTACTTTCTTGGAGCCATTATTGAGGACTAGGTTGCAACTTGTAAGAGTAATCGGAAGAACCCTACCTTCAATACGCAGTACATCACCAGCCATCCTAACAGCGTCGTCAAAATTGTCTGTCATTTTCTCAACTGCACTTAAGAATAGATTTCCAAAAGAATGCCCAGCGAATGCACCTTCTGGAAATCGGTAATTAAACAATTCACGAAGTTCTTCTGGTGCTGTACTGAGCGCAACCAAGCATTGACGTATATCACCGGGTGGAAGAACGCCTAATTCGTCGCGCAATAAACCAGTCGAACCACCGTCATCAGCCATGCTGACAAGAGCAGTCAGGTCGACCTCATGTTCTCGTAGTGCAGACAATAACGTAAAGCTTCCGGTGCCACCGCCGATAACTACAATCTTAGGACGCATTGATGGCATAATCACTAGTTTACAAGATGCAGGTCCCTAGAGACAAGCTATCTTTTCTTGCGGTCAAGGTACGAAAGCTGTTTGCGCATTTGATCAAGCCTAACTATGTCAGATTCAAATATCTTGAGGAGAGAGGAATACTGCCAGTTCGGTGTCATGACACATGAGAGTTTGTTATTCTGCTTCAAATATTCCACTAGACTGAAGAAGTCACCATCACCTGAAACAATGATCGCCTTATCGTAATTACTCATCTCTTTCATAGCATATAAAACTAATTCTGCGTCAACGTTACCTTTGACCATAGGTTTGTGATCTTCAGCTTCTTTGGCTTGCTGTGATTCGGATAATTCTGGATTAACCACATGAGCAATATTTACATCTACAGTCGGCTTAAGTACTACGAGATAACCAAGCTCATGCATGTATTCGTACATAGATTCGTTCTCGCTCATATAGCCGATGAACATATAGGCGTGTGTAACCCCGTACTTATTCTTGAGAAGTTGTCGGAATTTGCGCCAATCTAGTTTCCAACCCATTCGCTGGATGCCGAGGTTTAAGTTTTGGCTATCAATGAAGGCGTAGGCATTTGGACGGTTAGTTTTCTTGAGAATCATACCTACAGTCTAGCATCCTAGCGCAAGTAGACTGCTATTGACTATATTACTGCCACACCGCTAAACAAAAAGCTTAGATTAGTGATGCTCGCACTTTCGCTATTAACTGCATCCGCATCAAGCGACACCTGAAGCTTATATGCCGACACAGAGCCTGGTAGCAACTTGACTGGATTTACTACTGGAGCGCCACCATTTTTGTCGGCCGTTAAAAGCGACTGAAGAATGAAATTCTGAGGTGATATACCGCTGAGTGGAGTAAGGATAACGTGGACCTTAGAAAGATCAAATCCACCGCTATTTACTAAAGTACTAGCAACCCCAAGTTTTAAGGCCAGTGATGTCTCCCCCGTATTCTTAAGTAACACTGTATATCCAGTGCTGGGAACTGCCTCGCCGCCAGGCATTATTCCGCTAAAGGAGAAGCCTGGAATACTTGCAGAATAGTTGATGCTATCTGTGCTTAGCTGCAGACTAGCTGTTGCAGTACTGATTGTATTATTTGTAAGAGCTGGTTGGCTCACGAGCGACGCGTAGCTGATACCTCCGCTTAACCCAAATATTGCTAGAACTATTACTGCAGCTTTAGTAGTTGTTGGTAGCTTTTGGATTTGCTGGTTTTGGCTATATTTCATATAGAACCTCCTTAAGTTGATGCCACGATCATGACACCATCGATAATGTTGGTCAAAACATCTACAGATTAATTAAGTCTAATTTAAGAATTGTGTTGAATGCGGGCTTTGTTGGCCCAATGATCGGCTAGTTCATTGCCTGGGTCGTCATTGTGGCCACGAACCCAAATTAGTTCTGCCTTGCTTGTGCGATAGAGTGGACAGATCTTTTTGACGATGTCGAGATTCTTAATCTCCCCACCCTTCTTTTTCCAATTGTTTTTCTCCCAATTCAACGACCAGACGGTTACTACCTTGATCCAAAATTCGCTGTCGCTATAAATCTGGCATGGTTGCTTATCAGAATCTTTGAGAGCGGCGATGATCGCCAAGCCTTCCATGCGGATATTAGTCGTTTCTCCCTTACCTGCTTCACTGCCAAGAATATGCGGCTTCATATCTTTAATGACAGAGAATCCACCCTTGCCTGGATTAGGTTCACAGCTACCGTCAGTGTAATAAACAATCACAGTTTAATGGCTTGTATCAGATCACTAATATTAAGTCTGTGCTGTTCGGTAGTATCACGGTTACGAATAGTGACCGTGTCTTTAGTATCGCCTTCTAGAGTTTCGAAATCGATAACCACACAGTAAGGCGTACCAATTTCATCCTGGCGGCGGTAACGCTTTCCAATGTTGCCGTTGTCATCCCACATGACATTTCCAAACTCTTTCTTGAGCATGTTGTAAACTTCACGCGCCTTAGCAACAAGTTCTGGTTTATTCTTAAGTAGAGGCGAAACTGAAACTTTAACTGGTGAAAGATGTGATGGAAATTTAAGATATGATCGCTTCTCGCCGTTAACTTCGTCTTCTGTGTAAGCTGATGTCAGCACTGCCATGATAGTACGTTCCAATCCGAAACTAGGTTCAATCACATGAGGCACAAACGCGTCTCCACCGTCTTTAGGGCGATAATCCATATTTTTACCAGAAGACTTCGCGATATTCTGTAGATCAAAATCAGTCCGATATGCTAGGCCAAGTAATTCTTCACGGCCAATTGGAAAATCATATTCAAAGTCGATAGTTCGTTTGCTGTAATGTGCGCGGTCGGTGTCTGCAACCTCTAGTTCATGAATGTTTTCATCTTTGATACCGAGTGCTTGGGTCCAATGCCAAATAAGTTTGCGCCATGTCTCAAAAGCTTCTTCCCAATTGTCAGGATGCACGAAATATTCAATTTCCATTTGTTCAAACTCACGACTTCGAAAGATAAAATCACGAGGACTAATCTCGTTTCGAAATGCCTTACCCTGCTGGGCAATACCAAAAGGCACATCAGGGTAAAAGCTATCGACTACGTTTCGATAATTAGTGAATATTCCCTGAGCCGTTTCGGGGCGCAAATAGCTAATCGATAATTCGTCATCAACAGGACCAACCTTAGTTTTGAACATCATGTTGAATAGTCTTGGTTCACCAAATGCTTTATCTTTTCCACAGCTAGGGCATTTGGTAGTATCGATTTTGTCAGCACGGAAACGTGAATTACAATTTGAGCATTCTACTAATGGATCAGTGAAAGTTTCGGTGTGGCCACTGGCCTGCCAGACTTTCTGATTCATGAGTATTGATGCATCAACTCCGAACATATCCTCTCGATCTTCAACAAACATTTTCCACCAAAGGTTCAAGATATTACGTTTGAGCTGGACACCGTGCGGTCCGTAATCCCAAGTACCACTCAGGCCACCGTAAACTTCAGAGCCAGGATATATAAATCCACGGCGCTTACAGAGACTGACGATAGTTTCGAGAGGTACGTTGTTCAGCATAATTCCTTTATTGTAACAGATACCGTTAACTAGCGTTAGCGCTACGAATGTAGATATCACGCATAAGCTTAATTATCGGTGCTATATCGTTAATCAGCTCTGGGACTTGTTCAACTCTAGACAAGGCTATAGGACTATTGCGACCAAAAATTAATCTCATTGTTTTAATGTGATCGGTTGTGAAACGCCCTTCTGGCTTCATGAAAAATGCAACAGCTTCTATATCAAATTCATAACTATTGTCTACTGATAGCTGGACACCTGAAGTGTCAGTCTCTAGATTTGGACTGTGACCATCTAATTTCAATATTTGTGCATGGAACCATACTTCTATTAGACTACTAGGAACGTCAAGATCATCGAGTGCAGCAAAGGCTCGCTCAAGTAGCTCAAAGTATTCTGCTTCCGGCTGATCTTCAGTAGCCTTATTGAGTAGCTTAATAAGAGCATAGCCGAGCTGAACTCTTGCAATATCTTTTACTATATTGCCGTAGTGCTTTACTAATCTTGTCGAAGTAAGGGTGCTAATTTCGCCCCTGCCTTTTATAAAACTGATTTCACTAATACTGAAAAGTTCAATGCCTCCAGCTAATCTGCTTTTGATTTTACGTACTCCCCGGGCCATCAAACGTAGTTTTCCATAATTAGGCGAAAGCATAGTTACTATTCGATCCGCCTCTCCATAATCGATTCGCGTTAGTACTATACCGGTAGTCTGTATTTGATTCACGCTGGAATCTTTAGTAGTTCATCCACAGCACGAAGTAAATCTTGAAGTGAAGTTTTAGATTTGTAAAAGTAAGCTTTGACTCCAAGTTCATTTACTAATAGTTCGCGGCTATTAGTAAACTCTGAGGTTGGAACCGAACTCAGTATCATAACTGGGATATTTTGCCACTCTGGGTAGGATCGAAGTTCATATAGGAATTCAATGCCTGAATGATCTATAAGTTGAACTTCCATAATGATTAAATCAGGTAAAATTGCGTCTGTCGCAAATATAGCCGACTGCGCGCTAGCGCACATCAGAAGTTCATGGCCTGCACCCTCAAGCGTTGTACGGTAGATATTAGCGAGCACTCTGTCAGGTTCTATAAGTAAAATATGTGACATATTAAACTAGTTCTAATTGGTTATTTAATTGTAGTACTGTGCCAAATCCAAATAGATTTCGGTGACGAGAAACTTTGAGCTTAAGATTCATTGCCTCGAATAATGAGTCAGCCACGAATACTCCTGCTCCGCTACCTTGGCTAAATCCAGCTAGCGGTTGTCTGGCTTTGCCATGTAGTGATCTTCCCTGTTTAAGAACTGCACTGGTCAACTGTTCAGCGTCTGCATATAATCCAGCTACAACTCCGTATCGACATCTATGAGTAGCAAGATGTAATTTTAGTTGCTTGGTTTCGAGTGCTGGTAATGCTTCGATAAGCGCTGAGCCAAGACTGACAAGAGCTGCTTGAAGCCCCTCACGGTGAGCCATAACTGGGCCGAACTTACCTGAGATATTTAGCTCTAATCCTACTCCGTAACTCTTAGCTAAACTATTTAACTGATTGCCTGCATCATACAATACTGATGAGACAGTAACTGGTTCAAGCTCTAAAAATTGACGATCAAGACTTAACCTAACGCCAAGAGTGTAGCTATCTAAAAGTTGCAGCGCATTATCTGCAGTAGCCTGTATTGACACGATGTTGTGTACGCCAGTCATAATACCCTGCTCTGCCACTCGAGCGATTTGAAGTAACGGTAACTTAAGCTGTTCAGCCACGCTTAAAAGTAGATCTTGTGACAGCATTGTTGATTCGTCTGGCTGCACCATTTAGTCTATTTTACCTTCACTTAATTCTAGAATCAGTATAGCACCATGATGCCTAGTTTACAGGTTAAATTGAAGATTAATTAATCTAAAAAGCTTATGGTGAAAAACTAAGATTAGGCAGAATGTAATTATTGAAATCACTACTGAATTGATTAGTTTCAGTCCAAACTAATAGGGTCTTATCGCGTAGCGGAAGTACGACCATTACTCCTTGCTTTGAGTTAGGTAGTGTTCCTGATAATTTAATACCGACTTGGTTAGGAAGCTTTGGTAAAACATAGGCGATAATAGATGTACCTTGTGTTTGGGATACAGACCGAACTGTCTCGCTATAACTCTGGTTACTCACTTGCATCCTTAGTGCAAAGACAGAATTTGAACTAGTGAATGATGATAAAAGATTTAGAGAGAAGTATGATTCAAGTAAAATGTTGCTAGTGCCAGTATCATCAACGTAACCACTCCAAGATTTTGGATATTGCAAGTTTAGACTGCCGTAAGCTTGAGGACCAGAGTAAGTTCTAAGAGGAGACTTTTCGAATTCAGCAAACTGAGTATCTTTGAGGGTACTCGCTTGCTGCTTGGCTACAACAATCGCCGCTGTAACCTTTGTGTCTAGATTACTTTTGTAGTCTTGCCTGCTACTGAAGGCCCATACACCGAACATTAATGATAAGATAAGCAGGATCACGAGCATTGAAGTTATCAATACTGCATTGACTGATCCGTTCTGGTTATGCTTAATCATTATATAATGTTACCGAAGAATGTTCGGCGTGGCAAGCTTATCAATATTGATATAGGTATACGCCGTTGCCGGTCTTATATGGATCTTTACCTGAGATATTGAATGCGATACTTATCAGTTTGGTATTGCGTTTTGTTTTCTGACTAATGCGAGCGTCTAACTTGGTCATAAATCTAGGCAATAAAAATACATAGATTGCATCTGTGTTAGGCCAAACTTTGTTCCAAAAGTTTCCATACAAAACAGTGACTTTGTCTCTATACTTCCATGTTCTAGATTTAGCAATTAGAAATAATAATGGGTTAAGCTCGTAGCCTGTGATATTGAGTCCAAGTGTTGATGCGTAGATAAGTACCCTACCGTCACCGCAACCTAGCTCAAGTAGGGATTGACCAGGTTTTAGGTCTGCAAGTTCAAATGCCAGCACAACTTGTGGACTAAGTGTCGGAAGATACGGTGCTCCGAATATTACGACAAACCCAAAGCAAACCACTAGTCCACCCACTATCAGAAATACTTCTGTCATTTTTTGATATCAAATTTTGCTTTTACTTCAATGATTTTGTTTTCTGCTGACACTAGATATTCTTCAAGTTGTTTGACTAGCGTAAGCCCCCTCTCATAGTATTTTACAGCAAGGTCTACGTCTAAATCGTCACGCGCAAGTTCTAACATCACTTTCTCAATCTCTGAATCTAATTCTGCGTAAGTTAATTTGGAATTGTTAGACATAAATCTCCTTAGTTATTTTCTGAAATTTTTGCGATGAATTTACCGTCACTCAGCTGTACTCCTACTATATCACCGGCCCTCACGCTAGTTACCGATCTTACAATATTATTATCGCTATTACGAACTACTGAATATCCTCTACGCAAAATGGCTACAGGGTTAAATGCATTTAGAAGATTTTGATAATTAGAACTTTTCGACTTAACTTTATCGATTATCAAATCAATTGACGAAGATATTGTAGAAGTTTGATACATTATTCCAAGACTAGCCAACCTTACAGCTCTCAGGCTATCGGTATGTAACTGTTCAGTAATGCTTTTAAGTTGTGTTAGTACCTGAGTTTTATCAGGAACGAGTAGCTCTGCTGCATTGCTTGGTGTGCTAGCCCGTTTGTCTGAAGCTAGTTCAGCCAAAGACAAATCTATCTCATGTCCTATGGCAACGAGTGTTGGCACTCGACTAGCTGCAACTGCTCTAGTCACAACTTCTGTGCTAAACGCTGAGAGGTCTTCTGCACTTCCGCCACCGCGTATTACCACAATAACTTCTACTGGATTAGCCAAAGCATTAAACTGCTCAATTGCTTTGATAATTTGCTCTGGTGCAGCTTCGCCTTGAACCTGAACGTCGATATGCTTTATCAAAACTCCGCTCCACCTAGCATTAATTATCTTTATGAAATCTGCATATGCAGCAGACTGCTTGGATGCTATAAGTCCTATTTGCTCAGGCGGATATGGTAGTACGCGTTTTCGCGACTCGTCAAATAATCCTTCCTTAGTCAATTTAGCCTGAAGAAGCTCAGCTGCTTTTCGGATTGACCCTTCTCCTGCAGGTTGCATTGAAAGAACGTTAACACTAAATCCATAGAGATTATGAAGCTTTGGTTGTCCACGAACTTTAACAATCATTCCATTTTCTAGAGGACCAGGCATTTGATAAATCGTGCCAAAAAATTTTACTGTGGAATCTTCATCTTTGAGATCAAAGTATACCCACCTATTCTTACTAACCCTTAGATTCGCTAATTCTCCTTTTATCATAATTGAAGGATATGCAAAGCCTAGAGTCTGATTTAGCAGATCCACAAACTCGCTAACACTTACTTCAATATCTAGCTGGACCATCATTCTACTCCTGGATTTCGACGTCTTTACGAGTTAAGTTACGATGGTAGAGAAAATAGCCGGGCGGAATCTGAATAAGAGTATTTAGAACTCTGTACATAATCGTAACCGGTAAAGATACAGCAGCAGGTACGCCTGTACTGACAAGTACTGCTGTCATAAGTGCTTCGTATACACCAATACCACCTGGCAATACAGAAATAAGTCCAGCAAAGTTTGCAACTGCGTAAGCCAAGATTACAGCACCGATATTGATATCATGTCCGAACGCTATATAGACCGTGAATAAGACAAGCACTTCAGTCGCATTAGCTAAGAGTGCGTACATGAACGGTACGCGTAGGGACTGATGACTATTTCTGATTTTCGCATAGCTATCGTGGAAATCGTCAAAAACTTTTTCGACTTTTGCAAGATTAACAGTTTCGGGATTCTTGGGCAATACTATGTGAATTATCTTGTTTATAAACTTAGTTACAGATTTAGTAAATAGACTAATCCTATGCCGACTACCTACTATGTAAATAAATGCTGCCGTACCGATAAGTAATAAAGTTGACAGAGAGCCAGCGACCAATATTGTCATATTGTTAGCCTTGCCTGTCAGGGCTAGTGCCAGTACACCAATAATTATTAAAACCTCAAAGGATAATAATGTTAGTGCGAGTTTCATAATTTGGATAAACGTTGCACGGCCGCCAGTAATCTTATTGCCTCTGCGTAACCTCATACCAAAATAAGAGATTCCTGTTACTCCCCCGCTAGGGAACACGTGATTTACAAAATTGAGCTCTAAAGCTGTCTTAAATAAATACTTGTAAGATAATGTGTTGCCGACAATTCGAAATAATCTTTGGTACAAACGTGTTTGTGCATGATAGTTCCAAATCTGCATTGGAATCAGAAATACTAGTATCCATGCGTTAACCTTATCGAAATTATTAAATGTGTCAGCAATCTGTTCATGAATTGCAAAAATCAAACCAAGTAACGCAAGTAGAGTTACGATATTTAATATTAGCTTCCAGTTCGTCTTGAGGTATTGCTTTAAAGCCATGATGAATATTATACCCGAGAAACAAAGAGCTTCCCAACGAAGACCATTACTTAATCTATAATAATTTTTTAATGAATATATTAATTAAATGAATTTCGTATGTCGCTAGTTTCGAACGAGAATTTCTAATTCCTATATCTCACATTTACAGCTATAATTAAGCTAATGCAAAGCGTAATGATACTTGGTCGCCAACCGATGCTCGGTCTGGCCGAACTTTCTAGCCTATATGGTTCGGACAAATTACGCCTGGTCGGTGATCATGTTGCAGTTCTAGACGTTGACCCCTGTATGATGGCCTTTGATCGTCTTGGAGGATCTATTAAATTTTGCAAACTTTTAACAACTCTCGATACTGTGATCTGGCATGAAATTGAAAATTATTTACGCAAGACTGCTCCAGCTCATTCCAAGAATGTACCCGAAGGTAAACTTCAACTTGGCCTCAGCGTTATTGGCTTTGATATTGGAATTAAGAAACTTGAAGCCAGTGGACTAAGTCTCAAGAAATCAATTCGCAAAACTGGTCGTTCTGTCAGACTCGTGCCTAACAAAGAACTTGAACTTAATAGCGCTCAAGTTATTCACAATCATCTTACTGGCATAACAGGGTGGGAACTAGTTATCATCCGTGACGGCGATAAAACTCTGATCGCTCAAACTGTTAAAGTTCAAAATATCGACGCCTATGCTTTCCGTGACCGTGATCGACCGAAACGAGATGCACGTGTTGGAATGCTACCTCCTAAACTTGCTCAGATTATAATAAACTTATCGGTTGGAAATTTGTCTGAATCACAGTTAAGTTCAATTTGCGGAACACCTGAGGGCAAGCCTGCGTCAAGGCCCATTATAGATCAGACAATACTTGATCCATTTTGTGGTACGGGAGTAATCCTACAAGAGGCATCCTTGATGGGCTACAAGAATTATGGCACAGATCTAGAACCAAGAATGGTTGAATTCTCTGCCAAGAATATTGAATGGCTTGGTGAAACTCACGATATCGCTCCTAAAGTTACTCGCCTAGAGCCCGGTGACGCTACCAATCACACATGGGAAGCACCAATTGATTTTGTAGCGAGTGAAGCGTATCTTGGTCGTCCCTTCACCGATAAACCAAACGCCGAGATTCTAGCTCAAACAGTTTCTGATTGTAACTTAATAATTAAGAAGTCATTACAAAATCTACATAATCAGTTACTGCCTGGAACACGTTTATGTATAGCCATTCCAGCCTGGAAAATTGACTCCAAAACGTTTAAACATCTGCCCCTTATTGACCAGATTGAGGATTTGGGCTATAATCCTATAAGTTTTGAGCATATTGGGAATGACAATCTAATCTACTTTAGAGAAGATCAAATCGTTGCCAGACAATTGCTCGTAATAACAAGGATTTAATTAATGTCACACGTTAAAGCTGGTGGAACTTCCAAAAATACACGCGATAGCGCAGGTCAACGACTTGGTGTTAAGCTTTTTGGTGGTGAAAAGGTCAAGAACGGCCAAGTCATCGTTCGCCAAGTTGGACTTACCAAACGAGCTGGCAATGGCACTATGGTTAGTCGTAACTACACTATTCATGCAACTAAAGACGGAATCATCTCTTTTGAAACTCAGAAAGTTCGTCTATTCACAGGCAAAACTGTCAGACGCACAACCGTTCACGTTATATAATTGTAAGATATAGTATCTGTTCTACACCCCAGAAGATGAGCGTTTTTGGTTTAGGCGAAGTGGGATCGTATACGATCGATAACGTCGGCAATTACAACTTGAGATTTGACGAGGTATTCATCAACACCTAGAGCTTCGGCACGTTGTTTGTCACTATCTTGACTAAGAGCTGTTAGCATTACTATCTTGAGACTAGCAGTCTCAGGAGTATTTCGTAAGATATCTAGCACATCGAAGCCACTGATTCTTGGCATCATAACATCTAGAATAACTAAATCTGGTTTGTAGCTCAGGGCAGCAGCGAGTGCATCTTCCCCGTTATCAACACGCCGTACATCAAAACCTTCAGCTTGCAATCGAGTTACGTAAACGCTTGCAAGCGCATTATCATCTTCTACAAGTAATATTCTTCGAGGGGTTTGATTATCCATATTGCTAATGTTACACAATTATTCCCAACTACTCAAGAGTGAGTCGTTAATTGAATCACCTTTCTAGCATAGCTTTGACAAAACCTTCAAACATTGGGTGTGGGCGATTGGGGCGAGACTTAAATTCAGGATGAAATTGGCTGGCTAAAAAGAACGGGTGGCTAAGTCCTTCAATAACTTCTACAAGATTATTTTCAGGGTTAATCCCGGTGGCTTTGATGCCCCATTTTTCATATTGATCTAAGTAGGCGCCATTGGCTTCACCTCGGTGGCGATGTCTCTCAATGATTGTTCTAATTCCATAGACTTTGTCAGCCAAACTTCCTTTAGTTAGATTACAAGGGTAATTGCCTAGGCGCATTGTTCCGCCAGTATTTAGCTTGTCTTTCTGGTCAGACATAGTGTTGATAACCATCTGTTTACTTCTTGAATCTAGCTCAAAACTAGTCGCATCTTTGAGCCCAGCATTACGGGCTGCAGCTATCACGGCCATTTGCATTCCTAGGCATAGTCCCAGATATGGTACTTTAGCTTTAAGCGAATACTGGGCGGCCTTTATCTTTCCTTCTAAACTACGACTACCAAAACCACCTGGCACCAAAATCCCGTCGTAAGCTTTGAGACGTTTGGCTACATCTACAGATCTAGGCTCTAGGCTATTGGCATCTATCCAGTCAATATCAACTTTGCAATTATTGCTCCAGGCTGCTGAGCGTAATGCTTCGAATACAGACATATACGTATCGGTATTATCTAAGTATTTAGCAATGAATCCAATCTTAACTGTTTTCTTATAATCTGTAGTGGCACGCTTCACAACTTCACGCCATGCTTTTAGGTTAGGCTTTTTAACTTTAAGATTTAATTGTCTAACGATCACATCGGCTATTCCTGTGTCCTCAAGTGTAAGTGGGACTTGATAAATGCTTTTGGCATTTGGCAATAGTGCGATGGCTGACTCAGGCACTCCGCTAAATAAGCTTAATTTACGCTTTGCGCTTTCAGGTGCAAGATTCTCACTTCGTCCTACTAAAATGTTTGGAGCAATTCCGAGACCTCGCAGATCTCTAACCGAATTTTGTGCTGGCTTGGTTTTGATTTCATTGCTAGCTCCGAGATAAGGTAAGTAGACTACATGAACATAACAACAGTTGTTTAGCCCAACCTTAAAACCAAGTTCGCGAATCGCTTCAATAAAAGATAGTGACTCATAGTCGCCTACTGTACCGCCGATTTCAATAATGTGAACATCATATCCTTCTCCAGCTGAAATAATTAAATCCTGCATTGCTCCTGTAAGATGAGGGATAATTTGGACATCATCTCCGTCAAATTTACCTGCCCGTTCATCTTGAATTAATTTGAGGAGCACTCGTCCGCTCATCAGACTACTCGAAGATGTTAGCTCCTGGTCTAGAAACCTTTCATAGTGCCCAAGGTCAAGATCAGTCTCTGCTCCGTCTTTAGTAACAAAGCATTCACCATGCTCACGAGGGTTAAGTAATCCAGCATCAACATTGAGATATGGATCGCATTTTTGAATATTAACTTTTAGTCCGCGAGCTTTAAGTAGATTGCCGATTGAGGCGGCGGTAATACCCTTTCCCAATCCAGAAAGTACTCCGCCAGTAACGAAAATATATTTCGGTTTCGACACGCTTTTGTCACCTCAACTAATACATATCAGAGTAACCTATTGCTAAGATGTTTGGCAAGCTCAGTAGCCGAACATGTCACTCTGAACCTACCATGCGGTAGGTGAAGAATCTGATTACGATACGGGGACGAAAGATCCTTCGCTTCGCTCAGGATGACAATTAAAAATGCCAAATGTTAAATAATTTGTTAAATGTGAACTGTGAAATTCTAAATAATTAACCAGACTACCAATTCTCAACTTTTATTTCTTGAGATAGGCTTGGGCAGCTTGCAGTTGGGTATCAATACCAGCAGCTGAATCTGTTGCCGAAATTGTGACGACCTTATTAGGTGTAATCCCTAGCCTATTAATGTTCTGACCATTAGGACGATACCAGCTTGCAATAGTAACCTTAAGCTGTGAACCATCATTAAAATTTATCAACTGTTGAACAACACCCTTGCCATAACTCTTCTCACCTATCACGTATGCTAACTTATTATCAAGTAACGCTCCTGTTGTAATCTCGGACGCCGACGCGCTACCTTGATTGATTAAAATTACAGTGGGTATTCCTATTAGCTCATTACCACCCAGCGCATTGTATGTCTGTATGACTTCGCTTCCTTGTTTCTCTTGTAGAATTAACTTCCCAGGCTCGAGCCAAAGACTCGATATGCTTACAGCCACGTTGAGTAATCCTCCAGGGTTTCCTCTGAGGTCAAGTATGATTCCTGATACTTTCTTAGATTTAAAATTGTCAGCTGCTTTTTGCATGAGGCTTGTGGTATCATCTGCAAAAGTTGATATCTGAACATAGCCTATATTTCCTACCAAAATTTTTGATTTAACACTTGGGAGGGTTATGTTATCCCTTGTGATAGTGAAGTTGAGAGATTCAGCCTTGTTACGAATAACTTGCAAGGTTACGGTCGTGCCTTTATGTCCGCGGATTTTAAGTACTGCTTGGTCAACAGACATACCAGTAGTCGTCAAACCATTAATGCTGGCGATTATATCTTGTGCTTTTATTCCAGCTTTATCAGCTGGTAGTCCACTTATAGGAGATATAACTTCAATGTTACCCTCGGAATCAGTTCCAAGTTGAGCGCCAATCCCGCTAAATGTATTATTTAGTTCTTGATTGAAAGACTTAGCTTCAGCTGAAGTGAAGTAAGTGGTATAAGGATCGTTAGCCGCCGCCGCTAGTCCGTGCTTGAGCCCATCTACAAGCTCAGTAGCCGAAAGTTTGCCATCATAGTTGTTTTTGAGAGATTGATATACTTGTTGAACAGAAGACATGTCGAGTTTATCTGGCAGGCTAGTTTCTGGTCGATTGCTGTGCGTAAGATAGGCTCTAACTCGTCCATCCCCTACTGCGATTCCTACAAAAAATACTAAGACTATTATAAATAAAGATGAGGTGGTATTACGCCATCTGCGACTACTAGAATATCCTCCGTGTATCGGCTGTGTAGATTTTGGTTGCATTAGATTAATTATAGCAAACCGCTTAAGTTACAGATACCCCGTGGAGACGTCTAGAGCGTTGCGATACATCCGTTTAGGCTGAAAAGATGCTTTTGTCATGCTAAGGAACGACAATTACCTTAATCAAAGTGCAAGAATACAAGTCCTGTTGTGTAGCGCCAACCTTCAGAATACTGACCATCCAATTGTTGATTGTACTGCTGAATATAAATTTTATCGCCATTCACAGCTTCTACATACATTGAATGACCATAAAAGCCCGCCATACTGATAGCAATTGATCCTGGAGCTGGATTTGTGTCCACTCTAATACCTGCTGCTCTGGCATTCCTAGGCCATTCGTTTGCATTACCAATACCTCCCCAGTACGGCATATCTCTGGAATTTTTTCCTAATAAAAAGTCTTGATGAACTTTGAAAGCGGTGAAGCTAACACATTCGCGATTATACATTCCCCAGTCATCTAAGCTGTCTTGGTAAGCATTAGCCCATACGTTAGGATATCCTCCATTATTTGGATCACCTTTGTAGTTACCGATGCTATACCGGTTATTGGCAATGATCTGTAAACGACGCAACTCTGCAATTTGACCAGTGTTGGCATCAATCTGAGAGTTATATTCATTCTGCTGAGATTGGTTG
The DNA here is from genome assembly GCA_043776675.1 of bacterium. GTDB lineage: Bacteria > Patescibacteriota > Saccharimonadia > Saccharimonadales > UBA4665 > JAJXTN01. Next base: position 17,790 of record JAYVRB010000041.1, read on the forward strand.
TACGCAAGAAGATCGCTCTGTTCTGCTTCTTTGGCATATAATTGTGATCTCTGGGACTTCTGAGACTGAACCAGAGTATCGACCTCTACTTTTTGCTGCTTAAGCTGTGCTTGAAGTTCACCTATCTGGGTTATTGTAATGTTAAGCTGATCCTGAACCTTCTGACGATAAGCTTGCTTGTCTATGTAGTCACTGAGGTTATCACTAATAGCCAGCTGCTCGATAGTAGTAATGTCGCCGTCAAAGTACATGGCTTTTATGACTTCGCCTAAATCTCGCTTCTTTGTATCGATTTTATTTTGAGCTTCAACTATTTGTTGCTCTAACTGAAATTGCCGATCCTGATTTTTCTGAATTTGAACCTGTAAGGTGTACACCTGATATCGAAGGTTATTTACAACCGACTGATAACTTGAGGCTTGAGATGTTAAACCATTGAGAAGACCTTTAACGCTAGAGTTCTGCTCTTGAAGCGCGTTAATCTGCGCGTCAAAAGTGTCAGCACGGACTATAACTGCACTACCTATTATCATGATGGTAAGTACGCCAAATCCAAGCCTTTTTAGGCCCGCTAATAGTGATGAGTTAACGTTGTTAATAGGCATGTTTTTTATTTTATTGATCGTATTCATGATTATATCATATTTCATCAACTGCTACCCTCTTCTATTGGATTTTATCACCAGAGTTATCTTGACCTATTTAGTCTTGAACTTTAAATAGCGTCGAGTTGCAATTACGGACGAAACTGCACCCAGTAATGTTCCGATGCCGACTTGTATGCCAAGTAGAGCGAAGAAATGTGATCCAAAATAATCGCTAGCATATTTGATATCAAGTAGGCCAAGACTACTCGCTTGTAGAGCGTTACTTGAAGTGACAAGAGCTGAATTTATAATAAATATCGAAGCGAACCCAGACAAAATACCGTATATGATGCTTTCCACAATGTACGGACCACGGATATAACTAGTGCTAGCACCAAGTAGGCGCATAATTTGAATCTCGTCTCGGCGATTAAAGATTGCCATTTGTATAGTATTGAAAATGATTAGTGCACAAATAACAGCGAATACAATCACTGTTACAGCACCTATATTTCTAAGAACATCTGTCGCATGTGTAATGTTGTCTATGGCTTGCTTACGGTCTCCACTATAGCTTGCTTTATTGGATTGTAAGTCAGCAACCTCTGTCTTGTCTAAAAAGACTTTAATATCTGTTATTCGGTTTAGGCTGACTGGCTTAACTAGAACTGTGGCGGGCAATGGATTTGAAGTTTGATTGATAGCTTGTAGAAGAGTTGTATTGTCTTTATTTTGCAACATGTACTTCTTAAGAACATCTTCTTTTGAAAGATATACTACTGATTTAACATTAGATAAACTCTTGAGATCAGCCACTAATTTATCGGTTTGAACCTTGGTGTTAGTATCTTTGAGATACACTGAAATATCCACCTTGTCGGTAATCCCGTCAATGGTGTTGATGAAAGTAGCGTTTGCAATAATAGAGAATAGAACTATCGTAAGAGTCACTACCATCACCGCCATTGCCGCTACAGCTAGGCTGATATTGCGCATAAAATTCAAAATACCTGTATGTACAACCCTTAAAAATGTTCGGAAATGTCTCTGAATCATTTTACTTACCGCTGTATCCTGAATTTGCTCGGTCGCTTGATACTTTCCCGTCAATTATAGTAATTACTCTGCGCTTTAGTTTATTAACGATGTCTTGGTTGTGCGTTGTAAGAAGTACGGTCGTACCATATTTGTTAATTTTCTCTAATACTGCGATAACATCCCAAGCGTGCTTAGGGTCGAGGTTTCCTGTTGGCTCATCTGCAATTAGAATTCGTGGTTGCCTGACAATAGCCCTAGCGATAGCTACTCGCTGTCTTTCGCCTCCGCTAAGCTCGTGTGGCATACGCTTTTCTTTGCCTTTTAGATTTACGATCGCCAAGACTTTGGGCACAGTGTGCTTAATCTCTTTGTTGCTGACACCTACAATCTCTAGAGCAAAAGCGACGTTTTCGTAGACATTCTTGTTGGGCAAAAGCTTGAAGTCCTGAAATACTACACCAATCTTTCGTCTAAGTAGTGGGATTTCCTTATCTTTAAGTTTGTCATAATCAATACCGCCAATGACAATTTTGCCACTTGTGGGACGCTCTTCTCGAGTCAAAAGTCTGAGTAATGTAGTCTTACCCGCTCCACTTTGACCAACAACTATCACGAATTCTTTGGGTTCAACATGTATGCTAATACGGTCGAGAGCAGCTCCGCTATCTTTGTTATAGGTTTTGGTTACTCGGTCGAGGAGAATCATTAACTACATTTTATCATAAACGCAATAACAGATGTCATCACTATCTACTTAAAACCATATTTCAATTGCTTGCTGAGAAGTGTATCCGTGAACATTTATTAGCAAAAACGTAGGTAGGTAGAATGGAAAATGGGAATATCGGGTGTTAGGAGTTGTTGGTAGATAAGGTGTGATCGAGGTAGGCATTAATAAATGGATCTAGATCGCCGTCAAGCACTGAATCAGGATCGGAAGTTTCGTATTTTGTGCGCAAATCCTTAACCTGTTTATAGGGGTGAAGAACATAACTGCGTATTTGATTACCCCATTCTGCTGACTGGTTAGGGCCTTTGAGTTCAGAAAGCTTATCTTGATGTTGTTCAAGCTGAAGTTGGGCTAGACGTGAGCGAATTATTGTCATTGCGATTTCCTTGTTTTGGAGCTGACTACGCTCAGTCTGGATAGCAACAACAATATTGGTAGGTATGTGTGTAATACGGACAGCTGAATCTGTTGTATTGACACTCTGACCACCCTTTCCACCGCTGCGATATACATCAATTTTCAGGTCATTATCATCGATATCAAGATCTTCAGGCTTAACAATTTTAGGAATGACTTCGACTTTAGCAAAACTTGTTTGTCTCAGATTGTCAGAATTGAATGGGCTAAGCCTAACTAAACGGTGGACGCCATGCTCAGACTTTAATTTGCCGTATGCGTAACTACCCACAACTTCAACCATAACGCTCTTGAGTCCAGCCTCATCACCACTACTTTCTTCTACAGCTATTACCTTCCATCTGTTAGCTTCAAAATACCTGCTATACATTCTGAACAATATTTGTGTCCAATCTTGTGCATCAGTACCTCCAGCTCCCGCGTGAATGCTAAGTATTGCGTCCAGAGAATCGTATGGTCCACTGAGTTTTAATTCCTTTTTAAGCCTATCAAATTGTATAGTTAGTTCTTCGTATTGGGTACTCAGTTCTTCAGCTAGAGTTTCATCATTTGCCGAGTTTAGTTCAATCAAATCTTTCATCCCTAATTCAAGACTAAGCCATGGTGATGTACGATCCTTTAGTTTTGATATCTGTATCATCACATCTTGAGCGTGTTTAGAATCGTCCCAGAATGCAGGATCAGAGCTTTGCTCTGTCAATACATCTAGTTCTTTAACATATTCATGTATATTTAATTGAGTTATTGCAGCTGAAATTGCTATTTGTAGATCTTTAGCTTGATTTTCCATCATCAGCCTTTGATTCAATCTTCTTGCGACTCCATAATGCTTCTAACCTTAGGTGTAGTTTGCTAGCGAATTCTTCTCCGCAGTTTCCTAGCACGCCAAATCCCCAGTAATTATCGGCGAACATTGCACGAGCTATATCTACGATCTGTGCTTTGGTTACATCTTTGATGCGTTGTGGAACATGGTAGTAGCTTTCTATGACACCATCGAAGAAGTACCTTCCGGTATATCCTGCTGCAGTTCCACCAACTGTCTGAGCACTTCGTTGAAACCTACCTAGAGCGTATTGTTTGGTCGATTCAATCTCCTCTTTGCTGATTTCTCCATCTAATACCTTGTGTAGTTCATCAACTATGATATCCATCAGTGCACCGGCATTCTTATCAGATACCTGCGCGCCGAACCACCAATTACTAGCGTCTCGAGTTTGGGAAAGTCCAGAGTTCATACCATATACAAGTCCTCTTTCACGGGCTGTACCAAGTATTTTGGAATACAGAGTTTCTGTAAGCATCGTATTCACAAGATTTAATGCGTCTGTCTCAGGATCTGTTAACCTTCCGTTTTTGAATGTGTCTAGATAGAAGTAGACATTCTCGACAGTATCATTCTGAACATATATTGGTTTTTTGAGTCTAAGTGGCTTTTCGTGAGGTAATGCGAACCGACGACCTTGCTTAGGAAGCTCAATGTTCTCTAAGATACTGTTAATTTGATCCTGCCTTCCTGGAGTAAGATTGCCAGCAATTACAAATCGCATATTGCCTGTGTGGTGAGTCTTAATATAGTGTTCACGAACATCCCCTACTTTGACATTGTCCATTATTTCAAGTCGTTCGGCATCAGTTTTGGCTATCAGCCCAAGTTGTTTGCGCATCTCTAGGCTTAATCTTCGAAAATGATTATTGCTTCGAGCTGACATCTCCTCTTGGACATTACCAAATTCTGCTGTAAACTCTTCATCTAGGAAAAGCGGCTTTGTAATGGCAAGTAGCATAAGTCCGAGTACTCTGTCCCATTCAAAATCTGCACATTCAGCTTCGTAGGTAATATCATATACACCAGTTGTGGCATTACTATAAGCACCGTTACGTTCTAGCTCAGCCTGGAAATCACGCGCCTTCGGAATCATCTCGTTAGCACCCAAAAGAACATGTTCCATTAGATGTGGAACTTCCCACTTATCAGGATTTACCAGGTACTCACCCGCTCTAAAGTTGATATCGAAAGTCATCACTGACGCATCAGGAACATGGACAAGTAGTCCTTTAGCCCCATTTTTGAGAACAATCTCGCTGACTGAATGTTTCATTTAGTGATTGAACGATAGGCCTCACCCAGCCTTAGCGCTTTCTCCTCTTGCCGGCAGACTTGCGCTTGCGTTCAATTTTACGAGACTTCTTACGATTCACGGCTTCACTTTTACGTGCTTCGATTTGTTTACGCTTGTCTGTAAAATCTTCAGCGTCAAACTCAACTTCAGCCTTAGTTATTTGACTAGCATTCTCGATAGAACCGCGTGCTGCTCTTGTTAGGTCAGTCTCTGTTGCTCGGTTAAATTCTTCTAGACTTAGCGGTTCAGCGTGAAATAGTGCGCGCAGTACATCATGTCGAAGTGTAAGTTGCATATCTTCAAAAAGCATCTGTCCACGTCGACGATATTCTACTAACGGGTCTTTCTGTCCAACACTCATCCAATGGATTCCTTCACGCAGGTGATCCATGTTCTCTAGGTGTTGCATCCAAAGATTATCTAATACCTGAAGGTACACATCTCGTTCAACTTTACGCATAATATCGCTAGTGAAAGCCGCTTCGCGGCCAATATATAATTCTTCTGCTTCTGTCTTCAAAACAGATGAGAACTTTTGTGCGTCACTATCAAATAGACGATCAAGGGTTGATTCATTAAATGGAAATAGTTCGCGTATGACATCTTCGAAATCTTCGAAATCTTCGCTTGTAACGAGAGGAGATGTGGCTAAGCTTTGTGTTTCATCAGTAATAAATATCTTAATTCGCTTTGAGATATCACCTGACTTTAGTATTTCGCGACGCATTGAATATATTGCTTTACGGTGGCGGTTCATCACGTCATCGTATTGAACGACGTTCTTTCGTTGATCAAAGTGGTAGCCTTCAACTTTTTTCTGCGCGCCTTCAAGGCTCTTAGAAATCAAACGGTTTTCGATAGGTGTTTCATCGTCAACCGCAAGTCGTTCCATGATGCCTCCGATGCGATCTCCTCCAAATATACGCATCAAGTCATCTTCAGTACTA
>JAYVRB010000042.1:0-6139 GCA_043776675.1 bacterium
TAATACGCAGGTCTAGTAGACCGTCTATGACACGGCTAATACCGAGACTAACACCCTCACGTTTGAGCGTTGAACTATTGACCATGCCGGCCTCGTGCAAAACTTGAATACGCTGGATATTATCGTTTAGACTAGCGACTGTGCCGTCATGCGGTAAAAAGTGCCAGCCGTAGTTGTAGCCTTTGGCTTGCAGAACAGGGATAACCGCTTTGATACTACCATTATTGATTTCGTATAGGTCAATTAGACGTATTTTGAGATCGTAGTATTGCCAGAACAAAATAACCATAGTGTCAGACTTGCCCAAGTCCCAGGCGGTATAGACAGGATAGGCTGGATTGTGAGCAAATTCACCGATAGTACCGTTCTTATCCTTAGCGCTCATTATGCCCCCATAGTAGCTACTAGCTGACGACTGTCCCCAGTCAAGTAACATTTCTTGGCGATACTTGAAGTCGTTGCCATTACGCAAAATATAGCCTTGGCGTGACTTCTCTAGCTGTTCGGCGGTCATGTAGTGAGTAGCGTCAACATAACAGGTGTACTTACCTGGTGTTTTCTTGAATCTAAAATGCATTCGGCGCATTGTTTCACCGTTGATACCATCGATTTTACAAGTTCCCATGTAAATAAGCTTGCCACCGTTATTCTCAACAATTGGAGCAACCACGTTGACAGCCTCAATAGGCTCATCAGCAAACTCATCAAATAGATATTTCTTACCGTTCGCACCACGCAGCGCCTCAACATTACTAGCGCCAACACACATAAACACTGAGCCATTTATAAGCTCGATACGCATATCGTCTTCACTGTTAGACTGACGCGCTATCAATCCTGACGGTATATGCTCGATAGTCTTGAAGCCATCGTCTTCAATGTTATTCCAGAAGTTACGGAAGCCCATTTTAGCTGTTGGATAAACTAGTACGATCGTTTGAACCTCTTTAACAAGGTCAGGCACTACACCTTCAGAAAAGATATGGGTCGTTTTCCCACCGCGCCGCGCAATAATTAATAAAAGTTCGTCTATCTCTGGATCATTGTAGGCTTCAATGATTTCTGGTTGATAGTCTCTTGGCGGTAGTCGGTGTGCTGGTATTTGCATATTATTTGCTTGTGTGATAACCCTTGTGGTATTCTTAGTTTAACAGAAGACAACACACATATTAAATTTGATTGAAAGGGATTACTCTTATGGCATCAGCATATGGCATTAAAACCAGTTCTATTCTGGACAAGCCTCTTGAAATTGCTTCTTATGTCGCTAAGCACCTTGACGCTAACGGCGTCGATTGGACTAGCGCACAAACTGTTCGGTTATTGAACTACGACATCAGTGGTGGTTCTCTTGGTAGTTACGATGAAACTGCTACTTCACAAACTGTAACACTTGCTGAAACTGACAAGCAGGATATGACACTTGCTTATAACAAGTACAAATTCTTGCGTATTCAGGATACTTTGGAGCTGGACACTCCTATTGCGTCACTAGCAAGCAAGTTCGCTCATTCATGGGTTTATGATAAATTTATCCCTGACTTTGACGCTTACGCAATCACCAAGATTGTAGCCGCTCGTCCGGCTGGCAACAAAGTTACATGGGTTTCTGGTACTGACAGCATCAAGCTTAAGTTCTTCAATACTGTTTCTAAAGTTAAGCGCGGTGGTGGCCGTCCTGGCAACATGATTGCTTGGGTTCCATTCGCTGTGTCTGATACTTTCAAAGCTCTTGTCACAAGCTTTGACGGCTCTAACCTTGGTTATGAAGCTGGTAAAAATGGTGTTCTTGGCCCAGTTGACGGTGTGATGGTTGTTGAAGCGGAAGATACTCTGTTCCTCAGCACTTACGATGCGATTATCGTTGATAAGCGCGCCGTAATCCGTGTTACTCCTAAGATGGATCCTGCTAGCGGAAGCGGCATGAAGCTCATCAAGGACGTACCTGGACATGGTGGTTCTGAGTTGCAGCTTCGCGCTCGTGGTGATGTGTTTGTCTTCGGTCTAAAAGCCAAAGCAATTGCTACTCTAGAACGAACCAACTCCTAACAGTAGTTAGTGAAAAAAACATAAGAGGGGTGTAGATTTATTTCTTACCCCTCTTTTATGTATACTTAGAGTATGGGTAAACACATTCATACTTTGAAAAATATTGATACTATTCTTAGGCATGGTAAGTGCGAAACTTGTGGCAATGTATCTATAATCAAGGTTCGCGCTGGTGGATATGCCTGTGCTAATCGCTACTATCTGGGCAGACTTAACAGCACCAGCATAGCGAAACAGGTGGAAGCTAAACGATATTTTCTTTTTAAGGGTATAAAAAAGTCTAAAGATTGTGATATCTGTGGGGCTAAGACACGTCTTAATAGGGATCATTGTCATAAAACTATGAAAGCTAGAGGATGGCTTTGCACGAATTGTAATTTGGGCATAGGTTATTTCAAAGATGATATAAACTTATTAAAACGAGCTATTGCTTATTTGAGGTAAAGCCCCTCTTTGTTGTATAATGAAATCATGGCATCAATAAAACTCATCAAAGCAAGTGACGGTAGCGGTAACGCTAACCTTGCGACCATTCAAAGTACACGCTCTCCAGCAGCATCAACAATCATCGTAAACACCGTACTCGGCATAAACGCCGCTGGTTTTGCTGGCAGCATGGGTACACCTCACACTTTCACTGACCCTGTAACATCTGAAACTATCACTGTTATATCTGCGGCAACTTGCGTTGACTTCACTGGCCATGTTGACGGCGCAAACCTTGAAATTGACACCATCGCACCTGGGTATACTGATCTTGGTAGCGCAGTAGGCGATATTGTTATCATTCGACCTACAACTCAATATGCTAATAATTTAGCCTCCGTATTAGAGACAGCCCACCTCGATAATGGTAGCCTCAACACTACTTCTATCCACTTAGCGACACCAGCCGGTGTTGTCTTACCTTTTGCTGGTAGTGCGGCGCCAACAGGCTTCTTACTCTGTGATGGATCATCTAAATTACGAACCGACTATGCTGACCTGTTCACAGCTATCGGTACTGCTTTTGGCTCAGTTGATGGAACTCACTTTACCTTGCCTGATATGCGTGGTCGCACTTCTGTTGGAGTTGGTAGTAACATCTGGACATTTACCTTTGCAAGTACAGACGTAAATATCGGTACTGAACAAGTTACTGTTACAGCTAACTCTGAACTTATAACAGGTCGTAAAGTTCAGCTTACGACTACTGGAGCATTACCAACTGGTTTATCTCTAGCGACTGATTACTACCTAATTGTCGTTGATAGTACACATGTTCAATTCGCGACTACTCTCGCGAACGCAGTGGCTGGTACTGCAATTAATCTCACTGCTGTCGGATCTGGCACGAATACTGGTACTCATACTGGTACTGCTCGTACACTCGCTGAACATGGTGGTGAGCAGAATCACGCTGACACTATCAGTGAAATGCCAGCTCACACACACACACTTGTTACAAACAGCACGCCACCTACAGCGACATCGGGTAAAATTGCTATTGGTAACGCTTCAGCCATAGATGGCGGCACTACTGACAGCAGGGGTGGCAGTGCTGCACATAATAATATGCAGCCGTACTTGGCGCTTAACCACATAATTAAGACCTAATTATGGATGCTTTTGGGATAATTGGTTACATAGGATATGTCACTGGTGCAATTATACTTCTCACCTCTAAAACTAAATCAGAAAACCTATCTGACCTTAAAGACAGAGTAGAGATACTGGAAAAAGAACTTAAATATTCAAAACAGGAACACCTAGATAATCAAAAGTCTATTAAATTTTTAGAGGGACAATTAAGCACCTACAAAGAAGTACCCCTTAAACGGATAGCCCGATCTTTAACACTACTATCTAAAAGCAATGTCGAGATACTTAAAACTTTACAAGGTAGTGCAATAATTGCTGCGACAGATCGAGACACATTACTCAACCCTAAGCAAAATGTTAAAGAACAGCACGTTGAAACCCAAGTGGTAGATAAGGTGACAAAAAAATGAGCGTTGAACCAAAACAAGTAGATCGCCCAGCTCCAGCCATCGAGCCGGAAGAAGAAGGCAATGGCGAACGCTGACGATTACGCCGCATCGCGGCAGAATATATTTTTTACCGCTAATGGTGAAACCCCAGCGGACGGTAATTTAACTGGTCAATGCGTAACTCTTGTTAAATGGTTTATGCAAGACTGTACTGGCGTACCAAGCCCTTTTGCGGCTAGAGGTGATGCCCGATATGTCGGTCAAACACTAGTAGCTCAAGGATTGGCTGACGAAGTACCGTATGCTGATCGCCAAGAAGGTGATGTGGTCTGTTACGAGTTCGGCACTTACGGCCATATAGCTACTCAACTTACCGGTGGCCGTGTATTTGAAGAAAATGTGAGCATGGGTGGTGTGGCTCGTATGCTAGTAGATGGTGCTTATGTCTATGCCTCGCGTATCGGTAGTGAAAACGAAGCGTGGAGATCTACTAAAAATCCACATATTTATAGAATAAAGAGTTATAATGGAGGAGCTATGTTAGCAACAGCAAACGATCTAAAATATTTATATCTTGGTGTGTACTCTGAGAGTGTATCAGACGAACAACTAGCCAAAGATCCTTTTCTTGGCACAGATATGGGTGTAGCTACTATGAAAGTATTAGACTATGCCAATACAACAGGCGTTGCTTACTGGCAATACAAGCCAGCCGCAGAAAAGCAAATAGCTGATTTAAAAAAGAAAGTAGCTGAACTTGAGGCGGCTTCTCAGTATGTACCGGCTCAAGTTTATATTAAGAAAGCAGGACAATAATTATGGAATTTTTTACCCAGGCAACAGCCTTAGCCGCCGGAGCCGTTTTAGTAATCACCGAACTTTTGAAACTCGTACCAGTGAGTTTCACCAGCAAATACCCTGCATGGGTCAACGCTATTCTATCTATCATTGCAGCCTTCATTGTGGTTGCTCCAACTTTGACGTTCGTAAGTCTCGCACAAACGCTAGGCACAGCATTGTTAATTGCTGTTGTGGCTGCATTAGCTTACAACCAATTCACGAGCAAGCTCAAAGGCGGTTCTAGCACCTACGAACGCTAAATAAACAATGTCGCAAAATAAAGAGACGGTAGCCCTCGCACAGCTACCGTCTTATTCTTTATGTTTACACCCCTGTAAACTATATCTCACGATATCAGTGTATCATTATGCTACTTGACCAGTCAAGATGTAGCATAATATAATTAGTTCATGGAATTAAAAAAGTATTGTAGTTCATGTAATACTGTCAAAAACTTGATGGCAAAACCTTACGCTAAGAGTAAAAAAACTGGTTATTTTTTATGTAGAAATTGTCATACAGAAAGATTAAAAAAGTATCGGGCTACTGTCAGGGGTAAAGAGAGGCAGTATGCAGCAAATATGACAAGCAATAAACGAGATATGGGTAAATATCGTGCGCGCCAAGCTGTAAGTAAGGCGTTGCAAAGTGGTCAGCTCCAACGACCAGAATATTGCTCATCGTGTTTAAGTGAACAGCGTGTATATGCTCACCACAAGAGTTATGATAAAAATAAGTGGCTTGATGTCATGTGGTTATGTAGGCCTTGCCATGCAACAGTCCACAGAGAATTAAAAAATAAATAGCATATCTATTGCCTTTATGCTTATAATTAGGTGAGTATCGTACCTTACCACGACAAACACCTCCCAAAACTCCTCTGGATTCACAAACCTCTCAGACTATAAGACAAACATTTATCTTAAAACAGAATATACTCGCTGCGAAACCCTCCAATCAAAGGAGGGATTTTTGTCGTTTCAACATAAAACCACTCCCGAAGAGATAGCAAAGTTGGAACGCTGATATTTCGTGGGAGTGGTTATTGTTGTAATTATAGCACTAACAGGGGTGAGTGTCAAGTAACAATATTTAGGGCGTGGTATAATAGTAATGCTAATGGAGGATATTTATTAGTAAACGCTCATCACTTGAAAGCTTTGTTTTATACTTTGAAGAGCTACCAAGTGCCAGAAGGTTAAAGAATTACCGGCGCCGTTCTAAATAGAGCGGCGTTTTTTTATGTCTAGGCGCAAACACCTACGAATATTATTACCGAT
>JAYVRB010000043.1:0-22341 GCA_043776675.1 bacterium
GCCGTCTAGCTCTAAGCTTCCACCATCAATCTCACGCATAGTCTCTATCATTTCGAGAGTTGTAGTCTTGCCAGCACCGTTAGGACCAAGAATACCAAAGATTTCACCCTTCTTAACCTCGAAAGAAATTCCATCTACAACAGGTTTGCCGTCATAGACTTTAGTTAGATTCTTTATTATTAAAATATATTCGCTCATACTCGATTACTATAACAGGCTGAAGTGTTGACGATCTATTCTATAAATTGTACAAAAAACCCGGTCCTATAAGAACCGGGTCAGTTGTAGTTTAGATTAAATCTAGACTATATGCCGCGCTTAACAGTCAAGAAACCGTTGCGTGGGTTTTCGTTAACGCTGAATCCTGCTGGTAGCTCAGATGCTTCTTTGCGCTCGTCTTTGCTGAAGTAATAGATGCGTTGCAATTTGCCACCGCGAAGTGTTACTTCTTTTGAGTTAAGGTAGTATGTTACTCCCTTTGAGTTTGTGTGCTTGTATGCCATTTAATTTCTCTCCCTCACTTAATGGTTATTAGTGTACCCCTAACATACTCTGTTACGAATTTACTTGTCAACCCCTATCGCTAGATTAGAGATTATTTATTATCCTACTGTATCTTAAATACGCTCGAAATTACTTACCCCTGTTTTTGTAAATATTGTAAATGTTCTGTGTGGATAAGGGTTGCAGAACCACAAGCACTGTACTAAACTATATCGGTAGCCATAACAACTTTAAAGGTGGAGAGAGTGAAATATATGGATTTTCAAGGACGTAGTACACAACCTCAAAATGTTGCACCAAGTGCACCATCAATCAAGAAATCATCAGGTAAAGATTTACCAAAGATAAGTTTTGTTTCATTAGCTGGCCTAGTAGCAGTTCTACTTGTTTCAGTTATTGCTTTCATGGCACTTGGTGGTGGAAATAATGAAAAGAAATACGTTGATAGCTCAAAGTATCAAGCAGTATTCTTGCAAACAGGTCAGGTTTACTTCGGTAAAGTTACGGATCTAAATGCAAGCCGCATTGTTCTAAACAATATTTACTATTTGCAGACTTCTAGCACTACAACAACTACTGCTAACTCGAGTGTATCTTTAGTAAAGCTTGGTTGTGAATTACACCAGCCTTACGACGAAATGGTCATCAATCGATCACAAGTCACCTTCTGGGAGAACCTACAGGACAACGGACAAGTTGCAAAAGCAGTTGCTTCATTCATCAAGGCTAATCCAAACGGCCAAAAATGTACTGACACAGCCACTACTGGTACATCAACTGGTACAGTTCAAGCAGCTCCTACCAAGAACTAATCTTACTTAAATAGATTCTTGAACACCCTTCTTCGGAAGGGTGTTTTTGTTTACTCCAATTACGTTTAGCCGCGCTGTAATCCTGGGACTCCTTCATCACCCAGAACGATAGCTAGGAATCTGCTCAAGGAATATTTATCATTTCCCGATTGTCATTTAACAAATTATTTACCAATTAGAAATTAGGAAATAGAAACTAGTAATTAGGGAGTAGAGGGTTGAAAGTTATAAAGTATGAAGATAGGAACTATAAAGACGTCGAACAGATTATCAGAAGCGTTATAGCCTCGTCATCCAGAGCGAAAGCAAGGAATCTGCTCAAGGAATATTTATCAATTCACAATTATCATTTAACTAATTAATTACCATTTACTAAGTGCTATTTTCTAATTACTAGTTCCTAGAAGCTGCCTTTATACTTTATGAACTTGCTACTTTATAACTTTGTCCTATTTCCTACTTCCTAATTGCTAGTTGCTAATTCCTACTTTATAACTTTATAACTTTCCACTTTATAACTCGACCCTACTTCCTTGCTTCTACCGAATCTTTTTCTTGATCCACAGGTCGATTATTAGGACTTTTACAAACCCTAAGGAGGATAAGATAGCCACAACCATGCTCCAACCCGCCACATCTGGCGACCACCTAGGAGACAAGAAATTATACTTATACAGTGAATCTGGGATGACTGGAAGCTCCGTAGGGGCTTTCTCTTGGACAAACTCAGAGATGCAGGCAACTCTATTACGCCCTGAAAAGTCTCTGGAGTTCCGCTGCTCGCAGTAGGCTTGTGCATCTGTATATAATTTGGCGTTTGTGCTCGCTAGAGCTTCCGTGCGAGCCTGAGATAGCCTCTCATAAGTATATTTAAGCTGTATTGGTGGGTAAATGGAGCTAGCCCCTCTGCTGAGGTCAGTATTCATATGAGACAAAACATAGAGCTGTAGCTGGTTGAGAGAGCCCTGAATATCGCCGTTATTTTGATCTGCAGCGTAGACTGCATCACGCATTTTTATCATCTGTTGGTTATTTGATCTAAGGGATGCTAGACAGACATAGCCTGCAATAAGCGCAATCACCAGCATATACACCGGCTTAATATGGCGATATAACTTCCAAAATCTTCGCCAATTATTTTTATCCATTATGCTTAAGATTATAGGCTAATTGTAGCTTTAGTTGCGACTAGTTTATTAAACTAATATTAAATCTTCGGATTTAAACTTGAACATTAGCCATTATTTATCGATACTAAGGGCATGCATATTTACTTTTCTGGTATTGGTGGCACAGGTATTGGGCCACTAGCTCAAGTAGCCCAGCAGGCTGGATATCAGGTTTCTGGCTCTGACAAGCAAGAATCCTCATACATTCAGTATCTAAGACAACATGGCATCTCCGATATTCACATTGGTCAAAGTCATGAGGCTATAGAGAAAGTTGACTCCGAGAACCCCATAGATTGGTTTGTCTATTCCTCGGCTATAGCACTCGAAGATGCTCACCATCCCGAGATTCAATATTGCCAAAATAAGGGTATTCGAACCAGTAAGCGCGATGAGCTACTCGGTCAAATTTTGATTGATAAACAGCTCGAGATGATAGCTGTTGCTGGCACTCACGGCAAAACCACGACTACGGCTATGATTACATGGCTATTCAAACAATTACGTCATCCTATCAGCCATATAGTTCCCGCCAAAACTAACTTTAGCGAGATGGGCGAATATAATGCTGACAGTAAATTATTTGTATATGAAGCTGACGAGTTTGATCGAAACTTTTTGGCTTTTGAACCCAAAATTTCTGTAATCACTGGCGTAAGCTGGGATCATCACGAGATATTTCCGACAAGAGAAGATTACCAAAACGCTTTTAGAGAGTTCATAAGTCAGTCAGGTAAAACTTTCATATGGCAGGAGGATCTAGAGTATTTAGATCTTTCAGCTTCAGACAATATTTCAGTCCTAGACAGCGGCGACCCTATGTTGTCGAGGCTAACACTCCTTGGTAAATTTAACCGACTTGATGCCTGGCTAGCTATACAGGCAGTTCATCTAGCTACTAATCAGCCGATTGAAACACTTATCCAAATTATCAACGACTTTCCTGGACTTTCCCGTCGTATGGAACAGATTATACCCAACCTATACACCGATTATGCGCACACTCCTGAGAAAATTCGTGGTGCAATGAGCGTAGCGCTCGAAATGGCCGCCGACTCGGGTCAGAGACTCGTAGTGGTTTACGAGCCACTGACTAATAGACGACAACACTACATGATCAATGAGTACAAGGATTGTTTCTATGGAGCTGAGCGTGTCTACTGGCTACCAAGTTATTTAGCTAGAGAAGATTCATCGCAACATGTGATTGAGCCCTCAGAGCTAATTTCACACTTGTCTAATCCTTCGATTGCCGAACCAATGAGTCGCGATGAGAAACTTCGCAGTATCGTCCAAGATTATTTAGACAAAGACTACAAAGTAGTCTGTATGGCTGGAGGAGGCGGTAATAGCCTCGATGACTGGGTTCGTAACAATTTTGCAGTCTAAGGCTTAGCGATTATCACCATCACCGAGAGTAACACCACGTTGCTTACGACTTAAAACTTTCTTAAGATTCTCCTCGGCTAATTCACCTAACGGTTTATCTAAATACTTCGCAAGTGCACTCACGTACCAAAGTACGTCTCCAAGTTCTTTAAGCATTTCTTTGCGAGATTCTTCATCAAGCACAACCTCATTGCCTTCGTAATTTCGAAGTAATTTCTTAAGTTTTTCTGCAAACTCTCCCGCTTCTCCACAAAGACCGAATGCTTTCTCTAGAAAAAGTGGGTGTGTAAGCCCGTGAAATGTTCCGTCCCCTGTATCTGTTGTTATGGCCTGGTTCTGATAGTCATCAAAGTTCATATTTTCCCCTTTAATCTATTTCATTATATCAAGCTCTTTAAGACATTGAACATTTATCTGGCAACTTATAGAATTACTCATCATTTTCCAATTACTATTTACCAATTAGAAATTAGGAAATAGAAACTAGTAATTAGGGAGTAGAAGGTTGAAAGTTATAAAGTAGAAAGACAGGAACTATCAAGACGCCGAACAGATTATCAGAAGCGTTATAGCCTCGTCATCCAGAGCGCAGAGAAGGATCTGTTAAAGACTATTTATCAATTCACAATTATCATTTAACAAATTATTTACCATTTACTAATTGCTAATTCCTAGTTCCTGATTTCTACTTTATAACTTTATACTTTATGAACTTTCCACTTTATAGCTTTGCCCTACTTCCTCATTGCTAGTTGCTACTTACTAACTTTATACTTTATAACTTTCAACTTTATGAACTTGCTACTTACTAACTTTCAACTTTATAACTACTAG
Organism: bacterium; assembly: GCA_043776675.1. Classification (GTDB taxonomy): domain Bacteria; phylum Patescibacteriota; class Saccharimonadia; order Saccharimonadales; family UBA4665; genus JAJXTN01. The sequence goes on from JAYVRB010000043.1 coordinate 4,709, forward strand.
CCATAGGTTTGTTACTACACAGTTTTGATGTAGGCATAAGTTGCTAGCATTGCTAAAGCTACGACGATTATGACAGTCCCTACTATTGCGCCAGCATTTCCTTTGGCGTGGGGAACTTGAGTATTCAAAAATGCTTTAGGTGGCACTGACGGAGCAGTAGTAGGCGTGGCTGGTCCTTGATGGGGGTGGCTTCGGCTCGAGTCCAAGTCGTTACGCTTAGGGACAACAGCATCCATCACAGGCGCTACTTTGGATGAAGCATTATTTGGTTCATTATGCACAATATCGTCCATATTACTGACCCGCGTATCCGTTATAAGTTATAGCTGGCTTATAATAATCTGTGATTTTGAGTGGAGTCTTATCGCTAGTTGGGCTGTTGGTAGTTACATATAGTTCACTATTATTTTTGGCAAGTAGCAGGTAATTGTCACTAAACCAACCGTACGGAGTGTACTCACTAAGTGAAGCGATCTGTTTAGGTGAGACACCGTTCTGATCTCCCACAAAAATAGTCTTCTTGCCGTCGCGAAGCTCAGACCAGAAGGATTGGACTCCTAATGGTGAAGTCAGATATGTCGGGTACTGATTGCTAAACGTAGCTTGATTGATACTACTATTTACTGAAACAGTTGAGTTTTGTAATTCATAGAAGGTGGCCGTGTAATCTTGGGTGTAGACAGCGTAATAGATGTTTTGTGGCTTGTATTTAACAGCTTGGGTGTAAGAATTATTTGCTGCTGGAAAAGTTTGCAAATCTTTCTTAGCTTGTCCGTTAGCCTGTACAGATCTAATTGCATTTGTCTTCGAAGTCAAATCAAATTCGGCACCAGTACCGCCGCTATACCACTGGGTTGTATAAGCCAAAGAGCTTCCATTGATAATGAAGTTATAGAAAGCTTCATATGCGTACGTTGTTGAAGAACCCTCAGCTTGATTTTGATCAAGCAGGTTGAGTTGTCCATTATCAGCGTTGTAGCCTTTGAGAGACTGATGACCAGGTTGCGAGGTTAACACACTGTCCTTAATTACATCGTAAACAAAGTTATTTCCTGCCCAACCAATAAGCGTAAACGTTGCATTTCCACTATCAAAGTTGGTGGCTGTATCGGTTGCTGTATCTATCAAGTACAGTGCTGGTTTGGCTGTGTTTCTGATAGATTTCAAGACAACATACTTCCAATCACGTGAAGCCATGAGTATTGTAGAATTCGGGTCTTCACTACCTGTGCCGGCAAGCACAGTTTGGCGCTTCCCACCATCAAGATCACTCTTAACTACATCTAGCTTGCCACTGAGATTTGATAAGAAATAGATTTGCCCAGCAGGCGTTAAGTTAAATGTATTTTCTACTAAGATTTTGTCAGTTATCTGTACTTTGAACTGTGCGCTATTGTAGCCTGCTGCCGAGATTGCAATAGATTCTGTAGTGTTCTTAGTTGGCAAAACAATGCTCGCTTGTCCTTTGCTATTCGTCTTAGCCGTGGTATCTAGAACTGCTACTTCAGCTCCTATTAGGGGGCTTCCGGTGATTCGGTTAAGTACAGTTACTTGTACTTGTCGCCCAGTTGCTACCAGTTGAATTTTAGTAGCTTGCCCTGATTTAAGGCCTACGAAATACGTGCCCTTATAGCTCGTAAAGTATTGCTTGGAAATTCCTACAGTAGCCTTACCGACTGGAACTTTTAGCGTAACTTTACCATTTGAGTCAGTTTTAGCAGATTGATCATCAATCACAACTACAGCATTGCTAACAGGGCTTGAGGTCTTGCTATCGATCACGTTCACAACGACAGTTTCTTTTAGAAATAAGCTAAGCAAATAATACCTCGAAAAGGGCACGGCAGCGATTGCAATTAGTAGAAATACAAACGAGATTAAAGCTATCATCCATTTTTTCTTAAATATATTTTTATGCTTTTTGAGATCGTCTGGACGCTTGAACTCCTTGGTGTCTGTTTTAGGTAGTACAGACTCGGCCAGCTTTTCAGTTGACGCTGTATTCTCTTCTTTATTTTCGTTCAGTTCTACCTTGTTAGAAAGTGGCTCCGGCTCATCGGACTTATTCTCATCGTCAGGCTTATCTTCTTGATGTGAAGCTTTAATCTCTGGCACATCACTAATATCTTTAAGAACTTTAGCTGATACTTCAGGAGAAGTCTTGCGACCGGCAAATATGTCTATCGGAGGAGTAGGACTAGCAGTAATAGCTGGTTTGATATCATCAATTTTCTTAGCTCCCATTATTTCATCAACTCTTACATCGAGTTTCGCGCTTTCAGAGTTGAGCAAAGGCCCATCGACGTTATCCTTGTTCATATTTAAATACATTTTAACAAACATAAGTACTATACGAAAGATGCTTGTTCGCCTACTAGGGTACAATTATTGAATGCTCACTAAGATTGATAAAGAACTTGTTAAGGCCAAGGATTATTTGGCTTCGACAGATAAAACCCTAAGACCTGTGATTGTACGAGCTGGCATAGCTAAGATTAGTCCACATGATAATTATTATTTTGAGCTTATCGATAGCATCATCAGTCAACAGCTTAGTGTCAAAGCCGCTGCCTCAATTCGCAAACGATTTTTAGGTTTATTTGATGGTGTACACCCAGAGCCTGAAGCTATAATTGGTAAATCTATTGAGGAGCTTCGGTCAGTTGGGCTTAGTGGTCCCAAAGCCAAATATATTCAAGATTTAGCTATGCATGTTAAAGACGGGAGGCTGAAGTTTGATAAGTTCAATACCCTGTCTAACGAGGAGATAATTACCGAACTTACGGCCGTCAAAGGTATTGGTGAATGGACAGCTCACATGTTTCTAATGTTCTGTATGGGTCGATTGGATGTCGTCGCAAAGGGTGATTTGGGAATTCGAAATGGTATAAAGGCACTTTATGGATTGCCAGAAGTTCCCACCCCACAACAAGTTACTGAGATTGCTGAATTGAATAAGTGGCACCCTTACGAATCGGTCGCATGTTGGTACGTCTGGCAGAGTCTGGACAATGCACCCAAAAACTAATTAAGCTGGAGAGATTTGAAGATATTTAGAGTCTGTTTAAATATACTATCATTCGTCCAGGTACTAAAGTTGATACCTAAGGCTGTGGCACCCGTGCCAGTACAAGCACTGGTACTACAACTATAGATGTTTGCGGTGATGATTGGGTTAACTGCAATATTCGCGTCGGACACTATCTGATCCTTGGTGAACTTATTATTGCCGGTTATCAAAACTTCTTCAAAAGCAGATGTTGGATTAGCTCCACCAGGTAGGTGTATAAAATTTAAAAAAGGATATTGAAACTGTTGGGCTGTTGGTTTCGTGTAGGCAATTTGTACGGAGTCGAGTGCTGCAGCTGAGATGCCGCTACTTAGCTCTGTAATGCCAACATTTGTGGAGCGAATTCTGACTGATATCTTGCCTGTAACCAGCTTACCGTCGGCACTGGATATCGTAGTTAGCGGTGAGTCAATTGTAATAGTTTGATCGTTGGTGTTGTTGTTTGAGGCGGGCGATATTGCCCAGCTGCTAGGATAATCAAATTCTAAGTTCAGCTCGATACCGTTAGAAACATAGCGCTTAATAGAATCGTCTAGATTAGCTTCTGCAGGCTTAACTATACTAGTTTTCGTGACAGCTACTTTTGCTACAGGTTTTGAATCCTGCTGGCTGAATATCACAACCACAACGATAGTCATAAATAAAACTAATAGAGTTGTTATAATTTTGAGATTCGGCTTCTTAGGTTTAGAAGAGTTATCGTCTCGTTTATTAAGGTTAGGCTCGTTGGAAGGGGGTTGGGAGTAATCCATTATCTCCATATCCCAGTATTATACGCTTTTATAAACCTAGGGGCTAAGGGGCTAATCGATTGATATCCCGTGGAAATAAGATTGCTTCTTTAACATTTGCGAGTCCGATAGTCTTCTCAACCAAACGATCTATACCAAATCCAAAACCGCCGTGTGCTGGTAGCCCATGCTTGAACGCTGCGACATACTGTGCGAAGCCGGGGGCTTCTGGGTCAACGCCAGCAGCTTTCATTTGTTCGATTAAAATCTCATATCTGTGCTCACGTTGAGGAACTGTAGAGATCTCAATACCTCGGAAGAGTAAGTCAGCGCTGCGTGCGGTGTCGTCGTCGCCTTTCATATGATAGAATTTCATTTTGCTTACTGGTAGACCAGTTGCGAAGACGGCTTCACTGCCATCGTTCTTTTTGGCATATTCACAAATCCATTTTTCTTCATCAGGATTTAAATCAATTTCTTTAGAAGTGTCCTTGCCTGTAGCTTCTTGATACATCATATGTATTTGCTTCATAGAATAGCGCGGGAATTCTGGTTTTATAACAAGATCAGGAGCGTTCAAGCTTCTAAGTTCAGTTGAATTATCTTGATAAGCTCGTGTCAAAACTGAATATACAAGATCTTGCAACATCTTTAAGACGTCATCATGATTCTCGATAAAGCCCATTTCTACATCCAGCATTGTGACTTCTGATACGTGCCTAGTAGTGGCGCTAAGTTCTGCACGGAAAGCTGGAGCAATTTCAAACACTCTTTCAAATACGCCAACCATAATTTGTTTATATAGCTGCGGGCTTTGCGCAAGCGTTGCTTCTTTGCCAAAGTAGTCTAATTTGAAAACTTCAGCTCCACCTTCAGCTGCACCTGCAACAAGTTTGGGAGTGTTAATCTCTACGAAATCTTGAGAATACAAATACTCACGAATATATTTAAGTAGGTCGCTTCGAATTTTAAAAATCTTAGTTTCCTGCAAGTTCCTGAGCCCTAGTACGCGATGGTCAAATAAAGTATCAAGATTTTCTGGCTTATGGCTTAGTGGCTTATCAATTTCGATTGGTGACTCTTCAGTTACTGGCACTAGGACTAGAAGTTTAGGCTCGTGTAGTTCTGCACCGCCAGGTGCTCGCGGTTCTTCGACAACTTGGCCGTATATTGCTAAGACAGTGCCCATTTGTAAGCCTCGGAGTTTCTCAACTTCATCTTTATCCTGCACGACAATCTGAACTAAGCCTTGCCTGTCACGAATATTGATAAATGCCAACCCGCCCATAAGGCGTTTCTTGTGAAGCCAGCCTTCAACATGCACTTCTTGACCAATATGGTCTTTGACTTGGGAGCTTAGAATTCTCATATCTGTCATTTTAGCATTTTAACAGGCTGGTTTATAGCTCTATTACTGCATCAACTTCATTGTCAGATATTATTTGTTTTGAAATTGGTTCGGCGTGTCTAGTCGCAACCAATGCACGATTATCATATTGATCGAAGTCTTCTCCAGGAATATGACCGATTAACTGTTCGAGGATTAGTTTAATAGTAATCACTCCAACAGTTTTTTGATCGTCATCAACTACCATGAATATTGGCCGGTTGGTTAGATATTGTGCATGCAAAGCTTCAGCCAAAGAATCATTCTGATGTACATAATAAATATTTGAATCCATAGCATCGCGCACTAAGCCAGATGTATGAATATTTAGTTTGCTGATTTCTAGTAGTCCAATGATTTCACCCTTTGGCTTGTCTCTCACAAATGCAGCTTCTTGGCCTGATTTGTGAAGCTCATCAATAAGTATAGGACCGATAGTATCATCAGCTTTAATCGTTCTTATGTCATTGTGCTGAGACATAATTTTTGAAACTTTTATGTCAGAAAACCTAAGGGCTCTTCCAGCTATCTCTAGTTCTTCTAGCTCCAATCTATTGTCTGGTTGTTGCTGTTGTTTTGTGATCAGCCGCTCAAGATCTTCTCGCTCGAATATCCCAGTGTGCGTATCTAAGTATCTCTTTGACGCCAACCTAGAACTTCGACTAAGAATTGGATTTAGATAATCTAGAATCCAGATAAATGCAGGAGTAATCGCGAATGTAAGTTTTGCACCGGTTCTGGTAACTCGAGTATTAGGAAGCCATGAACCAGATAGCCATAGTGCTGCAATAACTATGAAAAGACTTAACAAAACTGAAGTCTGTCTGGAAAATAACACGAAACTTAGCGCGCTTCCGAAAGTTATTAGCGACCAAAGAAGGCTCCTAAGGCTATCACCAAAAGATACAGCTCCATAGATTCTATTTGCAAACTCATCACCACGTTGAGACTGTCTGCGTAATTCATATAGTGGATAAAAGTAATAAGTTTTGCGAATAACTACTAGTGCAAATGTTATCGACAACAGTGCCAGTGCAAGAAGAATATTTATCATACTGCTTTAGATTATAGCCTTTATGCAAAATATATACATCGGCTAATATTCTAAGTCTATTTAGTCAAATGCGTTGTATACTTAATAGATAAGTAATTAAGGAATAATGATGTCAAAAAGTTTCTTGGCCATAGTCGCAGCAATAATCTTAATCTTCCTTGGTTTATACTCTTTTGGAGGAAGTGATAAAACTACTTCTTCATCTTCTGGAGTACTGACTAGTCACATTAAAGGTTTAGGAAAGAGTGGGGTCAAACTAATTGAGTTTGCCGACTACCAATGCCCTTACTGTAAGCTTTACGCGCCTATCGTTAAGCAAGTACAAGAGAAGTACAATGACCAGATTTTCATACAGTTTAGAAACTATCCTCTAGTTAATAGTCATCCTAACGCGTTTGCAGCTGCAAGGGCAGCTGAAGCTTCAGCCCTACAAGACAAATTTTGGGAAATGCATGACCTTCTATTTAGCCCAAACAATTGGGCATCTTGGACAGCGGCGACTGACCCTACTGTTTTGTTCAGAGAGTATGCTAAATCTATCGGTCTAAATTTAACTCAATATAATTCTGACTTTGCTAGCTCAAAGGTTAACGATTTAATTAATGCCGACAAAGCTGAAGGCGATAAACTTGGTGTATCAGGCACACCCTCATACTTTCTTGACGGAGTGAGCATTCCTAATAGCAAGCTTGTAGATAGCAACAATCAGCCAAGCCTTGCGGCATTCGAAAAAGTCATAGACGAAGCTATTGCCAAGAAAGCCACCAATTAGGAACTAGGAAGTAGGAAGTCAAATAGTTATAAAGTTGCAAGTTCAAAGTTATAAAGCAGGAACTAGCAATTAGTAAATGCTAAGTGGTAAATAATTTGTTAAATGTGAATTGATAATTGATAAATATTCCTTCAACAGATCCTTCGCTACGCTCTGGATGACCTGTTCGGCATCTTATTAGTTCCTGCTTTCTACTTTATAACTTTCAACCTTCTACTACCTAGTTACTAATTACTAATTTCTAATTACAAGCACCTAGTTCCTAATACTGTAGGAATTCGCGCCAGACAGGACGGTCGACATATACTGGCACATTCTCAGCAGGGCTATTAGCAAACTTAATCTCAACTGACATACACACCTCTTCGCTCACAAACTCCCGTATGTGATACTTATTTTTGTTATTTTTGTTATTCTCACGACAGTCTCTCAAAAGCCGCTGAAGTAGAATTAATTCTATATATTATGCTAGTGTTTGTCAAGCCTAGCTTAGCCTTTACCACCTAGTTTTTTATCACAGGTTTTGCATATCCCACATGGTCCGCACTTCTTTTTAGACTCTTCTTTCTTGGGTGGTGCTTGACATACTACACAGTACATTTTCTTATCGAATTTATACTCTGATGATTTATTGGTCTTGTTACCGTAGCCGGCCTGTGCAAATTCTGATTCTGGACTGATTTCACCAGCATTGATTGTTAATCCACAGCCGCTGTACACACGTTTTTCATTAATCGCAACTCTTGCCTGTTCAGCTATTAGAATCCCAACATTAGGATTAAACAAATCATAGCTCTCAGTAGCTAGGATTGACCTAGGAACAAATACTGGTTTGGATTTTTGAATTTCTAACTCGTAACGCTTACGGATTGTTTCGGCTAAACCGGTATGGTCTAGACTGGTAGCTTTTCCGTTAATTTGTTTTTGTACAAACCATTCAATGAGGTCTTGCTGCTGATTAACGAATTCATATGTATCGATTTGAATTTCTTCAGGATTAGTTACGATGCCTGCGTGCCAATCACCACCAAATTGATCTTTAAGCGAAGAGTCGTAGATATTGCATAGATTAGTTCTCAACTGCTTTTGCCAAACAGAGTTCAAGTCCAGGTTCATTCTCTGACCGAGTAACTCTCCAGGCTTAGCAACATATCCCATGTGATTATAGATGGCTTCTAAAGCCTGACGATTAGAACGGTCTAGACTTTGTGTTTCAATTCTCACTATTCCAGTGTCTATGTCTGCTGTGATCACTCTAAGCATGGTTTGCTGGCGGAGAGAATTATAGCCACCTATATCCTCAGCTTGATTTATAATTTCTTCAGGGTAGTCTGATACTACAATCATCGTATTACCCAGTTCACCCTTAGCCATTCTCAGCATTAAATCGTACTCTTCAAGCTCAATCAGCCGTCTTCGATATTCAAAAAGTAGATTGGGCATCTGTTGGACCATGAGTTCGGCATATTCTACAGAATCATGGAGTATTTTACCCATAGACCTTCCATCTTCGGCATGTATTTCTTGCCCATCGAACTTCAGATTGAATGAAGTATACATACTACCGTTCAACGTCTCAGCAAGCCAAGTTGTGGTATCATCCCAGTTCTGTTTGAAGCTGGGTTCTTGTTCAGGTTTTGGATACTGCTCTGCGGCTGCGACGGCCATAAACACCTCTCATCCGAGAAGTGCAAAGGTCAAAAAGACGGTTGCTCCAAGCTCGGGAGACTTAAAGAAATCGTGTCTGGCTTCCCTCTATATAGAGGATTACAGTTGCGGCACAGCTCAGGATTCACACCTGATTCCGATACAATTTGTTAATACCTATAGTGTAGCAACTCGCAGCAACCCTACATATAGTATTTATTACTTCAAAGCAGGAACTAGCAATTAGCAATTAGGAATTAGGAAATAGGAAATAGGGCAAAGTTATAAAGTTGAAAGTTATAAGGTTAGAAAGTAGGACCTAGGAAATAGGAAGTAGGAACTAGGAAATGATAAATGGTAATTAATTAGTTAAATGAAAAGTGTGAAATGATAAATATTCCTTCAACAGATCCTTATCCGCTGTACAGCGGATCGTTCTGGATGACAAGGAGGCACTCTGGACGACCCATTCGGCATCTTACTAGTTCTTACTTTCTACTTTATAACTTTCAACCTTCTACTTCCTAATTCCTACTTCCTAGTTCCTAATTTCTAAATGGTAAATAATTTGTTAAATGACAATTGTGAATTGTGAAATACTCATCCTACTCACCAATTTGTCTCTGCTTCAAGGTTGTCAGGCGAGGCATGAAGCTTTGTGCAGCTCCATCTAGTCCTAGTACTTTGAGTGCGCCTATCAAAACGTATAGGTGATCTAGGCCGTTTTCTTTTATTACACTCACGTCATTTTCTAGTTGCATAAAAGCATGTTCAACTTTTTCTACCAACCACTTCTCATCACTCGGAGCGATATGATTTGAAGAGATTTTGAGAGGAATCTCAGCATTAACTATCTCTAGAGATCTGGCGGAGTGGTCACGCTTGCGGAGATGGCCACGCTTAATAAGATTATTTATATGTAGAGAAACCGTGGCAACTGAAGTGTAATTTAGCCCCTTCATAACTTCTCGGTAACTTGGACTGTAGCCATGTTCAGTGATGAATACTTCTATGAATCCCAACAATTCATTCTGCTTTTTTGTGGGACGAATTGCCGCCTCAGGTGTTTGCTTTTCGTTCATGCTTTCATTATGCCACAAATGCTAATTTTCACTTTATTGCTAATTGTTAATTGATAAATAATACCTGAACAGATCCTTCTCCGCTGTACAGCGGATCGCTCAGGATTACAAAGGGACGAACTCTGGATGACCCGTTCGGCATCTTGCTAGTTTCTGTTTTCAACTTTATAACTTTCAACCTTCTACTTTCTATTTGATAAATGAGAACTGAAAATTGTATATTTCGTGTCTAGCTACTAGTCTTTTCTAACTACCCTTTGGGCTATTGCTATACCAGCCAGACCCCACCATAGATATGCGAGAGTGTCGTCAGCCCAAGCGTGAGAAAGGCTGTTGACTACTATTAGACCCATGAAGCTTGCGAACAGAGCTAAGCTTAAAGTATCTCTTCTGTTTTTAAATAAAATTAATCCTACTATTCCATTAATGCCCAAGAATATACCCAGTCCTACCCAACCCGTTTCTTGGCCAATTTGAATGTAATAATTCTCAGAGATGCGACCATCAGTATTATATACTGACGCAGGTCCTGCTGTACCAACTCCTGTGCCAAGTGGACTTTCTACCAAGTCATTGATTCCAGCTATCAGTGATGAGGCACGCTGCTCGTTAGAATTAGTTTCGTTAGGTGACTGGCTTTGAGTGTGAAATACGATATTTTGTAGTTGGGTGTTGTTCCTTAGGCTAAAGCCTATTACTCCAATCGTAAGCATCAGACCGGAGGCTACAATCAACGCATTTCTTTTTGCCACAGCCGACTTAAGACTTATAAACAGAATGATGACAACACTTACTACAACTCCCAGCGTCGCACTTCGAGAATAAGTAAAATATAGAGCTGGTAGAGATAAGGCGATTACCGCTAAATTTAATTTATTTTTAAAGACTTGTCTGATATCTCTTCCAATTGGCAGTGTGGCTATAGCAATAGAGATAATGACCAGTAGGTATGTCCCGAGCGGGTTAGCACCTCGAAGCGTAGACTGAACCCTCATGAAAAGCGGGTTATTATCAACGTACTGGAAAGGAATGATTGTGTACTTTGAATATCCGAAATACTCTAGGAATCGGCTAGGTAGAAATAGTTCTTGAATCACCGCAAACGATGCAACTATAACTGCAGGCCATAGGACCAACCTCAACCAATTTTGTTTAAGCCAAGTACTATATAGAGATATATACCAAGCTACCAAAAAGAACGCTAAGAACCTGAGATTTATGATTAGCCCATAGCCTAGAGACTTAAGACTGACGTTATCATTTCGAAAAGCCCAAAGCCCCGATAATATATTTACTAATGCATAGCAGACGATAAGCCATACTAGTTTCTGGTTTAATGTTTTTGCAGAGAATTGTCTCTTGCGAATCATTAGATACGCAACTACCGCGAAGATTATCAATAATATTGCTTCTTTCCAGAGTCTCAATAAAGTGTAGTGTCCAAAGATGCTAGATGCCCAAACGGTCAAGAAAGCATGAAACGGCATAAGCACTATAATCAAAGCGCACAAAGCTGTGATAGTTGATATAAGATTGAGTTTAGGGTTTGGAAGTCTCATAAATGTTATAATTAAGTATATAGTGCGGACTCTGGAATCGCCTCAAATAGTTTAGCAAAGGACTAAGTTACTTACTATTAAGCTCCTATATGAAAAATAACGCCACTTTAATCTACAACTTCGTGCTTGTTATCGGAGATGCTATAGCCGTAACTTTAGCTTTTACAGTAGCTTATATTCTTAGAGTCAGCATCAGTCATCAGCCACTCAGCGCAAATGTAAACTCTAATACTTACATCTCGATCCTAGTTAGCCTATTACCTTTCTGGATTCTTATTTTTGCACTCCTGAGCCTTTACTCAAGCCGTGTGTACGACCGAAGGTTTAGCGAATTTGGAAGACTGCTTGTGGGTTCGTTTATAGGCATCCTATTCGTAATTAGTTACAGCTATTTCACTAATACAGAAATATTCCCCGGTCGATTAGTAACTGTCTATGGATTTGGACTAGCCTTCTTGTTTGTATTGATCTTTAGAACTATTGCACGTGGGGCTAGGCGTAGATTATTCACCTATGGTACAGGTATTAATAATGTTTTAATTGTGGGCAATAACAAGACTACAACTGCATTTATTGAATCTTTGGCGCATACAGAGATTACTGGATATAAGGTTATCGGCGTTGTTGTTGGATCAAGGATCGTCGATAGGGATTTGGGGTATGTTCAATATTCAACTTTTGCTGAGGCTATATCGGGATGCAAAGATGGACAAATCCATACCATCATCCAGACCGAACTTTACTCAGCTGGTGTCATGAATGATGAGATTCTTACTTACACTCAGGAAAATCACATAGCCTACCGGTTCGTTCCAGGCAATAGCGAGCTATTCGTTGGCAATCTTGAAGTGGACCTATTCAAGGGCATTCCAGTCATCGCTGTTCACCAGACCGCTTTGGTCGGATGGGGACGAATCGTGAAACGCCTTACAGATATTATATTGGGTGGAACGTTGCTTATCATCGGTTTCCCTTTAATGGTGCTTATTGCTGTGTTAGAGAAACTGACTGGTTCCGGCAGTATATTTTTCCGGCAAGTTAGATTAACGCGTTTTAATAACGAATTTAGTGTTTTTAAATTCCGCTCGCAGTATCAAAAATATGATGGCACAACTCCTGAAGAAGCTTTCGTTAAAATGGGTAGGCCTGAGCTTAGCAAGAAGTATCGTGATAATGGCGACTACCTAGACGAAGACCCCCGCATCACTCCTTTAGGTAAATTCTTGCGACGAACAAGTCTTGATGAACTACCGCAATTGATAAATGTTGTACGTGGTGACATCAGCCTTGTTGGTCCGAGAGCATTAGTATCAAAAGAACTCGAGCTATATAACAAGCGGCATAGTATTTTAAGCGTAAAGTCAGGTCTGACTGGGTTAGCTCAAGTCTCTGGTCGTCGTAATATTAGCTTTGAGGAGAGACGCACACTTGACCTTTACTATGTTCAAAACTGGTCTTTCTGGGGTGATATGGTCATACTGGCCAGAACTTTATGGACAGTGCTGTTTCACGAAGGCGCAAAATGAAAGCTGCATGGATGATGCTAAATGAGTAATATCAGAGTTGCCATTGTTTGTGATTGGTTGACTGGTATTGGGGGTGCTGAGCGTGTAGTTCTAGAGCTACACAAGCTATATCCAGCTGCACCAATATTCACCTCGCAGTATGATCCGAGTAAGATTGATTGGTTCCAAGATGCCGATGTACGTACTGGTGGCTTACAGAAATTACCTAAAAGTTTTAAAAAGTTTTTGCCTATTCTTCGGGCATGGAGTTTCAGTCGCCTAGATCTTAGTGAGTATGACCTTGTTATATCTAGCAGCGGCGCAGAGGCAAAAGGCATCAAAACGGGTCCCAATACTATTCATATAAGCTATTGTCACTCGCCTACTCATTACTATTGGATTCGTCCTGATGAATATATGCAGCGTCCTGGATTTCCTATTGGCTTCAACTGGATGGCTCGGCTAGGTCTCAAGTTTTTGATAGAGCCCTTGAAACAATGGGACTTTCAGGCTGCAAAACATCCAGACTTTATGATTGCCAATTCAACGCATACGCAAGCAATGATCAAAAAATACTATAAGCGTGATAGTACAGTTATTTTTCCTCCAGTAGAAACTGACAGGTTTGAAATACTGGGCAAACCTCCATTGCGCCATGGCTTCGTAATGGCAGGCAGGCAAACACCTTATAAACGAATGGATCTAGCCATTGAAGCCTGCAATCAGCTAAAGTTGCCCTTAGTAGTAATCGGAGATGGTCCCGACCACAAACGTTTAGAGAAACTTGCAGGTCGCAGCGTTACTTTCCTTAGCAACGTAAATGACCAAGAGATTCCTGAACATTTCCAATCAGCATTAGGATTCATCATGCCTAATATGGATGATTTTGGGATTGTTGCAGTTGAAGCATTGGCTGCAGGAACTCCAGTTGTTGCCTTCAAAAAGGGTGGTGCTTTAGACTATATTGTACCTGGGGTTACAGGAGTATTCTTTGAAAAGCAGACTGTCAAGAACCTAGCTGAAGCACTTGAAACAGTGTCGGTTAAAACCTATGACTACGCTGGTATTGCTGAACATGCCAGGCAGTTTTCTGTCCAGAACTTCCAACGTAATATTCAACAATATATTGATTCATGTATAGCAAATAAGGAGGAATAGTTATGTGCGGAATTGTTGGATATATAGGTAAACGTTCAGCTGAGCCGATAGTTTTAGCCGGACTTGAGACACTCGAATATCGTGGCTATGATTCTGCTGGAATCGCAACAATCGATAGGAATAAGGGTAAAGTAACTAAGAAAGTCGGGCGTGTTCAATCTCTAAAAGATGCTGTAGCTAAGGATGCGTCCTCCTCGTTCCTTGCTATTGGTCATACTAGGTGGGCAACTCATGGTGCGCCTACTATTCTCAATGCACACCCACACACCAATTCTGATCAAACTATCTTCGTGGTGCATAACGGAATAATTGAAAACTATCAGGAAATCAAAACTAAACTTCAAGAATCAGGTTATAAGTTTGTCTCAGAAACTGATACAGAAGTTGTGCCTCACTTAATAGATTTCTACTTTAAAGAGCTTAAGTCTTTCGAAAAAGCTTTCAAGGCTGCCTTACACGATTTGCGCGGTGCCTACGCGATAGCAGCAATTACTACTCACGAACCAGAAAAGCTATTTGCGGCCCGTTTATCTAGTCCCTTAGTTATAGGAGTGGGTAAAAAGGAATATATTTTGGCTTCTGATGCAACTGCGCTAATGGACCATACAAAGAACGTCATCTACCTCGATGATTATGACGTTGCCGTTATTAGTAATGTCAAAATATCTATACATAATCTAAAACACGGCAAGCAAGTCGACCCTAAAACAGAGCTGCTTGACTATGACAATGAAGTTGCTAAGCTAGGCAATTACGACCACTTCATGCTTAAGGAAATCTTTGAAGCTCCGGCCACAATTCGTTCCGCCATTCTCGGTAGAGCTATCCCAGATCAAAATTTAGTCAAATTAGGCGGACTTGATAATGTCGTTGGACAATTAAAATTCATAGATCGTATTGTGATTGTTGCCTGTGGAACTTCATATTATGCTGGTCTGGTCGGAGAATACTTGATTGAGGAGCTAGCCGGTATACCGGTAGAAGTTCAACATGCTAGTGAGTTCAAATACCGTCATGAACCTTTCTCTAGAAGTACTGCACTGCTAGTAATCTCTCAGTCGGGCGAAACTGCGGACACGATTGCTGCTCTCAAGAAAGTTGAAGACTATGGAGTACTAAGATTAGGTATTGTTAATGCCGTTGGCAGCACTATCGCCCGCATGACTGATGCTGGAGTATATCTACATGCTGGTCCTGAACAGGCAGTAGCCAGCACTAAGGCTTTTATTGCTCAGGTAACTGTCCTTGCACTGATCGCTCTTAAGTTAAACGATGGTAAGAGTGCTCTATATAAGCCTCTTCTAAAAGAGCTAGATAAACTGCCTGCCAAAGCTCAAGCTATTCTTGATCAAGCAGAAGCAATTAAGAAAATTGCCATTAAGTACAAAGATTACTCAGACTTTTTGTTCATCGGTCGCCAGTACGGGTACCCGTGTGCGCTTGAAGGTGCGCTCAAGCTAAAAGAGGTGTCTTACATACACGCTGAAGGTTACGCGTCGGGTGAGATGAAGCATGGACCACTTGCCATGATAGACAAAAATTTCCCAACATTTGCGATTGTTACAAACTCAAGGCTACTAGAAAAGTCTTATTCGAGTATCCAAGAGATTCGTGCCCGAAGCGGGCCAGTAGTTGCACTTGCAACTTTAGGTAATAGCCATATCAAGAAGCTAGTTGATGACGTGATATATATCCCAGACACTCTCGAGCAGACTCAACCAATCTTGTCAGCGATTGTTCTACAGCTGTTCTCATACTATATAGCTGTAGCCAAAAAGCTAGACGTCGACCGCCCTCGTAATCTTGCCAAATCAGTAACTGTAGAGTAAATCTAAATCGAGTGTAGGATGGCTTCAAGTGCCAACGCGGTGTCTTGCCAGTGTGAAACTTCTAGACTATCAATGCCCATGGCTTTGACGGGATAATCATTGCCGCCCTCTTGGAGTGAATCGCCAAAGAATAATATGTCGTCCTTACTGACATCCAGTTCGGCCATAAGTCGATTCATGCCGTATGCTTTATCGATGCCGGGTTTGGTAACATCAATCGAAGTGGCACCACCACTGCGAACTTCAAAGTTTGGGATTAATTCCGCGACGTAGGCACGTAATGCAGCCTTCTTCTGACCGTCTTTATCCCAAGCGTCTTTAATCTCGACGCCCTCTTCACCAAGCGTCTTGACGATGTCTTGGCCAAGCGCTGAGAAAGTTATCTGACTACCCCTGTCCTCTACTAGTTCACCGTAGACTGTTGCTTCTCGGTAGCCAAGCGCATCGACTCCCCTATTAAGAGCTGTGATGATTTCAGTCTTCTCGGCTTCGGAGAAATCCTCTGAATAAACTTTGTGCCAATCGTTTTTGACAGTATCGTATCGGTAATACCGCGTACCGCAAGTTGGCATCAAATGTAGCTTAGTCAAAAGTGCTGCATCGGCATGCAAATTATTCAAAAGTTGGGTTTGGAATTGTTCAAACTTTCCACCAGATATAACACATACTTGGAAGTTATCTAGTAACCTCGTCATCACTTCCGAGATGCGATCAGGCATAGGTGATTTACTAGGTGCTAGCGTACCGTCCAAATCAAAAGCAATAACTTTTTTCATCAAATTCCTTTATATATTGTTGAAACGTTTACTGACATCCCCAACTTTTTGGGCTAAATCTTTACGAGCCACCAAGATACCACTTGGTGTATTCACAACTACTATATTATCCAAGCCGATAACCGCCAATGGCTTATCTTCAGTATTTTGGACTAATGAATTCTGAACCTCTTCAAGCTCGACTTTGCCCGTAGTTAAATTACCCAGCTCGTCACCACCTGATGCTTTAGCAATGTCAGCGAAGGAACCAAGATCCATCCAATCGAAACTAGCAGGAACTACCAACAAATCAGGAACTTTTTCTATTAATGCATAGTCTATTGCCATATTCTCAAGTGATAAATACTTATCAGAGATATCTCCTTCGCCGATTTCAGCTAAGGCCTGATAATTAGCAAACAGCTCTGGAGCATATTGCTCCATCTCTGACTTAAATATGTTTATAGAACCAAGGAAATATCCACAATTCCATAAATATTTACCGCTGGCTAGGTACTGCTTGGCGGTATTAAAATCTGGCTTCTCCTTAAATGACTGCACTTCATAAGCATGAGTTTGATTATTAACAGCATTTCCCTTCTGAATATATCCAAATCCAGTAGCAGGATAGTCTGGTTCTACACCAACTAACACGATTTTGTTCTCCGAATTCGCCACCGTATTAGCTAGGCTAAAACTGTATGCAAATCCAACTTCATCTCTTATGAAATGGTCGGCATGTACAAATACTACCGTCTCTTGAGAATCGTGTCGCAAACCTATTGCGACTAAGGATAAAGCAATACAGTTTGCCGTACCGCGTCGCCCAGGTTCTACTATAAAGTTATTTTCTGGCAATTCAGAAAGCTGATCCTTTACATGCTGAATATGTCCAGCCTCTGATACTACGTACACTGTTTCAGCTAAACTTTTAACTCGATTATAAGTATTTTGTAACAAGGAATTACTGTCTCCACCTATCTTAAGTAAATGCTTAGGATATTCGGGAGTTGATAACGGCCAGAGCCTTGTGCCAGAACCACCAGCGATAATTACTGCAATCATTAACATTTATAATACCAGA
>JAYVRB010000044.1:0-5469 GCA_043776675.1 bacterium
TCTATTTCCCAGCCAAAAACAACGTCATTATCAATTTTAGGCACCGTCATTGTATCATAGAAAGAGAAGCTAAAGGTACGAGTCCACTCAAATTTGCTGTTTGGAAACTTCCTAACAAAATCAATGATCTTCACGTATTCTTGCCTAGTTAAGTATTTTGTTAGTTTCATAAAACACCCTTGTTACCTTGCGACCCATTGATTCATCTAAATACAGAAAGCTTCCGCCTTCCGTTATCTTACCATTGTCTGACTCATATTCTGGCATTATGGTCAATTGTTCAACGCCATCCATACCGGCATATCGACTCATAACTATGCCGACAACGTGAAGATTATTTCTGTAATCAACCCTTACCAAATCGCCCTGACGAAGCTTAGAATATTGTGTCATGGTTTCTCCTATACGATTAGTATGGCATTTTGTGCGTTAAATGTATAGTTTTATTAAAGAATTCTCATTTTGAGACGTTTTAGTGAAAACCACAATCTTTAAGCCATCTAACCTATCTATTTCTAATAGGAATTAATAAATGAGCGCAGAAGATCGTGAAATTAAAATCAGGGCCGTTTTAAGCTCTGCTGAGTTTGATAAAGGCGTTGATGAGCTTAAGCGAAAGCTGCAAAAACTCAATAACGACACCAAACAGATGTCTAGCACTACAGGTGCGCTCAAAAACGATACAATGCTTGGAAAATACGCTGCCTCTGCATTTGGTGATTTTTCTAAAGAATCTCAAAAACAGTTAGAGCAGATGTATCAGGTTCAAAGACGTGAAGCTGCCGATCAAAAGATCACCCTCAAGGGCAAACAAGAAGAACTTAGCAAAATAGCCACCGCAGATGCCGTTTTAACCAAACAGCAAAAAGAGCGTGTGGATCTTCTTAAGACAGAAATTGACCTGCTCAAGAGCAGACACAGAGAAACCCTCAACCAGGCCGCTCAGGTTAAGCAAGTCATGGGCGAATCAGGCGGAGGCGGAACAGGTGGCGGAAACGGACCTACTTCAGCAGAAGGCTCCGCAAGCCCAGCAGAAAACCCATTAAAAAAATTCCTAAACAGATCAATGATCTCATCTTTAGTGGGTGGAGCAATCAACGCCGCTGTCACATCGTATGGTGATGTAATCTCTAGAGACCGTAAAATATTAGGAATGCAGGGCGCCACCACTCAAGCAGGAGCAGAAGGCTATCGCAACTTAATTGGTGGCCGCGCTACGGAAAACACATTCTTCTCCCAACAAAGATCTACAGCTGCAAGCATGGCGCTACAAGAGCGAAACGCTCAAGGCGGATTATTTGGTAAAGACAGTGTTGGAATTATGGGTCGAATGGGAATCGGCGCAGCAATGGGCGCTGCCGGTGGATCTATAATTCCAGGTGTTGGAACTCTTGCCGGTGCCGCTGTCGGCGCTATAGGTGGTTTTAGATCTGCGATGTCAAGCGAACGTAATCGCGCACTTCTGTTTGACAAAGTTAAATACAATAACATGCTAAACGTAGAATCCATGCAAAACTACGAAGGCAACCTTGCATCCCTTAAAGCCAAAGATCCAGTTCGCACAATGGCCTATGATTTTGCAACTAAAAACGCAGACCACATGGGCGCTATGCAAAAAGCACTTGGCCTGCAAACCGACGAAGCCTATTATGGCAACAACGCCGGAAATAAAGGTCTGTTAAGATCTCAAATGGATAGCGGTAATCAATACGGTGGCGTTATGTTTAACGCAAACACTATTGAGCAAAACATGATGGGTATACAGCAGGCCGGTGGAACCACCGTAGGAGGCGCAAAACTTTCTGGATTCTCAGCCGGATTACAGCGCCAAATGAACCTGTCTAATTCAAACCAAATACTTGGTCGATTGTCAGGTGCCGGTCTTAATGAAACACAAACAGAAGACGCAACTAAGCGTATCTTAGCAGAAGCCGTTCGCCTTGGGGTTGATACCTCTTCTATGCCTAAAGAAATGGAACGCATGACAGCAGTAGCCGCAGAAATGGCAACGGCTGGCGGTGGATTCAGTGGCGGTGCAGTTGAAACTCTTATGGCAGGCATGACAGGGTTTGATCAAACTTCAATCAACGCATCTGCAAATGCGGCAGACAGGGTACAACAAGCAGGCAAAGCAGCTGGTGGTTACGAAGGTCAAATGGGCCTTGGTTATCTTATGTCTGGCAAGGCAACTAAACTTGCTGGTAAAAAGCTTGGTTCTGATGAGATGAATTACCTAAACCAATTTTCCTATTCAGAAGGAAGAGACGAAGATTACACTAGAATTGCGTCGTATTTAGGAACAACCCCTGAAGACGCAAAAGAATTAATCAAACAAAAAGATCTCGCTAAGCAAACCAGAAGCTCAAAACAGCAAAACTCTATGCAAGCGCTTGGCGACTATATGAAAGCTAACTCTGGAAAAACACCAGATGAAATGAACCAACTCCTTGCTACTGGTGAGGGCGGAAAGCTTATGACGTCGGCACTGGTTTCAACAACTGCATCTGAGGGTCAAGGTTTTTCTGGAATGACACAGGCCCAACAAGAAGCGCTTGTCAAGAAACGCGGAGCCATGACCGCAGGTATAGACGGTTTTTCAACAGACGCGATTGAAAACGCAATGCAGAAAAATGAAGGTCGAGTTAGTGAGCTTAACAAGGCCTCACAAGGCCAAGGCGATCTTGCAAATATTGACGCATTTAACAAATATGCAAAAGACCTTAGAAAAGCCGCCTCAGATACAACTGAAGAAACAGTAAGAATCAACGAACAGCTAAGACTGTTCAGAGACGCGGTTTCAAAAAACAAAAATGCCACAGAAGAACTTGCTACAGCACTTAAAGATTTTAACGAAAAATTAAAAAACAATAAATACACCTCTACTAAACCAATTTAATTATGCCATTTATAAGAGAAATTACTCAAAATTCTATTGACTCTCACCAGACTTCGCCAGGGTATTGTCTAACCTTTTTACGCTTTGATAATGTAAGCACCTTTAACTACAAAGAACCAAAGGCTCTTGAAACGAGAGCGCCAATGGTTGTAACGAGTGATGCAATACAGGTTTCGGTTACAGATTCTAAAAAATCTATGTCGTCCCAGTTAACACTTGTGTTAAAATCAGGTGATGTAAACTATTCTACCGCCCTCCACCCTGGCGACTTCGTTCTTGTAAATCTTCTTAATTGGGAGACGGACGTTGTTCGAGTTTCTAATAAAGCAAAAAACTTACAACCAATCAATGAAGTTGCAGATGGGTTCAAGGGCATCTTTAAAATTCAATCCGTTGTTAAAAATCTTAGTATTAATAAGAACAATGGCGACAAAGATCTTGTCTATACGGTTACCGCTGCTTCTTTTACAGAATTTAATAACTTAATTTATTTTAACCCTGCGATTGTTTCTGAATTTGCACAAGTAGGGGCCGCTATGTGGTCCTCATATATTGGTGACACCTTCCAGGATTTGTTAAAAACAAACGTTGATATACAAACAATATTAAAGGCTCTTTTTAAAATATTGATAGGCAAATCCTACAAAGATAAAGACACTAGAGTTAAAAATTACGGCAATGCACAGTTTCAAATCCCTACCTCTGTTGGTCAATTGCTAGGTAGACCAAAAATTCAATACGTTAACGAAATGTATTCGTATGTCTTAGGTGTTTGGGGCGACTCTAAAAACTCACAAATTGACGACGGCATCATTGGCCCTGGGTTCAACCCACAAATAAAACAAGATAAAGAATCAAACTATTTTAAAACAAATATGGCCCTACAGGGCAATAAAGACGTATCTCTTGAAAACTGGAACAATCAAACTGCCTGGTCAATCATTCAATCATACACAAACCCTGCTCTAAATGAGATGTACACAACACATAGAGTTGGAACAGATAACAGAATTCATCCAACAATCATAGTAAGACAAAAGCCATTTACCACTGACCACTTTGTTCCGCCAAATAAATTTCCAGTCAGCAGGTATATGCAGCTTCCAAGATGGAAGATTTCGGCGGACCTGCTATATGACCTTCAGGTGTCAACCAATGAAGCAGCACGCTACAATTTTGTTCAGGTATTTACAAGGCAACTTGCTGACACTACAGAACAAAACATGGCTCAGCAAATTCAAATGGAAAACTTTGTTTTGGACAAAAGAGACATTACCAGACACGGATTAAAGCCATACGTTGTTACCTCAAACTTTGACTTTCCATCTAATGCCAACAAAGAAATTCGCGCACGACCATGGGCACAGATCGTATCTGACTGGATCATAGACGGCCATCTAAAAGAGTCGGGTGTCATGACGTTTGTTGGATTGCAAGACCCTATAGCTGTTGGCGATAATATCGAATTAGATAATATTGTTTATCACATTGAAAGCGTTAACCACCAAATGACCTTTCAGTCTAATGGTAAAAAGGATTTTACAACACGTATAAGCGTTTCTTATGGCATGGATGTAAGATCTTCTAAAGCAGGACCGGTTTATCCTAACACCGAATTCGTTTCCGCCGAAGATTTAAAGATCAACGATTATAACAATGAGCGAATTCTTCCACAGGCTGTCAATGACTCTGACTCCCTTATCTCTAATCATTCCAGCCCAGAGCCTTCCTATACTCCAAAAAAATTAAGACAATCTAAAAACTCTACAACTAAGCAATCTAACACAGGTTTTGACCCAAAGCACGGTAGAGATGACTCCGGCGTCTCTCGTGGCCGCAAAAAATAAGGTATAATACAAGTAGTATGACATACAATCCTATATTGCCATCATCTTTGCTAGACGAGCGCCAGGAGATGGATTTAAGCTTTTCTAAACAGATATCAGAAAACACATACCTGCGTTTAGGCGTTGTAATCGAAATCATTGACCCAAGCAGTGATAAAAATCTGTCTAAATTTATGACAGAGTACAACGTCATGACCGTTGAAGATGACAACACGGCAATTTATAAGAATTGCATAGCTACCGACTCATTTGGTTCAATTGCCGATTACTGCGTAGCTCAATACAGAACCCCAGACAATCCAAAGAAAGTTACCAAATCTGGTAATTTGCAAAATCAAGAAGGATCTATTGTTTTACTTCTTTGTATGGACGGCTCATCTGAGCAGGGCGTTATCATTGGGTCAATACAGCACCCATCAAAGCAAGTTCTCCTGTCAAAAGAAAAGGGTCAGCACCTAGAAGGCGAGTATAATGGCGTGTTTTGGGAAGTAAACAAAGATGGCGAATTTACCATCAAGTTTAAATCTAAGACCGACTCAAAGGGCAAGCCTCAAGACACCAAAGCCGGTGGATCTTTTATAAAGATAGATAAAACAGGCTCTGTCGATCTCAATGACGGCAACAAAGAAAACATAAAAATTGATAAAACAAACAAAACAATTGCAATTAACGCTGAAAAAGACATTACAAGCACGACATCTGCATCTTTTAATGTTGTTGCAACCA
>JAYVRB010000045.1:0-5427 GCA_043776675.1 bacterium
GGTAGAGCAGAATGATGTAGTAGTTAGCGAAATACAGACTAATGTTGACACAGTGCTAGAAGCTGGCGCAGATATAATTGTATTGGGCTGTACCCACTATCACTGGATCGAAGTTCTCATCAATAGTCTAGTAGCTGGCAAGGCTATAGTATTACAGCCGGAACAGCCAGTTATTACGCATCTTAAAGCAGTGCTTGCACAGCTGACTTAAACTGGTTACCACGGTCTTTGTAATCTTGAAATAGCCCAAAACTTGCACATCCGGTTGAAAGTAAAACAACATCACCTGATTGTGCGTGTTGTTGCGCTTCATGAACTATTTCAGGCATTGACTGAAGGCCAAGCGTAATATTCTCAAAGCCTTGTGCCCGCAGTTGCTCGGCTATAACGGTCGCTGTATCGCCAATTGCAATAACATGACGGACATTTTTCTTAGCTACTACATCGGCAATTGGGTCTAGTGGAATGCCTTTGTCTGAACCACCTAAAATTAAAACTTTTGGTTGCTCAAATGCCTCGATTGCAGCAATAGCAGTTTCGGGAGTAGTCGCGAATGAATCATCATAATATCTAACATTATCTAACTCACGCGTAAATTCAATCCTGTGCTCTAAGCCGCCAAAGCTAGTTAACACCGATTTGATGGCCGCAATGTCCTGGGTTACTTGCCAAGCAGCAGTCACTGCCGCACAGACATTCTGCCAAATGTGCTTGCCGAGGAGTTTTAGTTCACTGACATGGCATATTTGTTTTCCATCTATTTTTACAAAGTCCTCAACAACATCTGCTCCGGGTTGTGCGCAGTATGGCATCTTGCGGCCTTGACCAACGCTTGCAATTGTCTTTGAGATATCATTGTGCCCGTAATATATTGCGATATCACTCGGCATCTGGGGCGCAAACAAATGAGATTTGGCAGTTATATATTCCTGCATAGATGCGTGCCAGTTTAGATGCTCGGGTACAACCATAAGACACACGGCAATATGCGGTGCAGGGCCTTTAAAGTCCTCCAATTGGAAGCTAGAAAGTTCTAATACGACCCAATCGTCAGCTTTTATTGCGGGTAGTAATTCTAATGCTGCTATGCCTATATTTCCACCTAAGTGCGTTGTTTTGCCAGCAGCTTGCAACATCTTTGCAATAAGTGTGCTGGTAGTTCCTTTACCTTTGGTACCCGTCACACCGATTATGTTACGACTCGGACATACACGCATGAACTCTTCGACGTTTGTCGTAATTTTGCTTTCTATTTCGGGATTTTTTTTAAGTAGAACACGAGGGTGAATGCCTGCAGATCGGACAACAATATCGAATACATCAAGTCCATCAATGTAACCTGCACCTGTTTTTTGGTGGAATTCCGCTGGTATATCCAAGTCTGAATCTTGGTCACAAACAGTTATATCGTGACCCTGATCATGCCAATATCTAGCAGACACTATGCCCTCAGTTGCGTAACCAACTATCGCGACAGTCATAATTTTAACCAAGCTTGGATTTAACGAGTTCAGCCACCTGCCGTGGTGTCATGTCAGCCTTCACAATAAATGCGCTCACGTTCAAGGTCTTGAGGATTTCAGGAGCTTCTTGTTCGCCCATGTTGGTAAGAATTATAACCTTGATATCTTTGCCCCAATCAGTTTTGCGTAACGCAACCAATACCTCATCACCATTCATCTCCGGCATCATAAGGTCTAAAAGCACAATGTCTGGTTGCATCTTTTCAATCAAATCTAGACCCAAGCGCCCGTTTTCCGCCGATTCAACCTGGTAGCCCTCCGCCTCAAACTTGATGCTATACATCTGAGAGATTGCACTGTCATCTTCAATAATCGCAATTTTAGCCATATATTCATGGTAGAGTACTCTAGCCAACAATGCAATTTATGGTAGAATTAACCTAAATTACAAAATTACAAAAATAAACAGGCTACCATATATTGACTTTTAGAGTTAATAATGTTATTATATAAAGATGACCCAGTTCATTATTGAACCAACTAAAGCTGAATTAAAAGAAATAGATTCAGCGCCAATAACTTCTATTCCGCGAGAAGCTTATAATCTTATAGCAGACGAGTGGAAGGGTCACATTAAGGATATGCGTGATCATAATAAGCATGCACAAATACATAAATCGAACAGGCTCGGAGGGCTAGTTCATAAAGTCAAAAGTACTGGTTTTGCTGCACTGTATACAGGCTATTTCTGGTTTGATGATTTCCCGGCACGAGGACTTACCAAATTAGTAGACGGTAGACCTGCTCAGATGGCGTTAGTCGGTGGAGCTTCGCTACTTGTCGGAGGTGCAGTGGCCGTGGCCCGTCGTAACCAACTTAGTAAGATGTACGACCATTTAAGCCGAAAAGTAAAACCTATTGGGCCTACTATTTCACAGATGGCTAATGCAAGTGTGCTTGGCGCACCAAATACTGTTAAAGCTACAGCCCAGTCTGGCCCATCGCATGAACGGAGATTGATGACTGGGTTTGCTATTGTCGCCTCTGCGGCTACATACGCTGCACTCCAATCTATTACTACTGGCCCTGTTATAGATGCAATCGATCGAATACTGCCCGGTAGTCATTTTGCTGGCGAAGTGATAGCAACTGGAGCATTCGTTGTCGGTGCGATTTATACCAAATCATTCATTGAGGTGACATATCATCGCTTTAACGATTAACATCATGCACTCGCTGAAGCTGAAAGCGAGCAATAAAAAGAATTCTGGAGACACTACCCAGAAAGTTGAACATGTCTCTCGTGATGAAGACTTTGCGCGTGCTAGTTTTATCCCATTTATTTACAATAAAACGTATTACACAACGGTCATGCAAGATGAGGCCGCGCTCATCGCATGGCAGTCTCGAGAGCTAGATCCTATTCTAAGGCAACATCTCAGGAGCTTGAAGCTCAAGTGTTTTCCTATAATGATCGATGCTGGTTCGGGCCCATCAGTACACCATATGATAGCTTTATCAAGATATACGAAAAAAATCCATGTAGCTGATTTTATGTCTGAAAATCTCGCAGAAATTGAAAAATGGGTTTTGAAAGATCCAAAAGCGCATAACTGGAATTTATTTACAAAAACAATTCTGCAACATGAAGATCATAAGTTTACCAAGCGCGCCATCATTCGTAGAGAAAATCAGACACGGCGCAAAATTGCTTCATATTCTCATCTGAACTTAAGGAAATTCGACCACTCTTATAAAGAATCTGCATTATTAGTCAGCAGTTTTTTTGTTGCAGATTCTGCTACAAAAAGTAAGAAAATTTTTAAAAAAATGACTAAAAATGCGTTTGAAATTGTACAGCCAGGAGGTTTGCTGGTGGCATCATTTTTAGGTGGCTGTAAGCGCTATAGAGTTGGACGCAAGTGGATTAACTCGGCTGATATCACTGAAGATGATATACGTGATGCTTTTAATGAGGTTGGCGCAAAAAAAGTTAGTATTTGGAGATTTGAAACTCCCGAAATGCAACGTGATGGCTTTAACCATATTTTTACCGCTGTCATAGAGCGCTAGCTAATTGACGTAAGCATTATACAGGGTTAAAATTGATTGTATATTATGAAGTACAAAGTATCTTGGTTCCTTGTTTTAGTGTATGCGGTTACGGTTGGATATGAAATTGTATTGAACACCGTAATTCCCTTTGATAAACGGAGTACTGCAGGGGCTATTACGCAAATACCAGAAGCTTTGATTCCTGTAATTGGCTCTTTTATAGGCTTATCAGTCGCTAAGTCATGGGGTGGTATGAAGAGCCGTTTAGGAAAGGCTGTCACTTTCTATACCTTAGGTGTATTGGCTTGGGGCCTCGGTGAAGTTGGCTGGCTTATTTATATATATGTACTTGGTAGAACTGAGGTCCCTTATCCGTCACCAGCTGATTTTATATTTATGATGGCGCAACTTCTATGGTTTGCAGGGTCGATTGCCATGGCTAAGGTAATAGGCGCACAGTATGGATTTAAACATAAGCTTGGTTGGTTGAAATTAGTAACGTCATGTATATTTTCTGCCACTATTTCATATGTCCTACTAGTCCTCGTTGCTCGCAAAGGTGTACTTCCGTCTGGAGAATTTACGCTACGGACTTTCTTTGATTTTTATTACCCGATTGCAACTGCCTTATCACTCACTTTCGTTTTTGTACTATATGTCTTATCAAGACGGTTCTTGGGAGGGTTGTATAAGACAGCACTTCGTGTATTGTTTGCAGGCTTCATTTTTCAGTTCTTCGGCGATTTTCTGTATACGCTCACAACAACAAGTGAAACGTACTATAACGGCCATTGGGCGGACGTATTTTTCACTACTTCAATGCTTATTCTCACGATTGGGCTATTATTGTTAGACACGAAGCGCTTAACTAGCTCCAATAAAACAGTTGAATCACAAGAGTAAAGATGGACATATACTCGCAACTAGTCGTTAAGATTATTGAGCAACAGGAGTCTGTTATTGGCCCGGTAGCTGTAGAGCGTGCACAAGCAGTAAAGGGTCTAGTTATTGACTGGCCTGCGAAACAAGTTGTTATCAACCAGAGCCCCATGCCCGTTATCGATGAACTAGTCAAACAATATAAGATGTTGTTTGGCCAAATCTCCGTAGAGGTATGTAAAGAGGCGGTGGGACGCTTAAGCCAGCAGCTAACTCCTGAACAAATTCCTGCTTCGCTGCGCTAAGACAGTAATACATGACTTTATTGAAGCCAAAAAATAAAATTAATACACAACACGCCCGAGTTGAGAGCGTAGTAAGTGCAAGTGAACATATAGCTCAGGAAATCTATCGTAAAAATGTTGAGCTTGCACATACTAATCAAACCTTATCTTTATTGCGTACCATCGACAATCTTGTGCTTGAATCTAGCACAGCAATAAACGATTTGATTAAAGGTGTTGCAGATGCAGTTGTCAGCAACTCCAATTATCCGTTTTGCGCCATATTCAATCGTGGTCGAGGCGAAAAAAATGCCCCAATGATGCTCAGTGCTCTCACGACCACTACAAGGATTGAAGGTCTTAATGATAATTTTAAAGGTTTGCTTGCTCATATCTCGACAACTTGGGCAAATTCAGATATGCAGAGTCAATTAGTATCCGTTGGGCCCGAAGACATGATTCTAAAAACTATTTTCAAACAGAGAACTCCAGAGATAATACACTTTACGCAAAAGTTTAATTGCCAGTCAATCTGTATCGTAAAGCTCCTGGCGCGTAAAGATCTTGTAGGACTTTTGTGTATTGGAATTACCCAGCACATTGACGAAGTAAAAGTCGAAGACATTGAACATCTCGGCCGAATAGGCGAAGCAGTTGGTATTGCCATAGATAACAAGCTACTTTTTGAAGAAAATAAAGTAGTACTAAAGAAATTAAAACAGTCGAACGAGAAGCTTAAAGCTCTG
>JAYVRB010000046.1:0-20787 GCA_043776675.1 bacterium
CCAGTATATGATATCTTTATTATTTTGTGAGAAATGTTTCAAGCCTATGTAAATGGGATTGTTATAAAGACTCCAAGATAATGGTCGTTAACAACTAAATATATGTATTGATCAGACAATCAGCAGATTGTAACTGACTTTCTACGAGCGATAAATGGAGAGCTATGTCAGTACTAGAAGTAGTACCTTGCACTAAGCATGACCATACTGAAAAAGTAGCCCACTACAAAGTGGTTGCGCTAGTTCCAGTATGTAACGAAGCTGAAACAATTGAAGATACAATTCATTCGCTCATGTCTCAAACGTACCCTTTTAAGTGCGTACACATCATAGCGAACAATTGTACTGACGGCACAGTGGCTATCGTTCAGCGACTTATTGCTGAATATGAAAGTCGTGACAGACATGAGCTTATACTCTCGGTAATGCTTGAGAATAAGCACAAGAAGTCCGGTGCCCTAAATTATGGTTTGGAGATGGTTGGAGAAGACATCGATTTCCTTTTTGGAATGGATGGCGACACGATCGTTGATAAGTACATAATCGAAGAAGGCATTGCACAGTTTGAAGAAGAACCGAAAACAGGTGGTATATGTAGTGCATGTAGAAATCTACCGCCAAAACCAGACGCAACGCGTTGGCAAAGATTTCTGTGGAAAGTTCTTAATGTCGAACGCAACCTAGCTAGCACATGGTTTGTCGAGAACTATAAGAGTGCTCGAGTGCTTTCAGGTGTGTCGGTGTTGTTTCGAATGGAGGCTCTAAGAGAAGTAGCAGCCCTCAACTCGATTCAAGCAGAACTTCTAAAGACAGCAGACATGGAGCCCTGGGAACGTAGCTTTAGCAAGAAGACACTTAGGAAGATTTCGAAAAATGCGCTTAAGATTTTTAGTCAGCGTAAAGATGAAGGATCCTTAGGTGTTCTACTAGCGAGGCAAGTTAAACCTATTGTTTGGGCCATTGACAGTCTAGTTGAAGACTATCGCTTGACTCTCGAATTGAAAGATCTCGGGTGGCAGGTGAAAGCTTCGCTAGACATGATTTCGTGGTCCGAAGTACCTTTGAAATTAAGAGGTAAAGGCGGTCTTTGGCAACAACGGCAACGTTGGTATGGCGGAACAATTGATGAGATTCGCTTACGTAGTTTCGGAAAGCATTCTCGGCACGAGATATTCTCAATCATGTTAATGATGTTCAATCTATCAGCACGACTGTTAATAATCAGTGCATATTTGATTATGTTAATAATAGGAGTTCCTATCCAAGTGGTAGTGTTATTCTTGTTGTTACCAATATTTGCATCAGCAATTCAGCTCTACAAACTTAAAGATGGCGATAAGCTAGACAAGTGGCAAATATTTTTTACCGCGACTCTAGTAGTGAACGAGATCTATGCGTTCTATCGTGAACTCATCTATGCTAACAGTATCCGGGTCAGTTTTTTCCGCTCTAACCGTGAGTGGTAGACTTACAATCGACGATAGGAGTTTGTCATGCAACATCCACCCTTGGCAAGCGTAGCATCATCTTCCTTAATTGGAGCTGGTGTCGCTGCTACTTACTTACATCTCGTTTGGCCAACACTTGTATTAGTTACGGTTGCATCAGTTTATATGATGATATCAAGCGTAATACGCTACAAGAAAGGTAAACGCATGCTCGCAAGAAGAAAGCAAAAACGTCTGCGGCAAGCCACACAGTAGATCGAATTACGCATTACGCGTGATTATGCCTGACTGTTGTGGCTTGCGACTCATCCACTCTACGTGAGTGACAGAGGATTTCCTTTTCTCGTCACTCACTAGAGTCGGCATGAGTAGTAGTTAGATCAATTACATATGTTTTAGTTCGTTAACTAGGTAGATTGCACGGTAAGTGTTGTTAGTCAGCAATGACTCCACCAAACCTAACAATCTACCTAAACTTCTATGAATGTGTATTCATACTGATGAGTCCCAAAGGACGAAAAGTTTTGTAATGAATATTAGAATCTAGTAAACGGTGGTCAGTGGGCTACCGAGATCAGTAACTGTGCCGTAGCCGATGTCCTTCATGAGTTTGGTGGGTGTATTGCGTAAGTGTAGTGGTACGGGAAGGTCAGGGAACTGAATCGCGGCGGCTATAGCTTGAGTCATAGCCTCAGCTACAACACGAGATTTCTGCGATTTGGCTAGCACGGTAGCACATTGATACAAGCTGTATCCAGCTTCCGGCATGCCGATACGTTCGACAGCTAGGAAGGTTGAAACGGCTAGATTGAGAGCTGCAGGAGCAGCTAAACCGATGTCTTCAGATGCAAAGATTATCATTCGGCGAGCGATGAACTTTGGATCTTCTCCTGCTTGAAGCATCCTAGCCAGATAATACAAGGCAGCTGTCGGGTCTGAACCACGCATTGACTTGATGAAGGCACTGATGACGTTGTAGTGGTATTCGCCCTTTTTGTCATAGCCAGGCAATCTACTCTGAGCAGCAGTCTCAACTACACTTTGAGTAATTGGTTTGCCTGCTGCCAAACGAATTGATAGTTCGAGGTTACCTAGCGCGACCCGGGCATCACCACCGGATAATTCGGCTAGTAGCTCAAGGCTAGCTTTGGGCAAGATTTTGGCAGATAGCTTTTCTGTTTTAACTGCTGACTTCAATATTTTAATAATCTCGTCTTTGCTAAGTGGATCAAGCACCAGAACTCTTGAACGTGATAAAAGTGGATTGATAATCTCGAAGCTGGGATTCTCAGTTGTGGCGCCAATGAGCGTGATAGTACCAGCCTCAACATGTGGCAAGAAAGCGTCTTGTTGAGCCTTGTTGAAGCGGTGGATTTCATCGACGAACAATATGGTCTGCATTGCCAAGCGACGATTCTGCTCAGCACGCTCGATGACCTTGACGATGTCAGCCTTGCCAGAAGTTACGGCGCTGAGCTCGATGAATTCAGCCCCAGTTTCTCGGGCTATGATACGGGCCAGAGTGGTCTTGCCACTACCGGGTGGTCCCCAGAGTATCAGACTAGTCGGCTGTTTGTTGGCTATTATCTCGTGAATTATTTTGCCAGCATTTATCAGATGACTCTGGCCAACTACGTCGCCAAGTTTATTCGGTCTGAGACGCTCCGCCAAAGGCCTGATATCCATACCCCTATTGTAGCCCAAACAGGAATAACATTTATTTTTTAGTTAATTAATTGTATAGTTTCTATAAATTACGGGGACATATGAGCTTTGAGAACATAGAAGAAGTTCCAGACAAAGAGGCATACAGCGATCTAATTCGTTATGGATTAGAACAACAACAGGCAATCAATACTTCTAACGAAGATTATGAGACCAAGCGTCACAATATTCGTGAAGTGGTCAAAACTATGAATTCTAGTTTTCGACATTTGCACGAAAATGTACTTATTGAAGGTCTAAGGATTACTACTGAACATCATCCTTATCTACCGGATATTCCTGTCTTGTTTGAATTTGTTGATTCAAACGGGTTTGGGTTCGAAAACATACATATAGAGTTTGAAGACGCGTACGAGCTCGGAGCCAGTCGAGGATTTGTAGACCGAGCTATTCCACTAAGAGAGAATATAGATGGAGATGCTAACATCTATGGACTAAGATTCTTGGTATGCCAAGTTGTAGAAGTAGAGGAACCTATGGTCCTGACAGCCCCAGATTACAGCGTCCTAAACGTCAGGCAGTTTCAACATTTTCCGATTGAATCATCAGAGTTAGAGCTCGAATCCGACCTAAACATGGAGCAGGAGTCTAGCGGTGGTTATACAGAAGAAGTGCTCAGTGAACTTTGTGAGATAGGGTATCAACGAAGCCTCAGCTTTGAGTCAAAGTTGAAAGATATTAAGGATACTTTGGATACATATGGATATCAGCACTTCACGTTAGAACAGAGACAAAACGTTATAGACTGTCTCAATAATTCCGTAGATCTAGATCCTTTAAATTCATTCAGTGTAAGCTACTATATCGACGAAGACGATCGGGTGATAAAAACATTGGAGAGTGATAGAAATGATTTCATGGAAGGCGAGATAAAAGAGTTTGTACAAACTAACTATTTTGAATCTTGGCGATCCGAAAACGGTACTGAGCACTATGAGTCAAGCTACGGAGTTGGAATCCTTGCCTCGCATAGGTCAAACAAACATTACGTCAGCAATATCAAAATACCGCTCAATCAAAAGCTAAAGTTCAAATACTCAACCCCAAGTAAATGAGTCGGCTTACAACATTGGCAGTGCATATTTGATCCACAGTCTACAAATCATTGACTACTGTCCACCAGTGAGAGCAGCAGGGTTGCCTAACAGAGAGGCTTATGCTATAATTACAGATAAGAAAGTATGAAGCGCATACCACGGGGCGCTTTTTTAATGTTATGGCACTACAAGATCCAACCAAAATTCGAAATATCGCAATTATCGCTCACGTCGACCACGGCAAGACGACTCTAGTCGATGGTTTGCTTAAGCAGTCTCACACATTCCGTGACAACCAAGCCGAAATGAGTCAATCGCTTATCATGGACAGTGGCGATCAGGAAAAAGAGCGCGGCATCACCATCACCGCCAAGATTACTGCCGTTCAACACGGCGACTATCGTATCAATATCATCGACACTCCTGGACACGCTGATTTCTCAGGAGAAGTTGAACGCACTCTCAATATGGCAGACGGCTGTTTACTCATCGTGGACGCCCAAGAAGGCCCAATGCCTCAAACTAAATTCGTACTTGAAAAAGCTCTAGAAGCCGAACTCAAGCCAATCGTTATTATAAACAAGATCGACAAGCCAGCAGCCCGTGTCAAAGAAGTTGAAGACGAACTCGCAGACTTATTCCTAGAACTAGCCGTCCATGAAGACCAACTGCACTATCAAGTTCACTATGCTATTGCCCGCGAAGGCAAAGCTTGGGCTACTATGCCTAATGATCATACCCAGGCAGCTGACTTAACAGCCGTCTTTGACGCTGTTATCGCAGAAATACCTGCACCAAAAGTTGAAGTTGATAAGCCTTTTCAAATGTTGGTTACAGCACTTGCTAATGATACATTCAAGGGAAAGTACGCAATCGGACGCATTACCCGTGGGCATGTGAATTCAGGTGATCAAGTAGTTCTATGTAAGAAGGATGGTACTTTCGTCAAAGCCAAAGTCGACGTTGTCTTCATGAGCAAAGGCGTCGGACGGTTTGAAGTTCCTGGTGGAGTTGCTGGCGATATCGTCCAACTTACAGGTATTGCTGATGCTCAGATAGGTGAAACTATCGCAGATGCACTCGAACCAGAAGCTTTGCCAACTATTGAAGTTGAAGCTCCTACACTTCGTATATACCTTGGCCCTAATACATCACCCTTCAAGGGGCAAGAAGCTGAATTCGGTACTTCCCGTCAAATATCCGAACGCCTAGACCGCGAGCTAGAAACCAACGTCGGTTTACGCGTTGAAGTTGACGGCATTGGCTTTACAGTTGCGGGTCGTGGCGAACTTCACCTTGGAGTGTTTATCGAAACTATGCGCCGAGAAGGTTACGAATTTGAAGTAGGTCGCCCACAAGTTGTTACTCATGAAGAAAAGGGTGTAATAGTTGAGCCAGTTGAGGAAGTAATTATTGAAGTCCCTGCCGAACACGTCGGAACGGTTCAGATGGAACTTGGCCAACGCCGCGCCAACCTCAAGGAACAGTTTGCCAGCCCTAAAGGTGTTACGAAATTAATCTACGAAATGCCGACTCGCTCGCTACTCGGTATGCGTAATATCTTGCTTACCAACACCAAGGGTACTATCGTCATGAACTCCTTGATGATTGGTTACCAACCACAGACTGCTGGACTCCAACAGCTTCGCAATGGTGTACTTATATCGTTTGAAGCAGGCGTCACAACTCCTTATGCACTTCAGAATGCTGAAGCCAGAGGCACCACTTTCGTCGGTCCAGCCGAGAAGGTTTACGCCGGACAAATCATTGGCTTGAACTCACGCCAAGAAGATATGGAAATCAATGTCTGTAAAGCCAAGCACCTTACCAACATGCGTAGCTCATCAAGCGACGGTGTTGTTCAGCTAGTCCCACCAGTCATTTTCAGCCTAGAACAATGTTTAGACTTTCTAGAGAATGACGAACTACTAGAAGTTACTCCTAAGAGTTTGCGCCTTCGCAAACGTGAGCTCGACGCCAACAAACGCAGACGCACCAGCAAATAAGCGAAATCTTAAGTAATCCTTAGAACTTTTTAATCCTTGCTGGCGAAGTGTTAGTATCCTGATATGCACATGCATTTAGATCGAACTTACGCATTTATTGATATCCAAAACTTAAAAGCTGTTGACATGTATGTTTTGGTGAGTATAGTTACTGTTACGTTGCTGTGAGGTGACGAGTAACCAAGCTAGCAATAGTAGAAGTTACGAGCAAAAAGAGCCCCTCAAAAGGCTCTTTTTGTTTTATTACGATTAACAACTTAGCATAAGTGGTTTAAAATAAAAGATATGACAAAGAAGAAAACAATTAGTCAAAAGTTCTGGCATGATAAGAATGATCAATTTGTTACCAATTCAAAGTATGATTTATTCCTACATGTATGGTTAGGCGCATTTATCTTCAGCATGCTGGTTGGATCAAATTCTCTCGTTAGGTTTCTATCCTTCGTTGGCTGGATATCAATAATTATCTGGGGTACACTCGAGATATTCACTGGAGCAAGTTACTTCCGACGGTTGATTGGGTTATTGGTGTTATTAATGGTAGTCGCGACACGCTTCATCTAGTCATTCTAGACACCCGTAGTTGTCATTTTGAATCAGCTAACCAGCGGATCGCTCTGGATGACACAGTTCAATTAACATTAAGCATTTAACATCAGGTTTTCAATAACAAATGCCTAATTGTAAATAATTTGATAAATGACAAATGTGAATTGATAAATAAACCTTGAGTAGATTCTTCGCTACGCTCTTGATGACAATAGATAGGTATACCTATATACTTAACAGATGACTCCGATATTACTTTCGTTCGCCGCTTTTCTATCTACCATGCTTGGTGGCTTTGTCGGGCTGAAGAACAAGGACCGTATGCACCGACTACTTGGCTTCTCGGCTGGAGTCTTACTCGGTGTGGTGGTGTTCGAGCTACTGCCAGAAATATTTGAGTTAGTTCAAGAGCAGAACCGCGCTGCCACTGGTGCAATGGTCGCGCTAGTTGCAGGATTCTTGATATTTCATATCATCGAGAAGAGCATCTTGATACATCATTCTCAAGAAGGAGAATATGAAGCTCACCATCACCCACATGTTGGTATTGCCGGTGCTCTAGCTCTAATTGGTCATAGCTTTCTGGACGGTGTTGGAATTGGTTTGGGATTTCAGGCTGGGCCGGCTGTCGGTATAACAGTAGCGATTGCCGTAATTGCGCACGACTTTACTGATGGACTCAATACAGTCAACTTGATGATACTCAATAAGAACCGCGACCGCCGGGCTGTAACATTTTTGATACTTGATGCAATCGCTCCGATACTTGGTATGCTCAGTACCCTATTATTCACCGTATCAGGGTATGGACTTATCTTGTATCTAGGCTTTTTCGCTGGCTTTCTACTCTATATCGGCGCTAGTCAGATTCTGCCAGAAGCCCATTCCAAACACTCATCTTACGGCACTATCGGCATGACCCTCATAGGTGTTATAAGCATTTTCATAGTCACTAGATTTGTTTAGTGTTTTAGATAAACCATTGCCTTAGTAGGACTTGCCGCCTGCAACGTTAAAGAATTGCTCTAGAGTATTAACGCCTAAATTGTGTAGTCTCGAGGATAGCTCTTTGCCAACATAACGGAGATGCCAAGGCTCTGCATCATAGCCCGTAATGTCTTCATTACCAAGTGTGTAGCGAATGACGAAACCATACATGTAGGCGTTGGCGGCAAGCCATATGCCTTCGGAAGTTTGGCCAAAACAGGGGTCAAGATCACAGTACAGCGATAGTGGCGCTATATCTACAGCAAGCCCAGTCTGGTGTTCACTATAGCCAGGACGCGCACTTTGAGTATCGGTGACGGCTTGTCCGTCAGTCTTAACGTATGAATCGTACAAGAATGTCTGGTATGAGTAAGACCGGTATCCGCTCGAAAGTATAAGGCTTAGACCTTGAGCTTTAGCTGCAGCGAACATTTCCTGGATGGACGAAGCAGCGTATTGTCGTAGTTGCATTGACTCATTTCCAGGTAGCTTCAAGGAAACATTCGGTACAACAAGATCGTTCGGCTCATAACTCTTAGGTTGCAATGGGTTCTGTTTGTTTACAACTACCCATAGGCTGCTTGGAACAGTAGTAGAGAATTGATACTTATCAAATACTTGAATTAGAGTGTTTGCAGGAGCGTCTTGCGTAAGAATAAGCGTATGGTTGGCTCTTGGCACGAAAGCATCTAACGCAAATGTAATTAACGCTACGAAGAAAAGCCAAAGCATTAATTTTTTCATTGCACTTAATTATACATCTTAATCTTGTGTATTATGCACACTCAAATCTGCTAGAATAAAAGTATGAATAGTGCATCAATAGTTCTGGGTGTTATTGCTGTTGGTCTACTCGGAGTAGTCGTATATTTGCTGACCAAGAGACCAGCGGGTGACACAGGCAGTGCGCTACTTCTCAAGGAAGATTTAAAGGGCATCAGTCAAGATATAACCAAGCTCAAAGATGGTCTTCAGGCTCAGCTTGGTGAAAGATTTGAAAAGAATCAGGCAATGATGATGGGTAGCCTTCAGAAACAATTTAGCGAGAGCAGCAAAATCATCGCAGAAGTTACCAAAAATCTTACTGAGCTCAAAGAGTCCAACAAGCAAGTCATGGGCATAACTGATGAGCTCAAAGTCTTGCAGAATGTACTCAGTAATCCTAAGCAACGTGGCGTACTAGGCGAATATTACCTAACTCAAGTGCTTGAGAATGTCTTGCCACCAGACAGATTTAAGTTGCAGTATCGATTCAAAAACGGAGATACTGTCGATGCTGTAATCTACCTGGACAAGCAACAAATGTTACCGGTAGATAGCAAATTTAGCCTTGAAAATTACAACCGCATCATAGAAGAGAAAGACGCAGTGCGCAGAGAGGTGATCATCAAGCAGTTCAAGGCCGATCTCAAAACTCGCATCGACGAAACAGCCAAGTATATTAGGCCAGCCGAAGGTACTATGGATTTCGCATTTATGTTCATACCTTCTGAAGCGATTTATTATGATTTACTTATCAATAAAGTCGGAACGGCACATACATCGGCTCGCGACCTCATCGAATACGCCTTCCGAGACAAAAAAGTTATTATCGTCAGCCCTACCTCATTCATGGCTTATCTTCAGACAGTATTACAGGGACTACGTGGCCTTCAAATTGAAGAGCAAACCAAAGAGATTCAATTGCGAGTAGGCGAACTGGGACGTCACCTTGTCACTTATGATACATTTATGCAAAAGCTAGGCGCTAGCCTTGGCACGACGGTCAATCACTTCAACACCGCCCACAAAGAACTAAAAAAAGTTGACAAAGACATAGTCAAAATTGCTGGCAATAGTTCAGCGGTAGAACCACTACTGCTTGACAAGCCAAACATCGACGAGTAAGTTATTTTGTCTTTAGCATGTCGATAACGAGCGCTGCGGTCCAGCTAAAGTTCGGACTGCCTAGAGGGTCGCCAGTAATTGGATTGAAGTATTCATAACAACCACCCTTTTCTACAAGTTCCAAAGAAGTCTCTTTGAGAGCTTCTGCATGATCTTTGAAGCCGTAGCGCTTCAGACCATCAATTATTAGCCAATTTGTATTGATCCAAGTTGGTCCAGACCAATACCTTTTATCTTCAAAATAAGTCGAGTTTAGCGGAACGCTAGGCACAGGAAAGGCAGGTCCGAATTGATGCTGATTCTCAAGTTGTCTGACCAGAACTTCTGCTCGCTCCTGAGTAATTGAGCCGGCGTAAAGCGGCAAAAGACTGGCAATGCTCGATTCTTTGATCAGCTTGTGGGTGACAAAATCTCTAGAATAATAACTCTGGGCGTAAGGGTCCCACAGTTCTTCAAATGATATCTCGGCAAGTTTAAAACTTTCTAGGAGTTCATCTGGCACTACTTCGTCAATAGCTTTGGCAATACGAACAAAATGCTGATTCGCACGTATCAATATGCTGTTGAAAGATAAATCTTCTATCGAGAATAGCGAATGGTCTAGAATGCGATTGATGTCATAAGCTTTGCGGCGTAAGCGTCTCTGGACAGCGAACAGCGCCATAGCCTCAACATTATTGAAACGTTGATCGAGTGGCACTATCTTGGTATCGCTGCGAAACAGGGACAAGACCTTCTCAAGCTTAGTTACTTCTAGAAATCTCACCCAGCTAGGAAGCAAATGATTGTGTAATTCGCTCATCCAAGGTGGAGTGTTATCCAGCCCAGTCTCCCAAGGGTGAATCAGCAAGGCTAACCCCTCATGATGCGGATCTCTATCTGCGTATATCCACTGGTGATACTTAAGCAGGCCTGGCCAAACCATTTTGTACCAATCGGCACGTTCTTCGCCTTTTAGCATTGAACCAATCTGGACTATTGCCTCTGCAAGCATCGGCGGCTGAGTGATTCCACTGGTTGCAATATTCTCTGGTGCATAAGGATTTAGCCAGCTTTGCCAGATGTTACGGTCCCTTGTATATTTTTTCCCATCTGCAAATATCATATTTGGGACCATTCCATTGGCCCATTGGCCACGAAATAGTGAGAGAATCTCAATCTTGGCACGCTCAATATCTAAATGTTGAAGTCCAATAGCAGTGAAGCAGCTATCCCATAACCATTGGTGAGGGTATAGTTCATGTGCGGGTACAGTATAAGTACCTCGGTCGTTCATTGCTAGAACGGCTTTGGCTTGTTCTAAAATACTGCCCACTTCATTCATTATTTACCTAAAATTATTAAAGCTTATCGGGAAGTCGAACTCGGTGGCGCGTAGTATTTGCATAATAGATTGCAGATCATCTTTGCTATTACTCATCACACGAACAGTATCGCCCTGAATTTGGGGCTTCGCTTTTGGAAATTTATCACGTATTAATGCAGTAATTTTTTTGGCCTTTTCTTGGTCGAGACCTTTCTTGAACAATACTTCCTTAGTAGTTTTAAGATTGCTCTCGACTAAATCTTTTGAAGTATCTAGAACTTTCTGGTTTTGATTACGGGCTGCAAGTTTCTTGCGCACAATATCGATGATGGCTTCAATCTGCCAATCGCCACTTCCGGTAAGTTTTAGTCCTGTTTTGTCGCCGTCCAGCCATTCAATAAGTGCCGGCGTGCCTTTGAAGTCATAACGATTTTCGATTTCGCGCTCCGCCTGGTCGAAGACGTTGTTCATCTCGGCCTTATCAAAGTCACTAACAATATCAAATGAGAAATTTGCCATAACTACAGTATAACTTTTAATCAGTCAGAATTAAATCTAAGGTTGGATGTTCTAGCTCAGCTCCAAATAGTAATGCTGTAGCACCAAGAAAATCTTGACCGACAAACATCGCTTCCTGCAAATATCCTAGATCAAGGGTCGGATCAGTTTCGGCTGCCATTTGAACCTCCTATGTTTGTTTACTCCCCACTTATCCCAAAGTCTACGCCTAACATAAGCCCAAAGCAATTTAACATCGTGCAACATAATTCTAATGTTGGTATACTGATATTAAGATATGAACTACCAAAGCACTAGGGTGGCAGAAACTGCAGAAACCCTCAAGAAACGTTTCGAAGAGCTTGAGACCAAGGCTGAGATTATGCGCGCTATTGAGTTGAAAGCATTATTTGATGAACTACGAACTCTACCAAATGATCAGAAGGCTAGTTTCGGCCAAGACCTCAATAATCTACGTAATGAACTACAAGCGATGGTTGACCTAGCCAGTGGCAAAGCCGAAGAATCGACGCCTATCGACATCACGGCTCCTTTCGACATCAATATTGCCAAAGACAAGAGACCAGAATTATTATCATCCGAGACTGGCACCAAGCATCCGCTGATGACCGAACTCGACTCTGTACTTGATATCTTCTACCGCATGGGCTTCACAGCCACCGAATCGCGCGAGATCGACGACGATTTCCACATGTTTGGCTCTCTTAACTTTGCCGAAGACCATCCTGCCAGGGATGAATATGACACTTTCATGACCACTCAAGCAGACAGTAAGGGCAAGGCTTATATCGCGCCAGCTCACACCTCTACAATGCAAAACCGCGTGCTAGTTGCTCACAGGGCTGAGCTTGAAGCTGGCAAACCGATAGCGGTTATTATTCCAGGTAGAGTTTTTCGCAACGAAGATTTAGATGCTCGTCATGAACATACGTTTTATCAGCTAGAAGGCGTTTATGTTGATAAAGGTGTGAATGTTGGCAATCTCATAGCAACCCTCAAAACTTTCTTGCAGTCTTATTATGGCAAAGAGTTAGAAGTCAAAACTCAACCATTCTATTTTCCATTTACTGAGCCGTCTTTTGAATTTGCCCTAAGTTGTCCATTCTGTGATAAATTGGGCTGTAGTATCTGTTCGCAATCTGGTTGGATTGAGCTACTTGGCTGCGGCATGATACACCCTAATGTTCTAAAGGCTGCCGGTATTGATCCGAATGTTTATACTGGTTTTGCTTGGGGAGGCGGTATCGATCGATTGGTGATGATGAAATACGGCATCGAAGACATCCGACATTTTGAGGCGGCTAAATTAGAATTCTTGAGGCAGTTTTAATGAAAATATCCTTAGAATCTATCAAAGCTTTAGGCTATGAAGACGTATTCAAACTACCTATTAATGAACTGACTGATAAGATAAATGCTCAGCTCGGTGCGCTTCAAGAAGGGCCAGTAAATCTTGGCGTTTTATTTAACGAAGTTTATGTTGCTAAGGTAGTGTCTTGTGAGAAGCATCCCCAAGCCGACAGATTACACGTCTGCTTAATAGACGACAATGGCGTAGTCAAGGACGTAGAGCGTAACAAAGATGGTTACGTACAAGTAGTTTGCGGTGCACCGAATGTCAAAGCTGGCATGTTGGTCGCTTGGTTGCCGCCTAAATCAATAGTTCCAAGCAGTGTAGGTAAAGAACCATTTGTGCTTGAAGCCCGCGAACTGCGCGGTGTTGTCAGTAACGGAATGCTTGCCAGCGCACACGAGCTTGCTATCAGCGACAATCACGAGGGGATACTCGAAATTATCCCAGATGAGGTTGGTGAAGCTTTGGCTAAACCTGGTACCGAGTTCAAAAAATTGTTTGGCCTTAATGATTATGTACTAGATATTGAAAATAAGATGTTCACGCATCGTCCAGACTGCTTTGGTTACTTAGGAGTAGCCCGAGAAATTGCCGGAATTCAAGGACTGCCATTTAAAAGTCCTAACTGGTATGTAGTTAATCCTGAGATACCTTCTATCAAGAACAACGATTTAAGCTTGATCATTAGTAACGAACTGCCAGGCGATGTACCGAGATTTGTAGCTCTAACTCTGAACAATGCCACAGTCGGTCCAAGTCCGACATGGCTACAGACACTACTCAATCGTCACGGAATCCGTCCTATCAACAACGTCGTTGATGTCACCAACTATTATATGCTAATGACAGGACAACCATTACACGCCTATGACTATGACAAAGTTAAGGCTCTATCTGGTGGCTCAGCCAAATTAGTTATACGATACCCTGGAGCTGGAGAAAAGATTACACTACTCAACGGTAAGACTATTGAACCACGGGCCGAAGCAATTATGATCGCTACTGACAAACAGCTGATTGGCATTGGTGGAGTTATGGGTGGAATCGAGACTGAAGTCGACAAAGACACCAAGAATATCATCCTCGAATCCGCAAACTTCAACATGTACTCAATCCGTCGAACTAGTATGTCAAGCGGTATTTTTACTGACGCAGTTACTAGGTTCAACAAAGGTCAAAGTCCCCTTCAGAATCTTGCAGTGGCTTTGAAAGCAGCCGAAGATTTATCGAAACTTACTGGTGCAAAACTTAGCGGTAAAGTGATAGATGATAATCATCTGGATAAAGCCGTGCTTGAGACTAGTGCGCTCTTTTCACCTGTAAAAGTTAGCGTTGAATTTATCAACTCCCGACTTGGCCTAGAATTATCGATGGACGAAATTAAGGAACTACTTGAAAACGTGGAATTCACTGTCGAATCTGGTCAAGAAATGTTGATCACTGCTCCGTTCTGGCGAACTGATATTGAGATCAAAGAAGACATCGTAGAGGAAGTCGGTCGACTATACGGTTACGACCATGTTCCACTCAACCTGCCCAGCCGTTCCATAACCCCAGCCAATACAGATTCTTTATTTGAGATTAAAACCTGTATTCGTGAAGCACTAAGTAAAGCCGGGGCTAATGAAGTGCTGACTTATAGCTTTGTGCACGGCAATCTACTTGATAAAGTCGGCCAAGATAAGACTAAAGCATTTGCTCTAGGCAATGCACTTAGCCCAGACCTACAGTATTACCGCGTTAGTTTGATGCCAAGTCTGCTCGACAAGGTCCATGCAAATCTTAAGTCTGGCTACGACGAGTTTGCCTTATTTGAAC
This sequence comes from bacterium, assembly GCA_043776675.1. Classification (GTDB taxonomy): domain Bacteria; phylum Patescibacteriota; class Saccharimonadia; order Saccharimonadales; family UBA4665; genus JAJXTN01. The sequence goes on from JAYVRB010000046.1 coordinate 14,637, forward strand.
TTGGTAAAACTCACAGCCTTGAACAGCCGATGGACGCTGAAGGACTGCCTAGCGAGTACGACATTACAGCACTAGTATTTGCGGCAAGCGATAAGTTGCGTAAATCTGGTGCTGCATACTATCAAGCGCGCAAATACCTCACAAATCTAGTAGGTGTTGAACTAGTATTCAGTCCGATAAGTGATGCAATGAAAGAATATGCTCTAGTCCAGCCCTATGACCTTAATCGCTCAGCTCTAGTGAGCATCAAGGGTGGAGAGTTTCTAGGTATAATCGGTGAATTTAAATCTAGCGTAGCAAAGCACTTGAAACTTCCAAAGTACTGCTCTGGATTCGAAATCGATACACTAGTTATTGGCGCTGCTATGAAGGCCCAAACCAAGTATCTAGCATTACCTAAGTTCCCTAAAATTACCCAAGACATCACTCTCAAAGTAAGTTCTGAGCTAAGCTACAGTGAGCTCCATGACTGCTTATGGACTGAGATTCAAAATTATAACCCCAAAAACAGTCTAGCGTCTTTAGATCCAGTCGATATATTCCAAAAGCCAGATGAACTAGACAGCAAACAGATCAGCTTCCGACTAACTATTGCAAGTTATGACCGAACTCTAACTGACGTAGAAGTAAATAAGCTTCTCGACCAAGTCGCCGATGCCGCCAAGTCCAAAATCTCTGCCACCCGAATCTAATAATAATCGTAAATCGTTGGCTGTAAACACTACTCCCGAGTACAATTACTAGTAATGAATCAAGTTTGGCGGATTATTAAATTTACACGTGAGCTGTGGCCGTATTATGCGACGATAGGTGTCTTCACTATTGTTTTATCGATGATGAGCCAGTTACAGCCGTTATTTACCAAAGGCGCCATCGACCAAGTTTCCAATCTACTGACTGGCGGTCAGGCTGACGTAAAACTTGTAGCCATATTTGCGGTAGCAATTTTCTTAGCTGATTTAGGACAAACTATTTTTAGCAATATCGCAGGTTATATTGGCGACGTTCTCACTGCCAAGCTAAAGCGGCTAATGAGCGACCGCTACTACAAGCACCTTATGACTTTGCCTCAGAGTTATTTTGATAATGAACTAACAGGAAAAATTATCAATCGTATGAGTCGTGGAATTTCACAGATTACTGACTACATGAATATGATCAGCAACAACTTCTTACAGTTCATATTTAGTACGATATTCTCGCTAGTTATAGTGTTCTATTTCTCTTGGCAAGTAGGATTGATGCTTAGTGTGCTGTATCCAGTATTCATTTGGTTAACAACTCGCAGCAGTGCTCGTTGGCAGGGTTACCAAAAGGATATCAATCTCGAACTCGACAAAGCCAGCGGAAGATTCGCTGAGGTAATATCTCAAGTGAAAGTCGTCAAAAGCTTCCTGCAAGAAAAACGTGAATTGTCGATATTTAGTAATAATTTTAGTAAGACTATCGAAACTACTCGTCCTCAAAGTCGATTCTGGCATAGCCGCGACGTATGGCGCCGCATAGTTCTTAATCTAATATTCTTAGCAATCTATGCGTATATCTTCATAGAAACCGCAAGAGGTAACTATACGATCGGTACTATGGTGCTCTTGATTCAATACGCAGCTTTGATTCGTATTCCAATCTTTAGTATTAGCTTCTTAGTTGATCAGACTCAGAGGGTGATGATAAACACTAAAGATTATTTTGATGCGATGGATATTCAGCCGGCGATCATTGATGAATCAAATGCAACTTTACTCAAAATCGATAAAGGAAACGTCGAATTCAAAGATATTGTCTTTGGCTATGACGTAAAGGCAAAAGTTCTAAAAGGATTAAGCTTCAAACTTCCTGCAGGTACCAAATCAGCACTTGTAGGTGAAAGTGGCGAAGGCAAGACCACCATAACCAATCTTCTAATGAGACTTTATGAGCCACAATCGGGTGCTATATCCATTGATGGCCAAGAGATTAATTCCGTAACCCAGAGCTCTCTACGTGGTTCAATCGCCGTAGTATTCCAAGAACCAGCACTATTCAGCGGAACTATCCGTGAGAATATCGCCTATGGAGTTCCAGAGGCTTCTGACTCAGAAGTAAAAGCTGCCGCCAAATCGGCTAACGCAGACGAGTTTATCTCTAAATTTGAGAAAGCTTATGATAGCGAAATTGGCGAGCGAGGTTTGAAACTAAGCGGCGGTCAGAAGCAACGCATCGCTATAGCAAGAGCTCTTCTCAAGAATGCCCCAATTTTGATTCTCGATGAAGCTACTAGCAGCTTAGATAACAAGAGCGAACGCATGGTCCAGGAAGCGCTTGATCGCCTAATGGAGAATCGCACCACACTGATCATCGCCCACAGATTAAGTACAATTCAGTCTGTTGATCAGATTATCACTCTCAAAAACGGAGCGGTCAATGAGTTCGGTAGTCCTGCCAAGCTAGCCAAGAGCGGGGGCATCTATGAAGAGCTACTCAAGCTTCAAGAAACCCAGACAGAGCTTACAAAGAAGAAGCTGCAAGAATACGATATTAGCGGCTAGTCCTCTTATCAACTCAATCAAAATAATCTATACTGTAATTAATCTATAAATATAAGAGGGAAGGCTACTATGATTCGTAAGCGTGATCGTGCATTCGCCGCTTTTGGCGCATCATTATTCTTGATAACTTCGTCAGCTTTGACGGTAGTTGTCATCGTATTATTAGTTCAACAAAATAACGATAGCGTTAAGTCTAAGCCTGGTACTGCTAGTGCCAAAGCCATTCAAACAGCTCATCAAAACCAGAAAGTAGAATCTATGTTAAACGATTTTGTTCCTGTAAAAGCTCCATTAGACAAACTTCAAGTTAGTGATATCGTTGTCGGTACAGGTGATGTAGTCAAGCCAGGTGCGACAATTACTGCAGACTATGCCGGCGCAATGATGTCTGATGGTATCATATTCGATTCATCGGCTGCACGCGGTCCAGCAACTTTCCCATTATCAGGTGTTATCCAAGGATGGACATTAGGAATCCCGGGTATGTTGGTCGGTGGTACACGCCGTTTACTCATTCCTGCTGGCTTAGCATATGGTGCAAATCCACCCGCTGGATCAGGCATTACAGCTAATGCTGACCTTGTCTTCGATGTTACGCTCACTAAGATCAATTAACGTACAAATGGGGTAAAAAGCACAATATATAGCGTATTGCTTTTGCTTGAAACGCTATATATAATCCTAAGTACAGTCAGAATTATTCTGTCCGAGCACAGTTAAAACAAAGATTAAGACAGAAACTGCCTGCCCCAGTTGAGAGAGGGGTGACGGTGGTCTGTCCCCAAAAATCAAGAGGCTCGTAAACTAATAACAATAAAAGAGGGAATCAAAAATGGTCAAAAACATCACTATCTTCACCACCAACACATGCGGCTACTGCCATATGGTCAAGAAATACCTAGGTGCAAAGGGTATGAATTACGAAGAAGTGAACCTAGACGATCATCCTCATCGTCAGGCAGAAGCTATGCAGCTCTCTGGAGCCATGACGGTTCCAGTTACAGTTGTTACGAAGCATGATGATTCGCAGGAAGTTATTGTTGGCTATAACTTAGCTCGACTTGCTCCTGCCGTAGCTTAGTCCCAGTCTATAGGGCCCATTGCGGTGTCAAAACCTACGTGTTTCGCTTACCGTACCGAAAAGTACGGTTCGCTCCAAGACTCGGTTTTCCCTTGCACTGGAATCCTATAAACTGAGACGTAAATAATTTATAATATAGTTCAGGAGTTATTATGGAGAAGAAAATACTGGTTTATGGAGCGGAATGGTGCGCAGATTGCCACCGTGCCAAGCGTATAATGGATGACAACGACGTTATTTATGACTATTTTGACATTGATAATGACGCCGTTCGTAAAGCCGAAATGCACGCGATTAACGGGGGTAAAAATACTCTACCCACTATCAAAATAGGCGACAAAATTCTACTAGAACCATCTAACGACGAACTACTCGAAGCATTAGACCTCAAGAAAGAGGTATCATTAGTTCCGACTCACGACATAATCATTGTCGGTGCGGGCCCTGCAGCTCTTTCAGCAGCAATTTATACTACACGAGAAGATATCGATACCTTATTGTTTGAACGTGGTGTAGTAGGAGGTTTAGCAGCTGTAACAGATAAGATTGATAATTATCCGGGCTTTCCTGATGGTGTTGAAGGGCTTACTCTTGCTGATGATCTTCGCAAGCAAGCTGAGCGTTTTGGCGCAGTTATCGAACTAGGAGAAGTTACTACTATCAAAGACGAGGGAGCACTAAAGCGACTCGAAACTACTAGTGGTGATATGCTGGCCAAAGCTGTCTTGATAGCTACTGGCAGTGATTATAAAAAGATTAATGTTCCAGGTGAAAAGGAATATTATGCTAGGGGTGTACATTACTGTGCCACATGCGACGGCGCATTCTACCGAGACAAGAAAATTGCTGTTATTGGTGGCGGAAATTCTGCCGTTCAAGAAGCAATCTTCTTAACTCGTTTCGCATCTCACATAGATTTGATTGTTAGGTCAAAGATCAAAGCCAGTGAAGTCCTTCAAACTGATCTTAAAAAGTACGTTGAAGAGGGCAAGGTTACAATTCACCTTGAGACAATTAGCGAAGAAATAGTTGGCGAGAATAATTCAGTCACTATGTTCAGAGGTACTAAAGCCGGCAAACCTATAGATATTCCAATTGATGGAGTGTTTATCTTCGTAGGCCTACTACCAAATTCGCAGTTTGTTAAAGACTCTGTTGATTTAGACGAAGTTGGATTTATTAAAACTGACGCTAATCTAATGACTTCAATGAAAGGCGTGTTCGCAGCCGGTGATATCAGATCAGGCGCAACCATGCAGATTGCCTCAGCTGCTGGCGAAGGCGCTACTGCCGCTCTTAAGATACGAGAATACTTTGAAAAACAACAGCACGCTTCTGAGGTCTAGATTTCCGAGTAATTTGAAAAGTAGTCACTGACTATTTGACTGCGTTTAATACCGGCTTCTTGTAAATCTTTGGACAAACTACCTACCATAGGGTCGGGACCAGCGATATAGAATAATGTGTCTTGAGACGGATGTTCTAGTCCGATTATCTGTTCAGCAGTTAGTCTTCCTCTTTCACCACCCCACGCATCAGAAGGTTCACTCACAACTATTGTGGCGTGTATGCCTGCTCGCTCAAAGCTTTCTTGAAAGACAATCTCATCTTCTGTTTTTACTGAGTACAAGAATTTAATCGGTCGCACCTCATGAGTATCGGCAAGCCAACTGGATATACTTTGGAATGGAGTTATGCCGATGCCTCCTGCTACAAAGATCAGTGGAGTTTGAATCAATTTCGGCAATACGAAATCACCCATTGCAGAGCTCATGATTAGCTCAGTTCCAGGCTTTAGCTGCTTCATCGAATGCTTGTAACTACTACCATTGTCATCTGTGAATTTGGTAGATATGCATAATAATTCTTGCTGAGGAGAAGATGATAGAGTAAAAGTTCTACGAATACCACGAACATCAGGTTTGTCATGAGGTATCGTTAGTTCAACAAACTGTCCAGCGGTGAACTGAAAAGGATGCTCAGGTTTAAAGTAAAACGAGATGATGTTTTCGCTCTCCTTGTGGCTACGAACAAAGGTCACTTTCATACCTATATTGTACGCTATTAGCTAATTGCTGTTAGCTGGGAGTTCATTTGGTAATATACAATCAACAATTTTCAATAGTTCATCATCTATAAATTGATATTCTTACTTTATAACTATTCACTAAATTTAAATTTCTATTTTGTGAATCGGTCCGGGTAATCAGTGAATATACCTGATAAGCCATATCTTGCCCAATGCTTGGCTTTGGCAGGATCGTTAATCGTGAAAGCGTAAAGCTGGTAATCTGAATTTCTGAATTTTATGATGAAACCCCACCACAAATACTTTTGATACATACTAAGCTTCTTGGAGCCAAGCTTTTGCATCCGGTAATGTGCTCTAAGCCCACTCCAAAGCTCAGCAACCTGTGTCTCTATCTCTGGAACTGCTTCATGCAATCTGGATAACAATTTGAAGTCAAAAGACGTGAATGTCATTTCTTCGGATTTCCAGCCGCTAGAAAGTTTAGCCTTCACAACTTCAATCACAGGATCT
>JAYVRB010000047.1:0-20324 GCA_043776675.1 bacterium
CTTATACGCATAAAATATTGCATATTCGTCCTGCATTCTGATACATAACCCGTTATAATTAAATTAAGTAGGTCTAGAGGGAAATCCAGAAGTTGAGGAAAAGATGCAAATAGATGAGGATAAACAAATAGCTCTAAATGTTTCACCGAAAATATTCTCGGATGATAATTTCTTGGAAAAGATTAAAGTTGATACGACACAACCTGCTTGGGTTGATGAGTTTGGTGAAATATTGGGGCAAATAAGTAAAAAAAGCTTAAAAGGTCGTAAGATAAGAACTCTTAGCTTATTTAGCGGTGCCGGTGGTCTTGACATAGGATTTCACCAAGCAGGGTTTGATATCGTTGAGATGGTTGAAATCGAACAGAAGTTCACAAAAACCCTTGAAGAAAACACCAAAACCGGCGCTATCTTCGAAGGTAGCAAAGCCTGTACCATTGATATCCGCGACTACAAGTCAAAAGATTTGGGGAAAATTGATTTTATTATTGGCGGACCTCCCTGCCAAACGTTTTCCGCGGCCGGTAGAAGGGCAGCTGGCGTGAAAGGCATCGAAGACCCGAGAGGCATGTTGTTCAAAGAATATGTACGCTTGTTAGGAGAACTTCAGCCAAAGGCATTTTTATTTGAGAATGTTTACGCAATCGTCGGCGCACAGGGTGGTAAGCCTTGGGAGCTTATTATCAAATCCTTCAATGAGGCTGGATACCATCTATTTTATAGGGTATTAGACGCAGCAGATTACGGCGCTCCTCAGCATAGGGAACGACTGATTATTGTTGGTGTTAAAGACCATAAGCTAGACTTCAAGTTTCCCGCCCCGACCCATGGTCCAGATTCTAGATTAGGGTTACCTTATTACAGTGCGGGACAAGCACTAGGAGATTTTCGTGATGATAACGGAGCTAGTCTTGGTGGTCAATACGGTCACCTGCTAAAAGATATACCGCCAGGATTGAATTATAGTTTTTATACAAAAAAAATGGGTCATCCAGCACCAGTATTTGGATGGCGTTCTAAGTTCTCAGACTTTTTATATAAAGCCGACCCCTCAATGCCAGTTAGAGCTATTAAAGCTCAAGGCGGAAAATATACAGGTCCTTTCAGCTGGAATAGCCGTCCATTTACAGTTCCAGAACTCAAAAGACTCCAGACATTTCCAGACAATTTTGAATTAGTCGGAGGACGAGGAGTCGCTATACACCAAATTGGTAATTCCGTACCTCCACAATTCGCAAGAATGTTAGCCCTATCTGTAATTACTCAGATATTTGATTGTAATCTCCCTTTTAAAGTTCCTTTGCTGAAGCCGAGTGATAAGTTAAGTTTCAGAACCAGAAAAAGGCAATTAACAAGGTCCTACCAGCTTACCGCCACAAACGCTATTGCTAAGCTGAAGAAAGTTGATGCGAAGCCTATAACCTTTAAAAAAAGGAAGCCTTTCTACCTTGATTATAAGCTTTCGCTCTCAACAGGTATAAAAGACGGCATCAAGGTTTACATTGAAAGTATTATTGATAATGATACTTGGGTAATAAAAACCTTTAAAAACGAAAAATCTACTGCTGATGAAGTATTTGTAGCTAAAACTGAGATTGTATCTTCTAAAACTGAATCCTGGCCTTTTGGATTCGAGACTATCAGGCTAGAAATTGAAAAGGATGATTTAAATCATTACCTAGCTGGTTGGAAGTTTATTGAAGCGGAGATTAAAGAATGTCTTGGGTATGCTGATTTAGTGCAGTTCGCAGGGTATTACCAGTATTCGCCTACCATAAAAATAACTACCGCCCTATCCGAGGACTTAGAAGGACAGGTAATTTGGAAATTAATACAGTCATTTGGTAAAAAAAGTATTATTGGGGTTGAACAGAGTATTGAGGATTTGGTTTCGATTATAGGCGAAAAGCCAAGTGTTATCGAGGAGGCTATGAAAAAACTCAAGACATACGGTTACGAGATTCGAAATAAAAACACAAATCCTCAAATCCAAGAAGGTCATTATATAATTCCCTATGCATTTCCGACCTTAACTTCAAGAAAGGTTCAATATGCAAAGGCACTGTAATGGATGATATTTACTTAAAAGTCTACCTTGATAAGAGCGAGTTGCATGAAACCAATGGTGGTTTAGATTTAACTTTTGAAGAAGGTACAATGAGCCGCGAGGCTCAAAATAGGTATGCTCAAATTAAGAATGCCTTAGAGGGTGGTTATCTAAGCAATCTTATTGAGAGTTTAGTTGAAGGTGAAACATACTCATCAGAGTTATTGAACGAAAGTCAGATGGAACTTCTACATAGTCTCGTAAGTTCTGTGACAAGTGAAGTAGGCAGAGCGCTTGTGGCTATAACTGTAATGCAACTAACTATTAAGGCAATCCTTCCCGCGCAGTCAGTAATGCTCCACAAGGGTAGCTCAAGTAGCACTTCTTTCTCCTGGAAAGAAGGGATTTCTATGCGCTCCTTAGATAAATATTACATTACGCCGGTACTACGAAAATATGACCTAATGCGATTAAACGCTGACGGTTTTATGATGACCAGAAGCCTAGCAGAAAATTACCCATATTCGAAGGTCTACAAAGCAAAATTACGTGGCGCACGTAAAGAATGGCTAGAAGTGGTTTCGATGCTGGAAAAAGACCAACTTAACGCAGAGGATGCTCTAAAATATTTGTTGTCGTTGTTAATAAATCGAGCCGACAACTTTACTACATTAGCCGACAAAGTATTGGGAGTAGTAGCCAAAACCCAACTAAAATCAGTTTCTGAAGCGTCATCCTTAATAAGAAAACATATCGACAGCTCGGGCTATAAAGCTAGGTTATTTGAGATATCAATACATAGTTATTTTCAGGCTTTACAGGATTTGAAAGCTCTCGATGGATTAACGATTAATCCTCTTTCACAAATGCGCTCAGCAAATAAAAAGCACGGCAATATTGGAGACGTTGAACTTCTAGACGGTAACGAAATTGTTGTTTCATGGGATGCAAAGTATGGTAAAGAGTATCTTAGGGACGAAATTGAAGAACTCTACGAGAAGATTACTAGTAAAGAATACGTCTTGAAAGATGTTGGTTTTGTAACCAGTTCTAAGCCAGTAATTGATGAAGAGATTACTTCAAGATTATCTGAGCTATTAGATTTAACAGGAAATCAAATTGAAATATTGAGCTTTGAAAGTTGGCTAGACAAATATACTAAAGATGTTGGGGGCGTTAAGGACGATGTGTTGGCGCAAGCTTGGTTAATTGCGTATACGGAGTCGCTGGCACAGAAACGAAGAGAAGTAGCGCCGATTGATGAGCCATGCAATGCGTGGCTAGAGAGTTTACTAGTCATATTATCCAACGATACGGATTAGGTTAAATACTATGTCTAGACCGACCAAATACGATATTAAAGAAATCCTACCGATAGTTGAGACTTCATTGGCAAAAAAGGAGAGCAAGGTCGAAATAGCGAAGAAACTTAACATATCGAGAAACACACTTCACTACTGGATTAATAAATACCCTGAACTAAAGAAGCTTTTTGGTTAATAGTAACTATGCCGAAAGACAACCAACAATACGACAAGTTAAGCTCAGTGCTTTCAGGAGTAGCCGGCGAGTATTTCGTTGCCGCAGAGCTGACTACTAGGGGCTACATAGCCTCAATCACGCTCAGGAACACCAAAGGTGTTGATATCGTTTGCTCCAATTCTGACGCCTCTAAATCAGTTGCAATACAGGTAAAGACCAATCGACGTTCAGCACGAGACTGGATGTTAAATCAAAAATCAGAGGATTATTACGCAGATAATTTGTTTTACGTATTCGTGAACCTAAATGATAGTCAAAAATCACCAGATTATTTCATCGTACCTAGTAAGGATGTTGCAACCTACGCAAAAGACACCCATCAAGAATGGTTAAACACTCCGGGTCGAAGTGGGCAGAGTCACAACGAAACTACTATGCGCAAGTTCAGCGATAAGGACGAAAGATATCTCAATCGTTGGGATTTATTAGGGCTATAAGTCCTTCTTGAGTTTGCTCTTTTTATACTGGTCATAGAGAAACTCAGCCATTTCTTGAGCTGCTTTCTCAGCATCTTCTTTTTTCGGTTCTTTGGGCATTGGTAATGGAAAACTCCTAACGAAATCAGCGAGCTGGTCGGGGTTCTTCGCTAGGTTCACTTCAATCCAGTTGTCGTAGCAATCATGCTTCTGTAATTCGACTAACTCATCGCTAAACAAGTCATCATCAAACCATAAAAATGGTTGACTGAAGTCAATTGCTTCAGTTTTGGCGCTATCCCAGTTTGTCGCCCTTATATCCTGAATAAGAGCCATGGTTTCTGGAGGAAAAACTAGACCTAATCTCTTGACCGCCGTAGAAGCATCGCCCTTGCAGTGTGTTGTAAGCCAGTAAGCTTGATGATTTTCTGAGACTATTTTCAAGAACTCGTGAACATGGTTAGCAGCGTTCAAATCGTTTGCAAGTAAGACCCCATCAATATCAAGGTATACGTTCATGACTGTCCACCTACTGATACTGGAGCTAACTGATACCCTTCGTATTGGCAGAATCCAAGAATATTTACATGTGGCACATCATAAAAATCGCACAGGTTAGGTACGGTCGGGCATTTACCACCTTTTAACTCATTAGCCGTTGCTGGTATTTCTTCCGTTACCACAGTCATTTTATAAACCTTAGCCGTAGCAACTATAAAAGGGTCTGCTCCGTTTTTAGGCTTCTGAAAATATATCTCAGGATGTTCGTTTATTATCTGTGTAGCCATAACTATCACCTTATCATCGTCTTTAACATACAGATAGTCTTTATGGCTTGCCAGCCATTTTTGAAAGGTAGCATCATTATGCTCCTTAATCTCTCTGTAAACTTCTTCCGTAGAAGTTACTAGTCGACCCTCGATTTTGGTGTTAATCATGTCCCAGAGTGGCTGATAATGCTCTAGTGGGAACCTCCTTGTATCAACCCAGAAGGAGAAGAATATATTTGCATCGAAACAATACTTAGCAAATCCACCATCAATCAACGAAACCTGTGTAGGCGTATTTTGCTCACTCATTTCTGACTAATGCTTCAATCTTGCCCACCATATTTACTTTTACGTTCAATAAACCAGCAGCCTCTCTTAACGAGACTTTGCCTTGGTAATAATCATTAATCACATTATCCGCAATATTCTTACCGACTCTATTCAGCGCACTTCTCTCGTGCCCTTTGGGGTCAAAACCACCTTTTTCTTTTTGAAGTTGCTTCTTCTTTGCAAGATTTTCACGATAGAGATTATTGAATTGGGATATCTTGGTATCACATTCCAGAGAAGTTATAAGATTAAGTTTTGCCAGACGAACCGCAACCGCACTCATACTAATCGAATACCTCTTAGAGAGAATGCTATATTGCTCATCAATAACAGGCGAGCCACCTGAGATACTTCTAATTATCTCGTCTCTCGTTAGTATCTTGGTCGGTAGAAGCACCTCACTCGCAAAATCATCTGCAAACTTTTCATTGCTCGTACTGCCTTTTCCATAGTAAGTAAGACATGAAGCCGACACGTTCTGTAAATAATGCCCAAGTTCATGTAGCAAAGTAAAAGACCTTCGGTACAGATTCTCGCTGTTTTTATTAAGTACGATTACTGCACCTTCATCATTTTGCATAATGAACCCATCTAAGTTTTCATCATCAATCTTTACTATCGAGATGATAATGCCCAGTTCCTCAATTTTACTCTTTAGATATTTGTAGCTATCCTCGGGCTTTTTCCATTGTGAATACTTGTCTTTTGTCAGACCCAGCAATTTTCTAATGTTTTCTGCTTGTGTAACAGCATCAACACTTACGCCTTGGTACTTATGCAGATTGGCATCAATTTTTTTCAAAGATAAGGAGCTACTTATACCAATCAACCTGCTGGCTTCCTCAAAAGAAAGCGATGCTTGAAGACCAAGTGGTTGACTACCTCTTTTTCTAAAGTCCTTTGGTCTCTTAAAAGATGTTGTCTTATGATTAATTAAGAATATTCCCCAATGCTTCTTATAAATGTTGGCTAGCTTTCTTAAAGAGGAGATAGGTACGTCACTATCCGAATCAGCCCAGTTTTTGATTAAATCGGCATTTATCCCAGATTTCTCGGCAAGCTTCTCAACTGAAAGCCCGTACTCCGCCAAGTAATATCCGAAAACCTCTGCTTTTACCTGTACTTTCTTCATGCTTAATAATAGTGTACAGCGACTTTATGACATTAGGGCATATATTAACCCCTCAAAGTGAACAATAACTCTCTATGTTCGACCTAGCCTATCAACATAGCCACAATCGGGAAATATCGGCTATAAACGAGCGAAGGAAGCTGGGTTCACCTCTAGCAATTTATTTGCAGTAATTTCTACGATAGCCCTCCAGATAAAGAGTCCTAGCAATGCTAGGGCTTTTTATTTGGTTTGCTCGGCGGATTACTGAACAGGTTCGTCGTATGTGAGCGTATGCGAACGGAGAAGCGACGAGGCACCAGCCGAGGAAAGCGCTGTCCCGCCTGGCCCTCCACGATAAGACCGTCCTTTTTGGGCGGTTTTTTCGTGGTTGGTCACGTGGGCCACAGAGCCCTATGCTGAAAGCATGCGTGTTCGTCGTAATGAGGACGCGCACAGATGCTTGCATCGAGCACGCCGGAATGAAGAAGGACGGAGTCCGCTGTCCCGCCTGGCCCTCCAAATTATGAAACCAACTTATGGGGCTTTAAAATTTAAGCTTTGCGGCTTGAATTCAAGACGTAGATTTTGTGAAAGCAAAAAGATGCAAGTCGTGGAGGTTGTCATCAAACTTGCCCATAAAAATTTATCCCAAGGACGTAAGCAAGTATTCGTCGGACCAACAAATTAGTTTGCTATAATTACTCTAATGGATACTATTATAATATTTGTGGGTAAATACCTGTTCGGTATTTCTTTTGTGCTAATAGCATATATATTTTTAAAGCTCAACAACACAAGGCGTAAAGAGCTAGTACTGTTACTAATTGGTGGTGGATTACTTAGTCTGCTTATAGCTAAAATCGGCAGTCAATTATACTTCAACCCTCGCCCATTGATCAGCGACAATATTATCCCGCTATTTGCCGCTAGTGACGTCAACGGCTTCCCTTCTGACCACACTCTCATTACTGCATTCTTGGGCTTCGCGGCTTTGAGCTATTCTAAAAAACTTGGATTAATAATGTTAGTGATAGCAGCCCTTGTAGGTTGGGCAAGAGTCGCTGCTGGTGTTCATCATTTCGTCGATGTTATTGGAGCATTTATTTTTACTGGTGCTGCAACTTTTGTAATTCTCAAAGTTCTGAAATACAGAGCCAAAGATACCTCTTCTGTAAAATAAGAATTGCTATAATTATTCTATGCCGCATATCCATGAGAAGTACGATTTCACGATTACTCTTTTCATTTTGTTTGAAGCCAAAGTACTACTCGTCAATCATCCAAGGTACAACAAATGGATCCCTGTAGGTGGCCACATTGAACTTGACGAAGATCCAGAGCAAGCGATATATCGAGAGGCGGCAGAAGAGACCGGGCTTGAAATTGAGCTACTCACTACTAAGCCAGATGTAAAATCTGCTGGTACTAGATTTATGCCTACTCCGAACTACATGGATGTTCATGAAGCAAATTCACCGCATAAACATATCTCACTCATCTACTTTGCCAGAGCCAAAAGTAGAGATTACAAATTGTCCGAAGAACATACCGAGTTGAAGTGGTTCACGGCAGAAGAAGTTCAAGATATTAAGTACGACCTATCACCTGCCGTAAAATTCTATTGTCAGATAGCTCTCGAATTAGAGTAGTGAGTTTATGGCGTTGTCTAGCTGAGCTGGGTCGAGAAAAGCGTCTATGGAAGTTTGATCTAGAGCTGATGCTGCAGTAGAGGCATCTATCTTGGTTGTAATCGTCGCTGGGACGGCTACTGTCTTGGTGGTTTCTGTTGCTGCTTGATTATCTTTAGACATATTTTGGAAAACATTGTAACCGACAAATCCAACTATAGAAATAAATACGATTATCACGAACATTTCTAAAGGAGCAAAGCCTTTGTTGTTAATAGTTCTCATTCTAGTTGTCTCCCTTTGCTGATTGTATTGCGACTAATACTGATTTAACAGCTTGCTTGTAAGTTTTGAGATCAGTTCGTGCCTTTGAGGCTGCTATTTTGAATTCCGCTACATTTTGAGCTACATCTCCTTTAGTACAATCTATGTTTACATCTAAACTGCTAAGTGCACTTACGGACGAAGCTGAGTTTGTCTTTGCAGTTTCTGCAGCAGCAATTAAGGCATCAAGATTGGTTACTGTGACATTGTTGTCTGACTGGTAGGCAATCGCTTTTTCTAATATGCCCCCAATTTTTACCTGAAAAGCTGATGCGTTCTTGGATAGATTGCTAAGCTTGGTTTCTAGACCTTTTTCAACTTTGGTACAGCTATTCTTTCGGGCTTCAACAGACTGTTCTTTTTTGTTGCTCTTGAGCTTAGATACTAGGCTCTTGCTCTCTGTTTCGTTCTCGATCTTTAGTCGATCCCTAAGGCTATGCTTTACTTCAGATTCAACTTGAGCTTTATCCTCAGTTTCAGTATTTACAGTAGTATCCGATGCGGAACTGTCTGTGCTAGACGATGATGTTGTGGAAATTTGGCTTGAGCGATCTCCACTACCTTCTTCTGCGAAAGCTGGAAGACTGAATAGTCCAAATATCAGCAGTAACACTGGTAAAAATATAAGTTGCTTATTGATTCTTTGCATTTTGTCCTTTCGATTAATAACCACTATCATTATACTCCTATACTGATCATGTTTCTACGCCTAGCCCTCCTGTATGCCTTTATCTTACAATTCGATATCTCTTAGGATATTGACTATTTGATAAATAAGTTCTATAATTGGTTTCATGAATCATGAAAATGCATCCGAATTTAACCTAGAGCAACCAGAACTAAAAGATGGTATGAGACTACCTGAAGGTCAATTTGCCGTATATGAAGTTGGTGAGAAGGAACTTTGTCTTAGATCTATACAAAGGGCTAACTACACACCAATAGACCCTACAACTCAACGAAGAACTATCCTTAGTCCTGGCGATGAAATGGTATCCAAAGTTTACAGGATATTGCCCTTTGTCCAAATGAAAAAAGTTGTAGTCAAGAATGTTGATGGTCAGCTGAACTACAATGGTCACCGAATCCCTTTAAAAATAGCTGAGATATTCTACAGTCTATTTTCAGCTAAATAGTAAATAACTGCTCATGGGTTAGTTCTCTACTCATTATATGTCTTCTCTGTTAAGATAGACGTTACGCACCCGTAGCTCAGTGGATTAGAGCATCTGTCTTCGGAACAGAGGGTCGGCGGTTCGAATCCGTCCGGGTGCACCAAACAGAAAGCCTTAGCGTAAGTTAAGGTTTTTTGTTTGGTCTACTCGCGAAGCGAGTTTGAACTGCCGAAGGCGGTACGGCGTAGCGAAATTCACGCGCAGAAGTTTACTTCGAGCATGTATGAGCGAAGGAGCGACCGAGCAGAGCGAGGGAAAGCGATATCCGTCCGGGTGCACCAAACAGAAAGCCTTAGCGTAAGTTAAGGTTTTTTGTTTGGTGTACTCGCAAAGCGAGTTTGAACTGCCGAAGGCGGTACGGTGGAGCGAGGACGCGCGCAGTAATTTATTACGAGCACGCCGTAGCGGAAAAGGACAAAGTCCGCTATCCGTCCGGGTGCACCATTTGAGAATTTTATTGTTTTTATATACTTTATATTGTATAATAAGATACTTATGACAATTAAACGAAATCCAAACTATGCAAACGAGCCCTACAACGTTAGGCTTGATCCTGAGGAACTATTACTTTTCCCAGAACATGAAATACCTTTGCTTACTCAAACTGGACTAGCTATATTCCGACATGTCGATGTTGATAAATTACAGCCAGTTATAGATAACTTTTCATCTATAACCAGCAAGTTCCGAACTGTACCAAGGGGAGAACATCCCGAAAAACCTCATGCCTTAACTCAAATTGAACTAGAAGAACCAAAGCATGAGAAGGTAAGTTCATTCTTAGGACACATTGCTACCGACGATGTTCAGGATGATATATTCCAAAAAGTATTTAGCCTGCGTGAGAAGTTAGAAGTCACGACTGATAAGCGTAATACTGTAAGTATAGTTGGAAACTTAAACAGCGAATACCGTACAGTTGCAATTACATTTGATTACGAGACCACGCTAAGACTAAATAACGAACGACTGAGCATACTCCGCTGTATTGAAAATCATTCTAACGGTGTATTTAAAAGCGATAGGTGGTTTAGGCGTCCAACACCACATATCAGTTTAGGTAAAATATATGGTGACATTAAAGATTCTGAATTAAAGAAAATGCGTTTAGAATTTAGAGAACTAATTCCTGAAACTCTAGTGCTTAATAGAGCTGGAACTTACAGTATAAAACCTGAACCTATAGTGCCTAGAAGTAGATACAAGAAGCTATAATCTTTCAGTCCGGTAATCATTGAAGTACTTTTATAATAAAACACTACGATTTGGAATTATTTCTAACGTATAGGTAGCTTGGGATTTCGAACAGCACTATGGAGTATTATTTAGCCTGTTTTTCGGAGTTTGACTCGCCAGAAGACAACGACAAATTACCTCTTGTGTAGCGATGCTTTAATATTTCTTGACCAATTTTAGCTAAGACATCCTCTGCTTGATCATAGCTCATACCGATGCGTGAGACCGGACTTGATTGATTCTTGCCGCTGGTCTGAGTAAACTGTAGCGTTACTCCGTTGTCGCCGGCCTCAACTGTAAATCCGTCTGTATATAGAGTACGCATGTCCATGGCCATTAGCATTACTACCTTGGATCCATTGACTAGATCGATGTCCGGTTTGAATTGATCTGGAAGTTCAGTATCATAATCAGCAAGTTGCCAAAGCCTCAACGCCTCAGCGTCATGCACTCCAAAATGACTAATAAGCAACAAAAGGATGTCCTCTGCAGGACGTTCAATACCGGATTCTATACGCTCCAAAGATTTCTCATCAATCTCAACCGAACCCGATACTTCAGCCAAACTTTCTTTGGACTGGATACGAGTACGCTTGAGATGTTCACCTAGGCTCGCAAATGGTCCCGCATCACTCATATCATTCTATATTAACCTTCACGATAACCCAGCGCAAGCCCTGATGATTCGAGGTATAATAGATTCATGAATATTTCACAGAATGTACCCCTTGCTAAATACTCTGGAATGGGTGTGGGTGGAGCAGCAGCATATTTTTGTGAGGCTGAATCCAAAGCGGATGTAATAGATGCCATAACCTGGGCACAGTCCAATAATCTACCAATAATTATGATTGGTTATGGAAGCAATGTCCTTTGGCGAGATGGTATATTTAATGGCCTCGTGATTGTAAATAAGATTTTGGGGTATGAAGTATTTCAAGAAGACGAAACTAATTTTTATATAACTATTGGAGCTGGAGAGAATTGGGATTCAGTTGTTGAGCGTAGCGTCCAAGCTGGACTTACGGGCATTGAAGCGATGAGTTTAATTCCTGGCACGGTAGGAGCTACACCGATTCAAAACGTTGGAGCGTATGGTCAAGATATATCTCAAACTCTTGTAACGCTAGAGGCCTACGATTCACAAGCTCATGAGTTTGTTACGTTACCAATATCTGATTGTGAGCTTGGATATCGAACTAGTAGGTTTAAGTCCAAAGACCGAGGTCGGTTCTTTATCACACACTTAACACTGCATTTGAATAAGGCCAACCCTGCTCAGCCGTTCTACCCTGCGGTACAATCATATTTTGAGGCTAATAATATTTCTGAATTCACGCCTACTTCGGTTCGTAAGGCAGTCATATATATCCGATCTTCGAAACTTCCTGATCCTAAGGTTGTTCCCAACAACGGGTCGTTTTTCTATAATCCCGTAATTTCTAGTGATCAATATGCAATACTCTCAGAGAGTAACACCAATATATCTCACTGGGATCTGGAAAATGATCAAGTTAAAGTTTCGGCAGCATGGCTAATTGAGCAGGCTGGCTTCAAAAATTTCAAAGATGAGACTACGGGTATGGCCACTTGGCAGAATCAACCACTCGTACTCGTCAATGAACACGCCAAATCAGCAACAGATGTTCTAGCCTTCAAACAAAAGATTGTCGACGCCGTAAATGCAAAATTTGGAATAATTTTAGAACAAGAACCTGAACTTTTTCCTTAAATAAACATTAGCATTATTTAAAATTGACAGCTTAGCAAAATGTTCATATTATTTATAAATGAAACCCGGAGATGCTGATAATTTTGAGATGATCATCGCTGAGCAAGTTCCTCCACTTGTTAAGGCTGTGGAACATTTTGATACAGTAAATGAGACCGTCTATGGTGGTTGTGCTTCTTATTATAATAAGCCAACTAAGGGCCAGGATCTTGCCATCAGCTGTCATGCTTCAGTTGTAGCGTTTGAAATGGTACTAGAGTCTATCTCTAAGTCCGAGCCAATTGAAGATGAAAGATATGGTGCTATAGCTAGCCTAATACATACAGAGGATAAGAAACTTGTCGATACCTTGAATCTTCTAAGTAACAGTGAAGAGTTTAAATCTATTCCTATAGATATTGAAGCACTTAAAGTCGATATTACTAATATGGCAAAATATGCAGATGAAGCGGGCGAGGACTTGCTAGGAAATATATCCGAAGAATTTGCAGATATATTGAGAAAGCATATGATTCATTTTACTTATCTAGCAGAATTAAACTACAAAGAATCTAGGCTTGAACGAACAGCCAGAGTTCTAGGTAAGCACGTACTTGATATCAGCAAAATAACGACCGGCGTAACTGTGGCATTGTGGATTTATAACCTAAAACGTTAGACTAATTATCGCTAGGGAGCGGGAATTTAAGGGCAAAGGTTTTGACTTCTTCTCGTAGCTCCATTAAACGATCTGGGTTATCTCGATTGTCGATTGCCTGCTTCATCCACTCAGCGATTTTGTCCATATCATTTTCTTTGAGTCCACGTGTTGTGATCGCTGGTGTCCCAAGGCGAATACCGCTTGGTCTATATGGTGGCAATACATCATCAGGAATAGCATTCTTGTTTAATGTCAGGCCAATCTTATCTATAGCTTCTTCGGCTATCTTGCCATCAACGCCAAAGCTCTTATAAACATCGGCAAGAATTAGGTGGTTGCTCGTACCGCCAGTTATCAAACTAAAACCTTGTGCAATCATTGCTTCAGCCAATGCTGCTGAGTTCGCGACAATCTGCTTAGCATAAACTTGGAATGATGGATCAAGAGCTTCTTGAAAAGCTACAGCCTTAGCAGCAATGATATGCTCGTGCGGACCTCCCTGCATGCCAGGAAATACTGCACGATCAATCAATGTTGGTAAATTCTCAAGGATTTTCTCCGGAGCTTGGAGAGGATTGCCGACTACTCCGCGGGAAAGTATCAAGCCTCCACGTGGACCGCGAAGAGTTTTATGAGTCGTACAGGTGATGACATGGAAGCCATAGTCAAACGGATTCTTGGAGACGCCGCCTACGATGAGGCCTGCAATATGCGCCATATCGGCCAACAGAAGAGCGCCTACTTCGTTGCCAATTTCAGCAAACTTCGCATAGTCGAGTTCGCGCGGATAAGAGCTAAAGCCAGCGATGATCATTCTAGGTTTGTGCTCCACAGCAAGATCTCTAAGTGCCTCATAGTCAATCTCTCCGGTGTCTACATTCTTCATCTTATATCTTATGAAGTTATAGAGCTTAGCAGAACGAGTTACTGGCGCACCGTGAGTTAGATGTCCGCCGTGGCTAAGGTCCATAGCCAGAACAGTGTCGCCCGGATCAAGCCAGGCACTATATACTGCTTCATTTGCAGGAGCTCCTGAGTGAGGCTGGACATTGGCATGATCGGCATTGAATAATTGTTTGGCTCTGTCTATAGCCAGTTGCTCGATTTTGTCAGTGTTGTCTTGTCCGCCGTAATAGCGACGCCCCGGATAACCTTCAGAATACTTGTTGGTAAAGACGCTTCCCATGGCTTCAAGCACATCACGACTTACATAATTCTCTGAAGGGATTAATTCTAGTCCTTCACGTTGGCGCTTCTCTTCGGCTTTGATTAGGTCGGCTACAGTTGTATCAATCATCTTATTCTCCAATTAAATTTGGCGGTTATGCTTTAAATCGGTAGAATGATTAAATCATACCTATATTGTACCAAGCTTTCTAAGACATTAAGATATTATCTAAATTTGTAGACAAAATATCAGCTATGGTATAATTTTTGAAATATGGATACAGCTAACGGCAAAATCGGACACTTAATCGCTCAAGTACGACAAGAAAGAGGCCTAACCCAAGCCGAATTTGCTAGAGTCTTAGGAACTTCTCAATCAGCTGTCAACCGCATGGAACATGGTCGCCAAAATCTCAGTCTCGAAACTTTAGGCCGTATTAGCGATGCACTTAATAAACAACTTATCAGCCTTAATCAAGGCGGGTTAAATCTCAATATAGAAGGTGGACACGAGTTGCACGGTGAAATCACGCTGAAGACCAGCAAAAACGCAGCTGTTGCCTTGTTGTGCGCAACATTACTGAACAAGGGCACTACTCGTTTGAAGAACGTTGCCCATATAGAGGAAGTTAATCGCTTGGTAGAAGTTCTAAGCAGCATCGGTGTTCAGATTCGCTGGGTCAGAGGCACAGATTTAGAAATTAAGCCTCCCAATAAACTTAAGATTGAAAACATTAATAAAGACGCTGCACGCAAGACTCGAAGCGTTTTGATGTTTATCGGTCCTCTGATGCATTTGTTCGACGAATTTAGTATCCCCTACGCCGGAGGCTGTGAATTGGGTCGCCGAACTGTATTGCCTCACTTATACGCACTCGAAGAGTTTGGTATCGATGTACTAACAAAGTCTGGTCAATATCAAGTTAGTGCAAACGTGCGACCACCTAAACGACCTGTTGTGCTCTATGAATCTGGCGATACTACCACAGAAAACATATTGATGGCTGCAGCTCGAATTCCAAGTCAAACTATTATCAAGATGGCTAGCGCCAACTATATGGTGCAAGATCTTTGCTTCTTTTTACAAAAGCTTGGGGTCAAAATTGAAGGTATTGGCAGTAGCACGTTAGTAGTCACAGGAGTCAAAGATATTCACAAGAATGTTACCTATTCTCCTAGTGAAGATCCGGTCGAAGCAATGACTTTCTTAGCTGCAGCCGTGACCACCAATTCTAGAATTACAATCAAACGTGTACCGATTGAATTCATGGAACTTGAACTACTAAAACTCGAAAAGATGGGTCTAAAATATGATATCAGCGAGATTTATAAAGCCGACAACGGCAAAACAAATCTGGTAGATTTGGTTATTCACAAACATGATGGCGAATTAATCGCACCAAAAGAAAAGATACATCCTAACGTATTTCCTGGTCTCAACATTGATCATTTACCATATTTTGTACCTATAGTAGCAGTTGCAAAAGGACGTACACTAATTCATGACTGGGTATACGAAGACCGTGCTCTAATGTATACCGAGATGAAAAAGATCGGTGTAAATCTAGAACTTGCCGATCCTCATCGTGTGTTCATCACTGGACCAACTCGTTTCAAATCTGCGGATGTTGTCTGTCCTAATGGAATTAGGCCGGCAGTTATGCTACTGATTGGGATGCTCGCTGCTCCTGGAAAATCTATGCTTCGTAATGTCTATACCATCAATCGAGGATATGAAGATTTAGCAGAACGCCTCAACAGTCTAGGTGCTAAGATAACCGTCTCGCACGAATTTTAAGCTAGTCACCCAGCACAGACTTGTGCTATAATCACCCCTGTTGATTGTATTTTTGCGATTAACCAAAAGCTTAGACCAAGATACAAAACGATGTATTGACGTAAGTTCTGATATGCGGGTGTCGTATAGCGGTTATTATGTCAGTTTTCCAAACTGAAAATGGGAGTTCGACTCTCCCCACCCGCACCAAATTAAATGACCCACTTTTGTGGGTTTTTTAATTTGATTTGGTATGCAGAATGAACTCCTTAGTGAGCAGAGCGAACGAGGAGTTCAGATATCTGAGGATGCGCGCAGATGCTTGCATCGAGCACACCGCAAAGATATATGCGCGAACGCGCTATACTCTCCCCACCCGCACCAAATAATGAACTCCCATTAGGGAGTTTTTTATTTGGTCTGTGAGGGGATATATGGACTTTAGTGAGTGTAACGAACTAGGAGTTCGTGAAGCGACTGAGTCACGCAGGAATTTATTCCGAGTAACGAGGAAGCGGATAGAGAGTAAAGCGACCGCTCGAAGCGCTGCTACCTTGGCTATAATCGTGTTATTAGTTTTTCACAGGGGCAATATTAGCCCCGACAATGACTGTGTACATTCCCAAGCTTTCTGCATCCACAAAATTGCTATTTGATATGGCTGTAGATGTATTCGAGTATTGAGCCTCGTATCTTGTAATCTTTATTAATCCATTATCAAGCGTCTTTACGCTGAATATCTTACTATCTAGTAGCGGCTTTAGGCTACTACTAGATTTAATACTGCTAACAATGAACAAGTTTATGCTTAAGATTGAAATTATTGCCATAAACGCACTCAATATTACAATTGGGAGTGAGTAACGTTTCAAATTCTTAGATTGCTTCATTTCCATTGCCATCCTAATTGTAGGTCATGTAGGGTTGCTTCGCTACCTAAGACAGCGTGTACAATTACAAAGAAGTTGTCACCATTCGTTGTCTCGTGAAATACTGCGGTCTGTATGACACTCACTCCCTGACCGTTAGTGGCCGTTACTGAGTAAGCAGGGCTGGCTGAAAAGATCGTCGGTCCTTGACGTACTATCGTATAATCCGGCAGGCTAGTTCTGACGTCTTTTTCGATTACTTGCTTTACTAGTCCAGCAAATCCCTCCCTAGTGTAAGTAGACTTAGTGGCGTAAACTTTATAAGCTTCCGTGGATAAAACAAAAGTTGCACCATTGTAGGCGTTCATATCGCAGTTGCCCGAAGTATTTTGTATGTTTAGTTTGTTTGTTAGATTAATCTTATAGCACGGTGTAGAGAGATTGTCTTTTGTTATTGCGGAAGTAGCATTTGTTAATGAGATGGACTTATTTGCTTTGCTAATCGCTTCCTTTTGAAGGTTAGACGAATGTACCCAGGTGCCAAATCCAGTAAATATAGCGAAGACTGAAATTACTAAACCTACAATGTTTACAATGTCTTTTCCTCTTCGGAGAGTCAAACTCGACATTATAGTGCCCACAGCCCCTATTATTATGCCTGCTAATGGTACAAATAGTGCTCCTACGATACCAACAACACCAAAGACCAATGACATTGACTCTTCAGTACGACGAGTTTGCTCAAATATATTTGGCTCCGAGTATTCTGGAATCACGGTGTCAGAATTAATCGTCTGATCTACTGGTTTGATTGATAACCTCTGGCCACAATTTCCACAGAAGAATGCACCTTCTTCGATCGATTCATGACAATTAGGACATTCCATCTATTTTTATCCTGTTGGTATTGTTTTCTACTTCTTAGTTATACACGTTGTCCACAATGCGTGCAATAAAGGTGGTGTGCTTTGTTGGGATTCCCACAATTCCGGCAATAATTGATGTGTCCTACGGAACTAAGGCCAAGATTTTGATCCATATTTGCAGCTCTGAAATACAACCAGAACAGCATGGCACTTAAAGACAAGGTGATTATAATTGATAGCACCACAAATATTGATTCTCCTGAGAATATACCAAAGTCATATATGCCGTGTATTAACATTGCCATTACTAGAGCACCCACTACCCAAAGTTTGGATTTCTTATCAAGTTTAACTATTATCAGCGCAAATCCGACCAAGCACGTAATTGCAGCATGAAAAAAGGGTGTAAGTAATAATCTTCTTATACCGGTTGACGCGCCATAGTTCATCGCATAATTGATATTCTCTAAAAGCCCAAATCCTAGCCCTGCTAAAGCAAAGTAGACTATACCATCAGTATGCTCGTTAAAAAATCGCTTACGATATATATAAATAGCCACCGGGACGAACTTAACAGCCTCTTCAATAATTCCGATTGATAAAGATGCCACTAGAATAATCTTTGTGAACGTCAAAGAGTCAATATCTTTTGGAATCACGATATTTTCGATTACTGAGGCGATCAGTGCCGCGAAAATTCCAAGACCAAATGCCATCCATAGAGCGCCAATTGGTTCTCTCTCGCCC
Source organism: bacterium (assembly GCA_043776675.1). Classification (GTDB taxonomy): domain Bacteria; phylum Patescibacteriota; class Saccharimonadia; order Saccharimonadales; family UBA4665; genus JAJXTN01. The sequence goes on from JAYVRB010000047.1 coordinate 18,381, forward strand.
TTGTCTTTATAGATAAAAAACATGGCTAAACCGACAGCTAGAATTATCAGAGCTAGAATAACAATAAACAGTTGCATAATCTAAGCATAAGTATAACTCGCTTTTAGCATTTATCTCTGTGATAATTGTCGACAACACTTATAAACTGTTATAGTTAGCTAGTTAAATCGGAAACGAAATTAACAATTTAATACGGTGTCGCCCTTAGCGAAGCTGGGGTTGGCGAAGCCGACACGTGAAAGTGCGCAGGCTCTAGTCAGATGAGCTAGACAGATTTACAATTTAATACGGTGTCGCCCTGGTAGCTCAGCTGGATAGAGCAGAGGACTTCTAAGCCTAAGGTCGCAGGTTCAAATCCCGCCCAGGGCACCATCTTCCACTGCAAACTTATCGAAGTTAGATATGGAAGATTTTTGATCATAAACGTTAAAATGCTAACCGAAATGGTTAGCATTTTAACTTGGGGCGAATGACGGGACTTGAACCCGCGACATTCGGTACCACAAACCGACGCTCTACCAGCTGAGCTACATCCGCCGCGTTATTTCGTAAGCACTTTTACAAGCGCATAGAACAACAGGGGTGATTATAGCTTATATCGATGTTTCTTACAATCTTAAACTGATATACTAGATGTAAGAAATTGGAGGTTCAATGAGACGACTAATTAAGTTTGCTAAACAATATAGGCTTTTTACAATTACACTTCTAACCCTGCTGGCTGGAGTCGCACTTCACTATACAGGAAACAGTAACTACGCGAAGATTTTATTGAGCACAGTTGCACTTATTGCAGCGCTTCCACTGGTATATTCTATGTGGAAAGATTTTCGCACTGGAAGTTATGGCTTAGACGTATTAGCTATAACCGCCATCGTCGCTGCGGTGATACTCGGTCAGTATTGGGCAGCTATCGTTGTCGTACTAATGCTCACAGGTGGTGAATCCCTAGAAGACTATGCAGAACGTAAAGCACAGAGAGAGCTTGATTCACTTCTGAAGAATGCTCCTCAGTCAGCACATGTAATTCGCAAAGGTAAGCCTCTGGACGTCAAAGTAAGTGAACTGAAAGTTGGAGACAGGATACTTATAAAACCAGGTGAAATCGTACCAGTAGATTCAACGATAATTGAAGGTACTTCCAGCTTCAACGAATCTAGCCTGACTGGCGAAAGTATACCTATATCTAGAGGTGTAGGAGATGCTTTGCTTAGTGGTTCGATAACTCTAGATGGAGCAGTCACTGCCAAGGTCACGGCTACTGCAGCTAACAGTCAGTATCAACAAATTATTAAATTAGTGAAAAGCGCGGCCGCTAGTCAAGCACCCTTTGTTCGATTAGCTGATAGGTATTCCATACCATTCACAGCTACAGCCTATGCAATCGCAATTACCGTATGGATAGTTACTGGCGATCCAATGCGCTTTCTTGAAGTAATCATTGTAGCCACTCCATGCCCACTTCTATTGGCAGCACCAATTGCACTTATCAGTGGAATGAGTCGAGCCAGTAAATATGGCATCATCGTCAAGACTGGTTCGGCGCTAGAGAAATTATCTCAAGCTAAGAGTATCGCTTTTGACAAGACCGGTACGCTAACACTTGGACTACTAAAAATTGATGGGGTGGACAGTTTTGGTAAATTTACACCTAATGAAGTTTTAGGATTGGCCGCAAGTCTTGAGCAGAGCTCTAATCATCTTATGGCGATAGCCATAGTTAAGGGGGCTCGAGATAAGAAAATTAAGATTACTAAGGCAAAGCACGTTCGTGAAGTCTCAGGGCGTGGTGTTACGGCTAGCATCAAAAGTCAGACGATCATTGTCGGCCGGTTGTCTCTACTAGAAGAGCACGGAATCGAGATGCCAAGTGCATTTAAACCCAGTAGCGTAACCCAGACTGCAGTTTATTTAGCAGTAGATGGAAAGTTTGCTGGAGTCATA
>JAYVRB010000048.1:0-5092 GCA_043776675.1 bacterium
TTCAAAAAAGATGAGATTGGTTATATCTCAGTAACAGGTAAAGAGTTACCATTTAAGACGGACATTAAGCCGGTGGTGGCTAAAACTACAGGGGAGGTAGCCGCACTGGTTACCAAAAGTGCCAAGCCTATTATTGTCATAGATGATGTCAATTACCTATTCACGTTTCAGGTTTTTGGCCGCTCACAAGAAAAGGACCAGTTTCAGGTATTTCGTGATATTGGCAACGGCTTCTATAAGCTAGTTGAAGCGATCACCAACAAAGCTACCGACCAGAACATTTACCTATTCGGTCACATTGAGCTGAACGATAAGAACCTAGTACAGCTTAAAACTGCTGGTAAAACTATCCGCGACAATATTGCACCTGAAGGTTTGACCAATATTGTGTTTGAAGCGATCAACGATCTTGGCGAGTTCGTGTTCAAGGTTAAGTCCGATGGCTCCGGCGTAAAGTCACCGATGGAAATGTTTACAACTGATACAATTCCTAACGACTTGAAAGAAATTGATAAACAAATTAATGCTTACTACAAAGGAGGCAAATAGTTATGGACTCAACCACACCAGGTTACCGAGTAGCCTACAATATTAACCCAAGCCTAACGGCTCATAATTCCAAAGACGAAAACGACAATCCAACTGGCGGTGTTGTAGTCGGTGTTGGTTTGAACGTCAAGTGGCAAGATGGGCCACGCGGTCAAGAAGGTACTGACGAATTGTTGCCACCGAACGGTGCATTTGTTGAAGACGTTTTGTGGGCTGCACTTCAACGCCTAGAGTTCTTTAATGAAAGTAAATATCGTGATCGCGCTAACAGTATGGCGATTACTCATATTGAGCAAGCACTTCAAGCATTAAAAGACCGTCAGCTTGAGCGGTCACACCGTAAAGTAGAAGGAAAGCACGAGGTTTAATTATGGGTTTATTTGACGATGTACTAGATAAAGTTGGCGAACCGTTTGGCGGTGGCAAAGGTTTTGAATACGGCACTCACGAAGTAATTATTGGCGAGGTAACATCTAAGGCCAAGAAGACTCAAAAGCATGATGCGGCCGAAGTGATTGAAGTGCTGGTGTTTAACGAAGAAGATAATGACAAGCAAGCTACCTGTACACTGTGGTTCCACACTGAAGGCGCTGCTAAAATGTCAGTAGCTAAGGTGCTTGGTCTATTAGTACATAGCGTTGGTGAAGAGAAAAAAGACGCTGTACGTGATCTTGGTAGAAAATTGTTTGGTGCTATCACCGACCCTGTTAAAGCTCGTGATGTAGCATTTAAGTTAATGCAAGAAAAGCTAATCGGCAAAAAAGCTTACTTAGTCGCTGAGCCGCAAGGCAAATATACTACTACTAGCTACGGCGACCTGTGGCACTATGCCGCCGAACCACAAAGCGCTAGAAACAATGCTGAGGCTGTTGCTAAAGCCGTTGGTGGTTCTGTTGTCGCTGAAGACGAGATTGATATACCGGAGGATCTATAATGGCTGAAAGAACACCACGCAAAAAGACAGAGGGGTTTGTTGGCTTACAGCTAACACCTGAACTGTTGAAGAAACTTGATGCTAAGGTTAAAGCTACCACACTCAACCGGAGTCAAGTCATGCGTCTAGCACTCATTGAGTACCTAGCCAAAGAACAATAAAAACTACTCAAGCAATACCAGTATAGCGTTTACTTATCAGGGTATTACGCTATACCTGGGGCTTGTAAATGGGGTAGGCAAGGGTGAAAATAGAGGGTACCTATGGCACAAGAAGACGACAACAATATTATCAAGACGAACACCGAAGAAAAGATGTCGCTTAAGGCAAAACAAGCCAAGGCGATTACTAATAAATATCGGATTGTTCGGTTCAGAGGTGCGGTGCTTTACCGCGCTGACGCAGGGTGGGAGCCGCTGTCTTTTGATGAGTTTGCTAGAATTTGCTACACCGTTCACGGCGCTAGTATACGCCAGACTCAAATTAAGGACTTGCAACATCTATTTTTTACCAGTTCTGATGACCTGACGAAGTACGCTCACTATATTGCCATGCCTGACACTAGAGTTTGGGATATGAAAACTCTCAAGTTCACCGACAAGGTGGCGCACGAAGATTGCATTTACACTACTGCTATCAATCCAACAGAGGGCGACTCACACCGCAAGTGGCTCGAAGAGGTGACGCTCGGTGACAAAGACCTAGCTGACGATATTATCAAAGCTATAGCACCAGTATTTATGGCCAAGAAGCCGTTTGGCGTGTTCTGGTTCCTTGGTAATGGTGCTAATGGCAAATCTACCACGCTTAAGGCGTTGTACGCCATATTCGGCTCCGAAGCACCGTACACGCACAACCGATGGTTCAGCCAGCTCACAGTCAAGCAAATTGAGGATGAGCGCGATACGCCGATGATTAATGGCAAGCTTGGTAATGTTTGTCTTGAGTCCAATGACGGCCACGTTAAAGATACTGGCGGCTATAAGAACTTGGCCGAACACAGTACATTCAATGTTCACCGCTTCAATAGCCAGGATGGCGCTCAAGTGGACGGTAACGTACATACCATATTCAATGCTAATAATATACCAACCTTTGCCGATAAAACTCAGGGAGTCCGGCGGCGCACGTTCACAATTCCATTTAAGGCTAGCTTTCCGCAAGATAACACCTTTGACGAAAAGCTGTTTGCTAAAGAGGGCTTTTTATCAGATTTGTTAGGCGAAATATTACGTACCACCGTTGATATTAAAAAACATGGCTACAGCTATGACTTCAGCGAACAGACCTTGCTAGCCAAGCAGGATTATGACGAAGAAGTTAATACTGCCGAAACATACTTTGAAGAGTTGCTTGCTACTGAAGTTTGGGGCTTTACTAACTTCACCGATCTGACCAAAGATTACATGCGCTGGTGTGACGAGCGAAGCTACACCATGCTTGGTAAAAAGAGTATTGCTCACGCGGCCAAAATCACTGGTTACGAGCGTAAGTCATTCAGGCTAGATGAAAAACTAGTTACTAGATATGTTTGCGAAGACCAAGACCCACAGGAGCTTAAGGAGTTGCCACAACGCTGGGGTATGTTCCAAAAAGCCGACAGCGAGGTTGAGCTGACTTTATTAGAAAATACAGTTGATAACAATTACGATAAATTACTGAGTTTGCTATGATGTCCACGCTTAAAACCCGATTTGAAGAGATAATACACATGACCTGGAGCGACTTCGTATTCCTTGAGCATGACAGATCGGCTAGTGTTGATGACGGTGTACTCTGTTCGCTAGTTCGGATATGTACCGACACCGATGATATTGCTGCCGCTAAACTAGCCTTTGACCGCATAGATGGCTTGCTTGAGACACCGATACAAATTAAAGTGCCGAAGTTCTACACTAGGTACATTAAAGCTACCGAAATTGAAGCCGGTCAAAAAGCTTTAGCGGCGCCGGAGGATGTTGCCAAGGAAGAAAAGACTAGTTACGACCCTGCTACTGCCAAGCTTCGTGAGACTCTGAGAGAAATGCGCGGCATGCCAAAAGACGTTATTCGCATAATCCGACTCTATAAAAAGCATATTGACGAGGGTAAGACTGAAAAACACGATCCGATGGTCAAATCAGTAATAGTAGCTAACCTATTGCGAAATGTCAGCCGAGGGCGGTTCCGCGCCATTGAGCTAGTGTTTGATCAGATAGACGGTAAGCTTACGCGCACCATCACCTTGCTAGGTGGCGAAGATGTTTACATAGATGATTACATAGAAACAATTGCTCCGGTTCATGCTACGCTGGATGAAAAAGGGGTTTATGTTGCCGAAAATAAATTAATGACTGCTGCATGGATCAGAGGATTTGCCAACAGCCAGAAAGGGCTAGAGATTCTAGCTGAGAGATTGGATGAGTCAGATAAATGACCTTGAGTTAGCCGTCCGTACAATCGAGAGCATCTTGCCCGATATGCCCACTAAAGGGCTTCAGAAGTGGTCGGGTATACTATACACCGCGCTGGTTAAGATTGAAGCCGAACTAAATAGTACCAAGATGCATACTTGTGGCGTTTGTGGCGCTGAAGAGTACGGCTACCGAACAGAATTGCCTATTGTCTGGCGTGAAAAGGGTGACTTAGTTATCTGTTGGAACCATGAAGATGCTGAGGTAGCCGATTTACTACAAAAAGCGATAGATGCCGATAAACCTGAACCAGTTGATACCGAAAAAACGCTAGACGAACTGATGGCGGCTTTATGAGCATTGAAAGTCGACTACAGACTAAAATTCGTGTATACCTGAGAGGCAAAGGGTGTTATGTTCTGGTCATTAGACCACAACCAGGTGTACCTGACGGTTGCCCTGATATTATATTTATTCTTGAGGGATTTTGGGGCGTGATTGAAATCAAAGATAGCCCTGGTGCTGTCTATCAACCGTTACAAAAAGAAACTTTACAGAAGCTTGGCGCATGGTCATTCGCTAGGCGTGTTGATCCTACTAATTGGTTTGATGTCAGACTAGAATTGGAGAATATACTGTGAGACGCGCCAATGACGGCCCGATAAAACATCACATAGAACGCTGCATCTGTGGCAAAAAGAAATCAACTAAGGCTCAGTCTAAAAAAGAGGCAAAGTTTTTGAAATATCATAAAAAATACTCAGGTGAAGTACCTCAAGCTTATAAATGTAAGAGTTCAGGCTGGTGGCATGTAGGTAACTCAATATGATTATATTTCACGATACTGGTGGTCAAGGTACGCCACAATGGAAAGCAAAACGTAAAGGGTTATGGACCGGCTCAATAGCTATTCGACTATTGCAAGGTAAGCCATTACCGCCTGACTATGATTTTGACGGCAATAAATATACTAAGCGTGGCCATATCCTAGAGGCAATTGCTATTCGCGAGTACGAGCGATTATATAAAAGATATGTTGCGCGACCAGACTTCGTTACCAACACTGTATATAGTAATGCTGGTTATAGTCCAGACGCTATAGATGGTGCTTGGCTACTAGAGATTAAAGCGTTTGGTGATGTTAAGCACGAAGACTTGGTGGCCGAAAAGATACCGCTAATAATACTAGTGCAGATTTACTTTGGTATGATAATCA
>JAYVRB010000049.1:0-4807 GCA_043776675.1 bacterium
GTTTTGATTTGAGCATAACAAGCCCGCCCAATGAGACTGTGATTGCTAATACTCCTATCAAATCCGAAAAGATTAGTAAATTATCGAAACTGACAGTATTCGAGACTACTCCAGTGATGTCGACATATTTACTTGCTTTTGTAATCGGTGAAATTGAATATATAGAAGCTGAAACTAAAGACGGAGTTCTTGTCCGTACATATGCCACGCCTGATAAAGTAAAATTTACTGATTTTGCTCTTAAAACTGCTGTTGATTGTTTGGAATTCTACAATGAGTATTTTGACATTCCTTATCCGCTTGCTAAGTGCGACTTAATTGCTCTTCCAGATTTTTCGAGCGGAGCTATGGAAAATTGGGGGCTGATGACCTTCAGAGAACAAGCACTTTTAGTCGATCCAGAAAATACAAGTCTTCATTTAAAGCAATATGTTGCGAATGTAGTCGCTCATGAACTGACTCACCAATGGTTTGGCAATTTAGTAACTATGCGCTGGTGGACTGATCTATGGCTAAACGAAAGTTTTGCAAGTTGGATGGCTTACTTGGCGATAGATAAATTCTTTCCAGACTGGAAGGTTTGGACACAGTTTATAGTTGACGAACAAGGGCTAGCACTAAAGCAAGATGCCTTAGAACACACTCATCCAATTGAAGTGAGCGTTAATCATCCAGATGAGATTCGAACGATATTTGATGCAATTAGTTATGAAAAGGGCGCCAGTGTGTTGCACATGTTGCATCAGTACCTAGGTCCTGAAGCTTACCGTGATGGGCTTCGAATATATCTTAAGCGACATGCCTATTCAAACACTGATACCGTAGATTTATGGGCAGCGCTGGAAGAAGCATCAGCAAAACCAGTCACTGAATTTATGACAGCATGGACCAGCCAAAGTGGTTACCCTGTCATACTAACAACCGTTAATGATGACATGGTAGAGATTAAGCAAGAGAGGTTCTATCTTAATCCTCAAGCCAACAAAGAGACTACAAGCTGGCCTATCCCAATTCTGCCTTCTAAGAAACTTTCTGTTGAGTCCCTGGATAAAGCCGTCCAAATCGTGGAGTGTGATGACAGTGCAGGTCTTGTATTCAACCATGGTAGAACCAGCTTCTTCAGGGCTGTCTATGACCCTAGGCATTTAACAGATTTAGCTCCAAGAATATTGTCGTTTGAAATTGACGAGCTTGATAGGCTCGGTATTCTTAGCGACGAGATAGAAGCAGCTAAGGCTGGATACAGCAAAACTTCAGATGTACTTGAATTACTTAAAGCTTATGGAAATGAATCTAGCCCTGTAGTCTGGGACATTATGTCTGGTGTCATCGCTAGCATTAGAGCGACTATGGAAAGTAACGAGATTCGTCTAGGACTTAAGAGCCTTTCAAAAACGCTAACAGTCAGACAGTTAGAACGTCTTGGTTGGGAAGAGAGCGAGAGAGATAGTCACTTTGACAAACTACTAAGACCAACAATACTTGGTATCGCATCCTATGGTGAAGTAGAAGAAGTAGTATCCAAGGCCAAAAACTTATTCAGCAAAATGAAGCGACCAGAAAATCTGCACCCTGATATCCGCGGTGTTGTGTATGGAACGATTGCGCGAACTGGTGGAAAAGCTGAATTTGATAAGCTAGTTTCTATGCACAATAGTAGTACCAACAGCGAGGAACGCGTGACACTAGCAGGTGCTCTCACGGGATTTGAGCAGCCAGAACTTATTGACCTTGCTCTTGATATGATAATTAGTCCAGAAGTAAGACTGCAAGATGTATCTTACTGGATTGCCTACAGCTTTATGAATCGACATGCCAAACAAAAAACTTGGGAATGGATGAAGCATAACTGGGACTGGTTAAGCACGAACATTGGTGAAGACCTAAGCTTTACACGTTTAGCTGTCTATTCCGCTAGGGCTTTTAGCGACATCAGTTTCTTGCCAGAATATACAGAATTCTTCGAATCAAAGATGAAGCCAGGCTTCGTTCGTACTGTCAATCAAGGAATCGAGACTATCCAGTGGCAAGCTGCCTGGAAAGACCGTGACTTAAATAGTTTGAAAGACTATTTTAAGGCTTAGTAGACGTTATCTATAAAGCTCATTATTGCATAAGTTGGGCCAGCAACCTCGACTGCTGCTAAGCTAATATCTTTCTGCCATTTGCTTTCCTCGACCCAGCTTGATGCAGCAAAATTCATTTGTTTAAGTTTTGATTTAGTGATTGCTTCCAGCCCACCGCCTTGAGCGTCATTGAACCGATACTTAACTTCAACAAAGTATGCGATTCCAGATTTCTCAGCAATAATATCTATTTCACAGTTAGGTCGACGCCAGTTTTGCTCAATTATTTTGTAGCCGCGCATTTCAAGATATACTCTAGCCGATGCTTCAGCTCTTTTGCCAGACTCAGTAGATTTCATATCGTAATTGTATCAAAGCTCCGATTTGTTTATAGCTTTTGCAATTCTGTTTTGTTAAATCTTTAAGGAGATCGAGATTATTTATTTCTATTTATTCCAAACATAACAATATTAAAAAATCCGCCACTAGGGCGGACTGAATTCTCAAAATAGATATTAACTATTCAGCTGTTTCGCGTGCTGCAAGTGCCTTAGCGACTTTGGCTTCGTTCTCTGCCTCTTCAGCTGCTTTTGCGGCAACCTTTGCAGCGGCTTCGTTAGCAACCTGTTCACGTAGTTTAGCTTCTTCAGCTTCCGCAACTTCGTCATGTACTGAGTTAACAGAATCACGATCAAAATCAATTCCAGTCATGCGAGCTGACTTACCTGTGAGTTTACGCATATAACTTAAGTAATTGCGTCGGACTTTGCTTCGCTTTGTAACTTCAACCTGAACAACTAGTGGGCTATGAAGCAAGAAGCTTTTCTCGACGCCTACTCCACTAGCTATACGACGAACTGTAATACGGCTAGTCTGACTACCCTTCTTATCAGTACGAATCACTAGACCTTGGAATATCTGAACACGCTCTTTGCTGCCTTCACGGATTTTCTGGTGCACTTTGACAGTATCGCCGCTTTTGACGTCGACCACAGCAGCCTTTTTGTACTGGTCAGAAATTTCTTTTACTAAGTTATGCATAATCCGAGATATTGTACCTCAATACGCTCTCTGTTGCAACCCCTTAAGGGCCAGTTGAATTTTTTAAATATCAGGTACAATGTATCGTTATGACAAGTTACGACGAAATCGCATTACAAAAACATAAAGAACTCCGTGGCAAGATCAGCCTTTGTATCAAAGACTCACTAGATTCTAAAGAAAAACTAAGCATCTATTACACGCCAGGAGTTGCTGCAGTTAGTAGTTATGTTGCTAGTCATCCTGAAGAAACTCGTGAATACACCTGGACCAATAATCTGGTTGCAGTCATTAGTGATGGCTCTGCCGTTCTAGGCTTAGGTAATATAGGCCCAGAAGGCGCCTTACCGGTCATGGAAGGTAAGGCTATGCTCTTCAAGCACTTTGCGGATATTGACGCTGTTCCAATAGTCCTAGACGTCCATACTGCCGATGAAATTGTTGCTGCAGTCAAAGCAATCGCTCCAAGCTTTGGAGGAATAAATCTTGAAGATATCGCCGCTCCAATATGTTTTGAAGTTGAGGAACGGCTTAAAACTGAATTGAAAATACCAGTTATGCATGATGATCAACATGGGACTGCCATCGTAACTCTTGCTGGCCTGATTAACGCCTGTAAAGTGACTAACCGGAAGCTTGAAACGTCAAAGGTAGTGCTAGTTGGAGCTGGGGCTGCAGGTGTCGCAATCGCCAAACTCCTAAATCTCTACGCTCGTGGAATAAATATAATCTGTGTGGATAGCAAGGGAATAATCGGAAGTCAGCGTGATGATCTCAACGATAGTAAGCTTTCGCTCTTAGACCACACGAACACTGATAATATCCAAGGCAACCTTGATGATGCGCTGAGAGGTGCAGATATTTTTATCGGAGTTTCTCAACCAAATATATTAACAGCCGAGATGGTCAAAATCATGGCTAAAGATTCGATCATTTTTGCTATGGCTAATCCAATTCCTGAGATAATGCCAGATGTTGCACTGGCTTCTGGGGCTGCAGTCGTAGCTACTGGACGCAGTGATTTCCCTAATCAAGTGAACAACGCCCTAGCATTTCCGGGTATATTTCGCGGCGCATTAGATCACCAGGTACTAAAAATAACTGACACTCACAAGATTAAAGCGGCTGAAGCTATTGCCGGTTTAATCGAGCATCCAACTGCGGATTTGATAATTCCACCTATTTCGGATGAACGTCTAGTCCACAGGGTCGCTGAAGTTATCTACTAGGTTCACAATTTCTGGAATTGAATTTGAAGCACTTATCCGTTGGCGAATGGAATAGTCTATGCCTTCTAGGTCGAGTAAAATCTTGCGCTCTGCTTCGGTTAATCCCCATCTTACCCCCTTCTCTAATCCAAGCTCAATATCGATCGTTCTGCATACTGAAAGCACAGGGCAATTCAAACAGCGTCGCTTATTTGGACTCTCAAATACAGCATCTATGAGTGTCTCTTCATCGTCAAAACATTTTTTGATCGTATTAAAATTCTCAGATATGATTTTTGCTGCGTTAAGTTTTCGGTTTAATTGATTTTGTTCAATAAAATCTTTTACAGTTAATCCTGCTCTGTTGGCTTTATTTATTAAAATATCCATCGCTACTTCTTTAGGATTCTTAACACTTCGGTCAATAGGCGTAGGATTTAGGCGTTGTTGTGCTTCTCTTAAATCATTAACGGCTTTCTGTCTCTTTAGGTC
>JAYVRB010000050.1:0-4707 GCA_043776675.1 bacterium
CCAATTGTAAGGCCTGGAATGTCTATGGAGCTATTAGTGAATTGAGGAAGTTCTAAATTATTTTTATACCATTGGTATCTAAGAGGAAGGGTTCCGGTAGCAGCTACTGTCAAGTGTAGAGGTGCTCCAGCTCGAGCAGCCTGGGAAACTGGCTGAGTTATAATGATAGGTGCAACAGGCCTAATAAAAAGCATTGCAGTTGGTGATATCGCTTCAAATTCAAAGACACTACTTTTGAGTTGTACTCGATATTTTCGCGACAAGCTCGCATTTAATATTTTGAGTTGTGAAGTGCGAGAGCCCCGAATACTTTCATTGTCAGTTAAACGAGACCAGCCTAAGTTTTGATCTTTTTGCTCTAGCTCATGAATATACCATTGGTAACTCAAAGTGCCCCGCGGAATTCCCTCTGCAGTAAATATCGCAGAAGCGCCGTCCAAGACGGTCTGAGATTCTGGAAGCCTAGAAAAAATAGGACGTTTTTTAAATAGGGTTCTTGATATGAGTAGGTTAAATCGGAAAACTCGAGCTTGGCCGGTTGCACCAATACGGTCATAATCGTGGTAGTCATAGAATGAGGAGACGGGACTCTTTATACATAGGCGTCCGTCTAAAAGGAATGTCGACAGCCGCGACCCTAAAATAAAATTTCTATGGTCAAGTATTGGACGTGTCTTAATATTGAGATCAGAATCACCTTCTAAATTAAGGTGATAATCTGCTCCATTAGAGCTTTCTAGACTAAGGAGGCCAGAAATATCAATACTCGGAATATTGGGACTGTTTTTTTCACAGGTAAGATCTTCGGGAGGAGTATCATCTATTACTAACGGTCGGGACTGAGTAAAAGTTGAACTTGCCGCAAACGGGATACCGGTCCTTTGCACGCTTTGCAGGGCTTCTGAATTTTGTACTTTGGGAGTCGCAGTAGCTATTTCTGGCTGCTTTGCGATAGGCGTGTACGGCCTAAATGCAATTGTTACGCGTGAAATAAGTGGTCTACGCTTGCCGGTTGATTTATTTTCGTAAATCTTTGTCCAGGTTGAGTCTCCAGCTTTTGGTTGTCTTATACATGAAAGGTTTATGTTGCCGTCATAGCTGAGGGTTTTTTGTGCAAATTCTAGGGCTGGCAAATTCATTTTTGTACCAAACTCCGCACTTTCCAAAGGAGCTTCAATTATTTTTAATGGTTGACCAACATTTAGTGTGATGAGGGTTCTGTCAGTATTAAGGAGATCTGTAAAGGTTTCGGTATATACGTATGCCCCCGTACAATTATCTGCATAGGCCACGTTAGGTAAAAAGCCCACTACGTGATCTACTAAGCCTAATTGTAGAAGGCAGTAAATGGCAAAGTGAAATACTTTATGATATCGATATAGAAATATATTGCAAGATACCCGCACACAATGCCACATACCTGACTTTTCGACAAAAATAGAGAACACTTTAGCTTATGTGGACGAGACAAGACGAAAAGATTTATTCGTCAAAAAATAAACAAATGTCAAAAATTTTACGCACTTAAAGTATTAATTGCCGATCAAAAAAATTTAAGAATAATTCGTCTTAGGACGACTAGTCAACTATGACTCCAAAAAATGCGAGTATGGTTGCCTTATTATATATAACATTATTTTCGGGACCTGCAAAAGCTGTAGTTAGCAGTACCTGCAATACACCAACAGTAATTGCCACTAAAACTGTATTAGCGCCAACCGCGGATTCAGCGACTGTCACTATGTCGATTACTGGAGACTGTGATATTAAATATAGAGACGATGGAAATCCGCCTGGCGATCTATATGGAATCGGAAATTCTTATCTAGGTCCAGTGACAGTAACGAATTCAAAAAAATTTAGAGTTATAGGCTTTAAAAATAATAAAAATCCTAGTGCTATAGTTGTTAAAGATATTGTTAAGACAGTTGCCACTGTAATTTTGCCCGGTACTTCAAATTTTGGAGCTCCCAACGTGAGTGTCAGTATCAGCGGTACTCCAGGTGCAACTATTTATTACAATGTAAGTGATGCGGCTAGTGCCGCGGGACCTACCACAAGTTCGACAATTTATACGGCACCATTTAATATTTCTGCTACTAAGACTGTTAAAGCAATAGCAGTTATTGGTGGCGTGACGGTAACTGCGACACCAGCAACACTTACTAAAATACCTTCATGTTCAGATCCTGTAATTATAGCGGGAGCGCAGGTTTTTACAGGAGTGAGCACTACAGTTACAATGACTACCACGGCAGGTTGTAGTATTAAATATACAACTAATGGGGCTATTCCCAATTTAGAAAGTAGTGATACTAGTGTAAATAAAAATTACACGGGTGTTATTCCAAATGTAAGCGCAACAACTACATTTCAAGCTATAAGTTATTCTCCGGTAGGATCGAGTGTTATTCGAACACCCAGTTCGCCGGCAACATATATTGTGACTAAACTTGCCGCTCCAGTTATAGACTATGGTGTTACAACTACTATATCAGGCCCGCGAAATGTTTATATTACCGCAGCTCCAGGCGCTACAATTTACTATACTTTAAGTAGTACGAGTTCAGGGCCAGATCCAACAACCTCATCCAGCCAATATAGTTCATCTATAAATATCAGTGATACAACAACTATTAAAGCTCGAGCAGTATTAGCTGGTGTCCAAAGTGCACTCGCAACAATAACGTTGACAAAGGCCGCCGTATGTATGGCACCTTCAATTACATCTACCGTATCTACAGGAGGAAGCACGTCAGTCACAATGACTACTGATCCAAATTGCAGTATCAAATATACAACAAATGGGGCTATTCCCAATTTAGAAAGTAGTGATACTAGTGTAAACAAAAATTATACTGGTGTTATTCCTAATGTAACCGCGACTACTACGTACAAAGCAGTAAGCTACGGAAATACTGGATCCGGAAAACTGAGTAGCACCTTGGTGACTGTAATTGTATCTAAGGTAACGCCTACGGTAATTTTTCCGGGAACAAGTGAGTTTACGACTGCAAGTCAAAGCGTGACTATATCTGCAGGTGGTGCGCCAATTTACTATACGTTAGATGGAAGTACTCCGACTTTGGCTTCAACCCTATATGTACCATTTTCGATTACATCTACAAAGATCATTAAAGCTAGGTCTCTCCAAGGTGGATCATTAAGCGATGTAGTTACGGCAATATTATCTAAAGCGATACCAATAACTGTTACAGCTTGGCCGGCTAGTATTGCTATCACCCCAGGTGCAACAGCCGCACTCAGTGTTACAGCAACGAGTGCTCAACCACTTTCCTACGAATGGAGGAAAGACGGTGTGCTTCAAATGGGCTCATATCTTTCGACATTTGCGATTACTGGAGCTATAGCCGGGATGGCAGATTATACAGTTCGAGTATATCATCCTGCAAATGCGACTACTGCGGCAGATCTAGGTGTAGTGTCACCTCAGGCCGCTACGGTAACTGTTACAGCTCCACCGCCACCTCCTCCACCAAGTCAAGTTGCCGCAGGCGAATTTAATAACGATTTTGCGCCACAGTTTGTAAGTGTAGGCCTTTCTAATACCTTAGACGTAGTCAGTGGCGAAACTTTACTACCAATCCCAATTCAATTGGCAGCAAACTCAAATGCTGTTTCAAAAATTCAGCTCGTAAATGAATGGCAGGCCGCACCTACAGGTGGCTCCATTGGGACCATAATAGCGGGTACCGGACTTTCAAAAACTCTCACTATCCAAGGTGGAACCGTCGGAAGTGGAACTTTAAAACTCAAATTAACTAATGGTAAATATTATTCGGAGTACGTAGTAGCTGTTACGATTCTTCCTAGTAATAGTAAAACGAAGCCACTTAATTTGAGTGGAACAGCATTTGATGGTCGCGCTTGTTTGGGATGGGACCCTTGTCCGGTTTGTGGAGCAGGGACTACTTATGGCGTATTTAAGAAAGATCCAGGATCCGTTGATTTTAAGCTGATTACTAGTTACGCAAGCACCAATTTAGCTCGACAAGGAGTGTGTGTAAGTAGTTTACTCAATAATTTGTCTTATAGCTTTCAGGTTATGAACGGTGGCTACATGTCCAATACTGTCATTCTTAAACCTAAAGGAAGTTCAACATATCCATTTCTTTTAGCAAATAGTGGAGAGCCCGGACGAGTTAAGTTATCATGGGACGCCGAAGTTCCCACAAGGGCCGCAAGTTATAAAATAAATAGGAATGGCGTTACAATTGCTACTGTAACTGAAAATTTAAAATCATATGTAGAATCTGGTTTACCATCTGGAACTTACACCTACACGCTTGTTCCCCAACTTTATGGAGGCGCAGACGGCCCTCCTGGGCCAGATGTGACTGTTACAGTATCTGGCTTACTTACTAATCCCGGCCCAGATCTAGGAGCAGATATTTATGTAAATAACCAGATATTGAAGTCTGGAATTAACAACCTCAAAACAACACAGTGGCTTACCGGAATTACATCGGACTTTATGGGCACAATTAGGCTCGAAAACTCAAGGGCAGTTAATCAAACATTTACACTTAATTCGCTGCCCGCCGGAATTACAATTTACAGATCACCTTGCGAAAGCCAAAGTCTTGTTGATTCCCAAAATTGTGATTCTTATGTTGGTACCGAAGTAAGTGCACCACCTGTTGAGATAGCTAGTTTTAGTGAATCTCTGATCCCAGGTGGCTACGT
>JAYVRB010000051.1:0-4606 GCA_043776675.1 bacterium
CCTGTCTTTCACACAGGAGAAGCGGGGTCGGAACCCGTTCGGAGTACCATGCTTCCGTCGTAATAATTGCTTAATACGCTGGACTTTTAATCCATGAGATCAGAGTTGGAATCTCTGCGGAAGAACCATATGCAAGATGCTATTAAAATCGCAATGAAAGAAACAATTGAGAAATTTGGTTTAGATTGGGTAAAAGCCAATCTATCTTGGTTTTCTAGTAATAGAAAGAAGTAATATGCCTCGTTTTGTAGTAGCCTCAATGAATTTCTATGACAATGCACTAGAACAAAAAATTATTGAGTTTGACGGAACTCTTGAAGAAGTATATTTTTCAGAAATGAATAAAGAATTTTCGGACTTGGAAGACTATCCAGTTAATTCTATTGATGATGTAAAGCAATTATATTTTGATGCAGATCAGCTAATTTCTGTAATTGAGATTTAAAATAATGGACGCTTAGCTCAGTAGGTAGAGCATGAGGCTTTTAATCTCCGTGTCCTGGGTTCGAACCCCAGAGCGTCCACCATTTAGAAAGTAGTAAAATGCTAAAAGAACATATTAAAGGTGCTTGCTATTTTGAGTATTACAAAGACGGAAATCTTTGGTATATTACAGAGCATACGAGATTGTTATTTCCGGTACCAATTGAAGATATAGGAAATGCTATATTTAACGAAAAAGAAAAAGGACTACTTATGATGCGTTATATTCGTAAGTGGTTAGCCACTATCGAAAATAGTTCTTGACTTCGAGGCTGTTTTCTCATATAATGAGTTATCAAGAGCGGAAAGAGGTTTGCCACTCTTACCTTAATGTTACGGCTTTTAGAATTGTAAAGGCTCTTGGTATTTCTAGCACTAAGAAATCAAATTGTGCGGTATTAGACAATCCGTTGTTAGAATAACGTCTAATGATTTAGAGAGTGGATGGTACTCTAAGTCCTTAAAGGAATTATGAAAAAAGGATACTTATACGTTATAACTAATAACATAAATGGAAAACAATACGTAGGTAAAACATATGATTCTGTTGAAATTAGGTTTGCACGTCATTTGTATGATTCTACTAGAGTTTCTGGTGTTAATAGACCCTTATACAAAGCTATTTTAAAATATGGTAAAGAAAACTTTTCTGTACAAGAAGCCGGAATATTTGAAGAAGGTAATCTAGAAATACAAGAGATATCTTTGATAGAAAAATTAGGTACTTATTCTAAAGGCTACAATGCAACTTTAGGTGGAGATGGAAGTAGGAAACCTAGAAACTATACTCAACAAGAATTATTAGATAGATATAAAGAAGTTAAATCGGCGAGTAAATTAGCTAAAGAGTTTAAAGTTTCTAATAATGTTATACGAAAAGATCTAGGCTCAGATAATTTAACAAAGTGGAAAGCCAGACCAATAAAAATAGTAGAACTAGATGAAATTTACGCCAGTGCTGCCGAATGTGCTAGAGCGTTAATAAACGCTGAAACTACGTCTAATAAAGATGTAAATTCAGTAGCTAGTAATATACTTACAGTAATCAGAGGCGTAAGTCTCAAAAGTTACTTAGGCTTTACATTTATAGAAGCCTAGACTAGATATGGGGTAATGGTAACCCACCTCGTTTGGGGCGAGGACGATTTCAGTTCGAATCTGAATATCTAGACCAGTTATATTTCGTCGGTTAACCCTATTATCTGGCCAGACAGGGTAACGGTGGTAACACGGTTCGATTCCGGACGACGAAGCCAGTTTCACATAAGAATGATATAGGTAGACTAGTAAACGCCCTTATCAACTTATGTAGAGGAGAGCCGGTTGGGGCTAAGTAAAATACCAACCAAGTTTTATGATCTTTTAAGGTCACTATTAGGAGTAAGCATGACAGGAGTCAAAAATCTATTTGCATCTAAGGCGATTTTAACGTCTATTCTAGGTGCAGTTTTCACATTACTAAATCTATTTGGAATTATCACTGTAGACGCAAATACTCAAGCAGGTATTGTAACAGCATTGTTTGCTGTAGCCGGATATTTTAGATTTACAGCTACTACAGAACTTACACTTACTTAATCTAACGCGGAATTGGTATATGGGTTGTGCCTCAGCCTTCCAAGCTGTCGAAACGAGTTCGAGTCTCGTATTCCGCTCCACACTCTCGAAGCACAACGGTCGTGCCGCCTCCTCATAAGAGGTGGGTTGCAGGTTCGAATCCTGTCGGGAGTACCATTGTTACAACAAGGAGAAATAATTTTATGAAGTTTATTACCGCAGCACTTGCTGCATCAATGCTAATCGCTACCCCTGCTTTTGCTCAAGACAATGCCGCTTTCGTCGGCCCTCGTGTAGAGCTAACCGCAGGCTATAATGATATTACAAATGCCAAAGACTTAAATAACGTAGTCTACGGAGCCGCAGCTGGTTTCGACCTTCCAGTCGGAAATAAGCTGACGTTCGGCCTCGAAGCAAACGCATCAAATGTATTTGAAGATCAGCGTCAGATTGGTGCAGCAGCACGTGTCGGTTACGCCGTCAGTCCCAGCGCACTTGTATACGTAAAGGGTGGTTATAATAACTATCGTAACGTATTTCATCGTAATCTCGATGGTTTCGTGATTGGTACAGGTCTTGAATATAAGGTAACTAATCATACTTTCGTCAAGGTTCAGTATGACTATAGCGACTTTGAAGGTCGTACGGGTTCAAGCGCAGTTCAGGCTGGCGTAGGTTTCCGTTTCTAACTAAACGCGGGCCAACTACCGAAGACGGTGCGTAGTTGGGGAAACCGGAAGTTAAGCACAACCTGTAATTACTATTTGACGTTATATAAAATAGTAATGAGGCTATACCTAGTTGATTATAACTACAAGACTAGCGACGCTGATGGAAGCTTCTGACCCTCTTATATTGAGAATAGACAAAGCAGAATAAGTCAATGAAATGTTAGGTTAATATGCCCTAGGAACCATGATATTGACTTGAATGGTACAATGGGGCTTTCTCAACTAATAGTTGTATGACTATTAGCGTTTTCCGGAGTTCGAATAACCGGCCAGTTTAAGGGCGTATGGTGTAATGGTAGCCGCGCTGGTTTTAGAAACCAGTGGAGAAATCCGTCCCGGTTCGAGTCCGGGTATGCCCACCAATTAAAATTGCTATCTGTTATCGAAGATACAGCCAGTTCCGAAGTCTGGCCAATTAATGTTTTAGCAGTGGGCACAGACCCCTATAGATTCTCGGCGAAGTGACGCTAGGTGCTGCTGAATTAAATTCTTGACTTGATAGCTTAAAACGGATATAATGATGCTTCAAGAACGGAGAAATTAAATGAAAGATATTAATGGTCGAGCATATGCTCTCAATGCCGAACTTAAAGCTGGAGACAGTGTAGAAGTAGACTCTGATTTTACCTGTCTTTCAGAAGGTTCAACGCATATTGTTCATTCGGATGAAGGTGATTTACACATTTATTGTAAATACGGAAATCATTTTCTAGATGGACAGCTTAGTGGTGATGAAGCCTATTATGTAGGTCTTTATAAAATTTAAAAATTGGGGTTGTGGTGTAATGGTAGCCGCGCGAGACTTAAAATCTTGTGGAGTAATCCGTGTGGGTTCGAGTCCCACCTTCCCCACCAGTTAGCTCACGAAGGCATTCGTGAGTGGTAGTTCTAGGAATAACGGATCGTAAAGGCCGTAACTAGATGTGTAGCTGTAGTGGCCGAGTAAGACTATCGTGAGGTAGAGTTACTTTGTGAGCCTAACTAGCTTGTGCATAGTTCTTCCGAAATGTTATATAAGGCATTTACAAGGAAGATGAGGGTAAGCCAAGTCCCTCCTACCAATATATAAATTAACACTTGACTTTGATGCTTAACAATCGTATATTTAATCTTGAAAGGATTAAACATGATTGCAGACTATACGCCAGTAGAAATGCTAAAACTAGGTGTTTTCGGAGGCAACTATTTTGAGCAAGACGTCGACTTTGCTGGCTATACGCCAGAATTGCGAGAACTCGCTCAAGTTAATGTAAAAACTTATAGTCCCCGACTTAATGCTTATAAAGCAAAAGCCGGTCAGAATTACGCAACATGGCTTGCAAATGGCTGGATTTTCGACGAAGACCCGCTAGGTTGGTTTCAGTGGTATTGCCGATTTTGGTCGGGCCGCATACATTTACGTGATGCGCATCAAATTAAACGCTACAACTCTTATCGAGGCCGTTGGCTCAGTCGTGCACGTAATGATATTGCAAAAGGTAAAGAACCTAGCGCAGTAATTAAGCAAGGCTTGCTTCAATGGGGTATTGACTGGACAAAGTAATGGAATACGATATTGTTAGAATTGACTATTTTGAAAATGATGCATTTTTACTAGTAAATGGTGAATTACATTATTTTCAGTTTAACACAAAACCAACACTAGAAGATGCGTTGGTTTATCTATTTAATGACGGAAAGGTAAAATTATGTTCACAATTCTACTACTAGGCGTTGTAGCTTACGGAAGCTATCGTTATGGCCAGAATACTAGAGATAATCGTTTGTGATTTTCGTATTTGTAAGCCCCGGAACACAAGAAGCCGCAGGTAGCTTAGACTATCTAGGTAACTTTG
>JAYVRB010000052.1:0-4405 GCA_043776675.1 bacterium
TCCGAGGAAATCTCTCCCGCCATGTATTTGCCATCTCCAAGAGGACTTATTACTACGTCACCGACTTGAATGCTCTTAGCCACTGTGTACGTAAATCCACAAAATCGTCCTGCAGCGACTTTTTTTGTATCAGGTGAAGCTGATAGATATACGGGAATCAATTCCTTATTGAATGCACGCCAGTCTACTGCTGAGGTAATTGCTTTACTCAAATCTAAGTCTGAGAACCACGAGGTACCTACGTAACCATCTTTCAGACAATCAGCAGCGTATGCGTTAGCCTTGCCCGGTCTAACTTGGTAAAAAGAGCGCATGGTTAATTGTATTGCCCAAGTAAATTAAGGGGTACCCACCCTTAAACAGCTCTAAATAAACTTATTAACCAGATGTTAGGCGTAGGTAAAGTATTGAATCCCGAGGGGGTAGCCCAATGTCGTACCTAGACATTATTGTGAAGCACATGGGAAAACTAATACTTATAGGTCTCACTAAGACCAAGAACCATAACTTTGAGCTTAGGAATGAACCGACTGATAATGATGAGAGAAGTTGGGTGGATTATATTTGCGGTTTTAGCCAAGAGTTACTTGTTTTCAATAATTACGCGGGAATTAAAGAAACTAGAACGTACTTGGAATTCTCACACGCCTAGAACTCAATAAACCTGCTTCAGTTATTCGCCAGAACCATCACCAGCTTTAAGCCTAAATGTGTCTATTAAGAGTCCTGTACTTTTTATCCTCCAGACTTTCCAACCATCTACAGGATTACCGTTATTCAAGTGTCTTGCAGCTCCAGATGGAGTTTTATGCAATTTACCATCAGCCGTTTGAATAGCACCATTAACAATAGTTGCAGAATGCGCATCACCCTGAACTCTTCTTTTCCAAATAAGTTCAGTGCCATTTGGAATAAGTCCACCACTTACTAGGCGATTGAAGATCATGTCCACTCCCTTATTTTGGTTTTTTGTCTGCTCGGGTTTTTGCTACTCGATCCTTCGCAGCTTGAATATAAACTTCGTCTCGTTCAAAGCCAATCCATGCACGACCCAATTGTTTGGCTGCTACGGCAGTTGTACCACTTCCCATAAACGGGTCAAGTACAACCTCTCCTGCATTTGAAGAAGCCACAATAGTTCTGCGAACCAGCTCTAACGGCTTTTGAGTTGGATGAAGTGCTCGCCCATTCTCGCTGACCAACCTTTCGGGACCTTGAACTACAGGAAATTTCCAGACATCTCTCATCATGCGAGGACTTCCATCCTTTTGAGTGTCGGGGTTTATATCTCTGAGTTCTGTGGCATTGAATGTCCATCCTTTGCCTTTTACAGCCCAAACGACGAATTCAACGCTGTGAGTGTAAAGGCGTTTCGTTGTGTTAGGCATGGGATTAGATTTCTGCCACACGATTATGTTATTAACTTTGCAATCATGAACTCTTAGTGAGTGCATTACGGCTTCTATGTTGTGCTGGCTGCAACAAATATAAATTGAACCACCTAGTTTTAAGGAAGCTACTGCTGAGCCCACCCATTCATCTGAAAATATCTGATAATCCCTTGATGAATAAATATCCCACTTTTCGTTTACTTTATCCCAATCGCCGCCCGTCATATTTCCCTTGAGAGTAAGTGCCTTGCCAGACAAGTTATATGGAGGGTCAGCGAAAACCATGTCCACAGACTCAGACTCCAACTTCTTCAAGAGCTCTAGGCAGTCACCTTTGTGGATTGTATTGAGCTTTACGAAACTCACTTAATAAACTCCAATATGTTGTCCGGATTGGCAATTCTTTCCCACCATTGGTCAGTGCTTTCCTTCTTTGTTTCAGAAGGAAGCAGGGATTCTAAATAAGCATGGAACTGGTCCTGAGAAATGTTCTTCTTTTGTCGCCGCGCCTCAACAAGGTGATTGACCACGGAAATCCAAGTTGCAAAATCAAAAGGAATAATCTTTAGCGACTCCAACGAGTCTATACCCGTATGGAATGTTTGCTTGAAGCTGTTCTTAGTGTCTCTGTGTATAGATGGTGCAATAAATATTCCATACGCCTCCTTGTCTGAGTTCTTCATTGTAAAGTCATAAAGATGGCGTTGGACTGGCTGGCTTTCCGCCATCCACTGCGCACGATTAGTCATTAATGTAACTTCACAAATTGCATTGAAGTCCTTGTAATAAATCTCTAGGTCAGGCAAATTGCCTCCAGCCGTAAAAACAGGCTTTCCATCATCGTCTATAGGGTAATTCGGGCGAATCTGCAATAAGTCGTTAATCGATAGGAATGTTCTAAAGGCAACATATTCAAGTTGAGTTGGCAACTTAATCTTTATCTCTTCTGCCACTTCAATATTTTGGCGGCGAGATAGTTTTAAAAAATCATCTACACAACCAGTAAGAAACTCTATGGACGCCGCCTCAACTACCAAGTCCCGCATATTAACTTCAGTAATGGCTTCACGAAGAGTTGCAATTGTTACATCTTCCCTCAAAGCGGACGACATAAATGACTGAGCTTTAATCTTGCTGATTTGACTAGGTTCTGCGTTTTTCTCCTTTAGGATTTCACGGAGCTTAATTTCAATTGCCATCTTCTTTTCAGGTGTAGCCCATGGAGGCACAAAGCTATTTAAATCTTGCATGTAATCTGAATATTCTTCGGGAGTCTCAAAATAGAGTGGTTTGTATTCCTCGTCCGTTAGCAACATATCCACCTGCGCTTCAGACAGCTCTGAAATATCTATGTATCTGCCTCCTCCTCGAAGAGAGAGGAACTTAGTTTGCTTAAAGTAGCGAAACGCATTGTCGCCGTAGTCGTAGAGATTCGTAACATTTTTTGTGTCGGTAATAAGATCCCCTGGTTCAAGCAGGGGTTCTAAGAACTTGTTGATGGTGTTCATTCGCACTGAATCTTTAGCCACGTTTCCACTTGCAGATTGCAAAGCTTTACGCAGATTAATGATTTCGGTTGCCCATTTGTCCACGTTCGTGAAATCAACCAAGGTAGGTCCGAAGATACAGAATTCTTCCCAGCTAATACCTTTTCGGTCAAACCCTTCAGCCGTCCACAATTCATTTACTTTTTTAATTAGCGCCAAAGTTCCAGTAAATGGACGAATTGAATAGCCATTGTCAGATTTGAATTTGTGATGATTAGGTTGAGGAACTTGCCATTTGAATGAGAAATTCATCATCACTTCGTTGAAAGGGACATCTCCATCTAGTAGTGCTCTTCCTAGGCTTGTTAACTTAACAACGTCGAAAGTGGTTACTAAACCATTGTCTACGAGAGGACTCATGGATGTTCTGCCACGCATATAAACATCTACGTAGTTCTTCTCTTCAATAATCTCGTATGCCTTTGCCGAAGATATTTCAGAGTCTTCATCGTTAAGGAGCTGAATATTCTTGGGTGATAATTTCGCGTTAGTTGGCTTGTAAGCGCGAAGAGCAATTAGATTCGCAAAATAAGCTATCTGCGTTTCGTGATTCCAAGTGGCTCCAACAATTGGCTTTACAGCTTTAACGAAATCAGGAATACGCTCTGGATTTCTAATAGTTGTACTGATTGACCAAGCCTTCATTAGGGTTTTACTCGGCAAATAAAGAGACGTTCAGTATGGTTTCTTTTCTTGGTCTTCCCGGTTGTGAAGCCATTAAATGCAGTTTCGCGGGTGATTACTCTGCCTCTGCGACGAAGGGCACTGATTAATTCTTCATCACTAATTGCCGCATTGGAACGTGAATTCAAGCTCTCACTAGTGTTGTTATATGAAACCACGATGAGATTGGCATTAAGAGCTTGAACCATGTCATCAAAGGCTTCGGGTGCGCTCTTGCCGCAAAAGTCACTCTTCAAGTGGGTTCGGTCCATCTTTCGCGCGACACCTTTAACTTCTGGTTTTTCCCATGCTGCTAAGTTTTCAAGAAGGTGGTACGCGTCTGAATATTGTCTGGAATTGTATGGTGGGTCTAGGTAAGCAACATCAACCGACGAACTACCTGCTACGACTATGGAGTCCTCGCAGTAAATGGAGTTTTTGCTTCCCACGTTTTCATCAATTAAAGGGAGCTTCAACTCTATTGGGGTCGTTATGTTTTGCCCTCTATGGAAAGCGTCATAGTGTCCGACCGTATTTGCAACACGGTCTGCCGCATACAAAAGTGAGGTGATAAGTGCGGCGCGCTCTCGTGCAGAACTTGAAATCCCATCAATCTCTTCACGAATGGTGCCAATTAATTCAGCGTTAGGCATGCTGAAGTAGTTATCGCCAAAATGCTCAGAGAAGTAATTCTTCTTCCCACTAAGTCCCTGCAGGTGAATAAGCTTTTCTCCAAGGCTCTTCAAATTAACCCGAGTTGGTCCCATGAAGGCTTGTAGACCAAAGTAGTTGTGAAGTAGGAGG
>JAYVRB010000053.1:0-4293 GCA_043776675.1 bacterium
TGATGAGATTGTGATTGATCATGTTATGTCAGCTAAACAGCCGGTAAATGAGATACAGCTTAAAATTCTTTACGAAGATGATGACTGTGTAGTAATCGAAAAACCACAAGGAGTTTTGAGTCATAGTAAAGGTGCTCACAATCCTGAAGGAACTGTAGAAAGTTGGTTAAGAAATCGAACTAAAGGCATTACTGGTGAACGAGCTGGTATTGTTCATAGATTGGATAGAGCTACAAGTGGTGTGATGATATGTGCAAAGAATTTAGAAGCCTCTAGTTGGTTACAAAAACAGTTCGCAATTAGAAAGGTGAAGAAGACTTACGTAGCAGTGATAACAGGAAGTCTTAACCCTGAACAAGCGTTAATTGATATGCCAATTGAACGAAATCCAAAGAAACCGCAAACTTTTAGAGTCGGCAGTAACGGCAAGCCTGCTCAGACTGAGTATAATGTTATAAAATCAGGCCTGAAACATAGCCTTATTGAGCTTAGACCAACGACTGGCAGAACGCATCAACTAAGGGTGCATCTTGAAAAGCTAGGTCATCCAATCGTTGGTGACACCTTATACGGTGGAGAACCAGCTGATCGTATGTATTTACATGCTAAATCTTTAGAAATTACACTTCCTAATCGTCAGCGAGCAATTTTTGAGTCTCTACTTCCTAAAGATTTTCAAGATTTAATATGAATGATATTGTAATCAGTCAAAGTACGAGGTTAAGTGTTGAAAACTATCTGAATAGCCCGTGCCATGCGCTTCTAATCATTGGAAAGAAGGGAAGTGGAAAGTATCATTTAGCAATTAATTTACTTGCTAGATTAATGGAGATTCCATTAGCTAATATTGATTCACTCCCTTACTATAAATTAATCTGTCAAATCGATAATAAAGAAATTAGTATTGAAGAAATTCGTACATTAGAACATTTCTTGAGCCTTAAAGTACCAAGTAGATCTAAGTTCAGTCGCTTTGTACTGATAGAAAATGCTCATGCTATGTCTATTGAAGCCCAAACAGCTCTATTGAAAACTTTAGAAGAACCGCCTGACGGCACTCTGTTTATCTTAACTGTCTCAAACGAGCAAGCTCTTCTTCCTACTGTTAGATCGAGAACACAAAAGCTAAATATTGCTCGACCAGATATATTAACTCTTGAGAGTCATTTTACATCAAATGGTAAATCAGCGGCAGAGGTAAAACTAGCACTTATGCTTGGTGGCGGATTACCAGGACTGACCCATAATATATTGTATAGTGAAGGTAGTCATCCAAAGTTTGAAGCTTTACAAAAAGCCAAAGAACTAATCTCTGAACCCGTGTATACTCGTTTATCTCATATAGACAGCCTGATAAAGAATAAGACCTTATCCACAGACGTTGTAACCATATTGCAGCATATGGCTAAGATTAGTTTAGCTAATCCAAACAGCATAACAGATGAAAAATGGGCAAAGATACTAAGATTAAGTTACTTAGCTGAAAATCAGCTTCAAAGTAATGCACAGGCTAAATTAGTCTTCACAAACCTGATGCTTGAACTGTAATTTTCTGATACAATTATGAGCACAAATGTACGAATTATTGATTATCGCAGTATTCGCCACTCTAGCTTATCGTAGCTCGCATGTTCATGTTGACGAATTTGCAAACGTTTCTCGTAAAGTTGGTGATCGACTAGGTAGATTATGGGATATCGCACATCAAGGTATGCGAGAAAATCGCTTCTTAAGAGCCGAGAAAGCTTTACTCACAATACTTAAGATTGATGAGAAGAATGCTGCTGCTTATAACCGCTTAGGCATTCTGTATGCCAAACAAAAGGAATTCCGTGACGCTATAGACTGTTTTGAAATTGCTTCCAGTATTGAATCAACGCCTTCTAGTCTACACAACCTAGGACTTATATATTACGAAACTGAAAATTACAGTCGTGCTGCAGTTGCATTTGAGCAAGCTATAAAATTAGAAGATTCGCTTGCCGCCAGACACGTAGCTTACGCTAAAGTTCAGGAAAAACTTGGTAATCAGAAGCTAATGTTTCAAGAACTTGAACGTGCAAGCGAACTTGAACCTAATAAAGAAACATACAATTTGCTTTACAAAGCTTATATGAATCACAATATGCAACGTGAAGCTGATATAATTACAGAAAAGCTTAAGAGGTTAGTTGTTCCAGCAGGACAAGCAAAACGCATATTACGTCCTCGCCGGGTTGTAGTTTAACCCCTGTTTTGCTACACTATCATCTGTTGTTCATGATGCCGACATAGCTCAGTGGTAGAGCGGCTGTTTTGTAAACAGCGGGTCGTGGGTTCAAATCCCTCTGTCGGCTCCATATCAACATCAAAGATAGGGACGCTACGCTCGAGTCTACAAATTAGTTCACTGAACTAATTTGCCTCTGTCGGCTCCATATATTATTCGCAGGGTTAGTGAAGTGGACAAACACGGCAGACTGTAAATCTGCTGGCTTATGCCTTCGTAGGTTCGAATCCTACACCCTGCACCAAATAGAATAACCCACTTCAGTGGGTTATTCTATTTGTACATAGTTTTAGGATGAGAACCGTAGGTTCGGCGGATGAGCCGCGGAGATATAAATGTGTTTACATGTTTATATCGAGCAGCGAAGGAGGAGTGTGGCGTAGCCACGCGATATCCTACACCCTGCACCAAATAAACTGCTTGTTTTGCCGAACCACAACATTTTTATATAAAATCTTTAAGTGTAAGTTACGATAAGATATTCTAGGAATGATAAAATATATTTATGACAAAACTAGAAATTGCTGAAGTAGCAGTACACAAGTTACCTGAAGATTTGTTGAAAGCACTTACGTCAGCCCCATTAGCATTTAAAGTTTGGGAAAGTCTTACGCCATTGGCTCGTAATGAGTGGATTTGTTGGATCGTTAGCGTTAAACAGCTAGTAACAAAGATGAACCATATCGAAAGGACTGTCTCAGAGCTGCAACAAGGTAAACGTCGACCTTGTTGCTGGATGGGATGCATTCACCGTACCGACAAACTAATAAGCCCGTCAGTCCAATGGGTGCTCGATAAGCATTCCAAATCCTATAAAACTGCAAAGTAAATTGAGCTCACCTCTTTATTTTGCTACAATTTACGGAGTAGTCTGCCGCGATAGCTCAGTTGGTAGAGCGCATCCATGGTAAGGATGAGGTCTCGGGTTCAAATCCCGATCGTGGCTCCATATCGCGAGTTATTCTTTATTATTTAAGGTATTTCTAGTATTGAATTCATCAAATAACAATATTAGCATATGATCTAATCATGGTGCTGACATGCGGGTAACTGCGAGCACAGATTAACACCCCAGAAGGGGTGTTTTAAGTTCATCTGCTTCATCGTTTACAATCTGAGCTATATCTGTTAAGATAGAAATAATTATAAATAAGGTAAATATACATGGCAACAAAAGGCAAGCGTAAAATTGTAGGAATGGTAAGTGAAGAAAGCGGCGAGCGCTTATATTACACTACCAAAAATACTATGAATACACCCGATAAGCTTAGCCTTAAGAAGTACAGTCCCAAACTTCGCCGAGTAGTTACTTTTATCGAAACCAAAAAATCTCTTGGTCGTAACGAAGTTAAACCAAAGAAATAGACCTTAGTTTAAGCTATTTACGTCTAAGATGGTATTGACTACTTCTGCGTGACTCCATACTAATGGTGCTACTCCAAGAGGATTACCATTCTCAGGATCGAATTGTTCGCTAAGTACTCCACTTGGCATTTCTCTTGATATTGCCCAGTCAAGAAGTTTTTTGGCCTTAGAAGCCTCATTTATGCTAGTAAAGTACTGCGCTAGCCATAAGGTACAAACAATCCAAGGATTACCTTTGAATTTCTTCTTATCTAGGAGATAGTTGTCATTTTCGTAGCGTATGACTCCGCCAATAGGTCCACTATCTAGTAATCGCTTCTCAACTTCTTCTCCTGTTCTAATTAACCTAGGGTCTCCTAAAGCTAATCCGGCGTACATGTAAGGCCCGTACAAATTCGAGATATCTAAAGTGTCGTCATATACTAACTCTTTGGTTACAGAATCCATCAAGAAACCTTTTATGAAATAGCCATCTTTGTGAAGAAGTTTATCTAGGTTTGAGCGTATAGATTCGGCAGTTTGTTTCCACTTAAGAGCGTCTGCTGGTGATTCGACAAGAGTGGCAAGCTTTGAAGCCGCTTCCAGACCCGCAATAACAGTACATACGCTGTAGGTTGAGGTGAGAAATTTTTCTTCCCATAAGTCGTAACTAGCATGAG
>JAYVRB010000054.1:0-4047 GCA_043776675.1 bacterium
ACCATATCGATTACATCGAGGTCTATGCCAATGAAAAACTAGGTATTGAAGGTAGGGTGAATTTTTACGAACAAACTGGGGCATTGCGCGATCTGATACAGAGCCACTTATTACAAGTGCTTGCACTAGTAATAATGGAGCAGCCAAACGAGCTGAATAGTGAGGCTATACACAAACATAAGCTTGCCCTTATGAATCATATGAAAGCTGTACCTGCCAATAAAGTAATAGTTCAGGCAGTAAGAGGGCAATATAATGGCTATAAGACCGAAGTATCTAACGAGGAATCTATGGCAGAAACATTCGCAGCAATTAAAATTTACATAGATAATGCACGTTGGAATGGTGTTCCAATGATTGTAAAAACCGGCAAGGCACTCGCCGAGAAACTCAGCGAAGTGAACGTGGTTTTCAAACCAACAACAGACAATCCTCATCACAACGTCTTAACTTTCCGCATACAGCCAAACGAGGGTATTGAACTGAGCTTGCGCATTAAAAAACCTGGTTTCGATGATCAAATTCAACCAGTTGAAATGGATTTTGATTATAATAGCGCCTTTAAAAAAGAATTTACGCCTACTGCTTACGAAAGAGTACTGGTAGATGCTTTTAGAGGAGATCACACACTATTTGCAACTGCTGAAGAAATTTTGCAATCATGGCGAGTAGTACAGCCTATACTTGATGAATGGGCAAAATCTGATGATAGTCTAGTTGTTTACGACAGGGGTAGTGATGGTCCCGGCACGACGTCTTTGTATCCGCACCGTACCCATACTTCGTAACACCTGAAAAGTAAGCATAAAAAGTTTGGGCAAAATGAGACTCAACCTCTATAATAGAAATATTAATTGACTAACGAACGGTAGCAAGATAGAAATGAAAGTACTAATGTTGGGATGGGAACTACCACCTCATAATAGCGGTGGATTGGGTGTGGCATGCTTTCAACTCTGTAAAGCCCTCGCTAAAAGTGGTGCTGATATCGATTTCATATTGCCCTACTCTGCCGATTACAGTGATATTGATTTCATGAATGTTCTTGCAGCTCACCCTCATGGGATTTCATCGATTATAAAGGGTGGGGCTGCGTACGACAGTTTTAAATATACGTTTGATGACGGAACGTATGAGTGGCTCACAAGCTACCAGCAGCAAAATATGTTTGAAATAGCTGTTGGACAAATGGTAGAAGAAATGGATTTCGACGTTATCCATGCTCATGATTGGCTTACATTCCGAGCAGGCTTACGCGCACGTGAAGCAAGCAGCAAACCTTTAATACTTCATGTTCACTCTATTGAATCGGACCGTTCTGGTACGCCTATGGGTGGTAACCCGTTGGTCAGGGAGATTGAATCACTCGGCATGCTACTCGCCGACCGAGTTATTGCGGTCAGTCAATTTACAAAAGATGCCATCATTCGGGAATATGATATACCAGCCGATAAAATCGATGTCGTCCATAACAGTATCGACCTAGAAATGACTCAGTTGCTCGAGGGTGATAACGCTCATGAATATTTGAGTAAATTGAAAACGCACGGATATAAAGTTGTCGTTAATATTGGACGTCTAACAATTCAAAAGGGACTACCAAATTTACTCTATGCTGCAAAAGCAGTCATTGATCGTCGGCCTAAAACAATGTTCTTAATCGTAGGTTCGGGTGAGCAATATTACGAACTTATTGAACTTGCTGCTGAGCTTGGTATTAGTAAGAATGTTATTTTTACAGGATTTCAACGAGGTAAATATTGGCGTGATAGTTTCGCGGTCGCTGATTTGTTCGTGATGCCATCAGTATCAGAACCTTTTGGACTCACTCCCCTTGAAGCGATTGGCTATGGAACACCTTCCCTCATTAGTAAACAATCTGGTGTCGCAGAAATATTTAAAAATTGTCTAAAAGTAGATTTCTGGGATATAGATGAGATGGCTAATCAAATTGTTAATGTTCTAAGAAACGATTCACTCCGGAACGATCTTACGTCTAATGCATATAAAGAATATCTAAAATTATCCTGGACCAACGCTGCGAATATAATGCTCGGGTATTATCACCATCATGCATCAATTGCCGTGAAGGTAGCAGTATGAGTAAAGCAATAGTCCTATACTTACACGTGCATCAGCCGTACCGTATTCGGCACTATAGCATTTTTGATGCTGGTATCGCGCACAATTACTTTGACGCTTCACAGGGCACTAATCAGAGTAATGAAGCAATCATCCGAAAAGTTGCCGAGAAGTCGTACTTGCCTATGAATTTATTACTTATGGAGCTACTAGAAAAACACTCGGAGTTTCGACTGAGCTTATCCATAACAGGTACTATTATCGAACAGTTCGAAAAGTGGGCACCGGATGTACTTGAATCATTCAAAGCACTTGTACGGACTGGCCGTGTTGAAATTGTCGGTGAAACGTATTACCACTCTCTCGCTTTCTTTTTTTCACGCAACGAATTTGAGAAACAGGTTGAAATGCATAAACAAAAAGTCATGGAAGTATTTGGAGTCGTACCTCAAGTATTCAGAAATACGGAATTTGCCTATAACAACGACCTGGCATTCTGGGCAGATAAAGCCGGATATAAGGCGATATTAGCAGAGGGATGGGATGATATATTGCAGTGGCGTTCTCCTAACTTTATCTATCGCCCCAGCTATACTGAAAACATAAAATTACTTATGAAAAACTATAAATTAAGTGACGACATAGCATTTCGTTTTGGTAATAAAGGTTGGAGTGAATGGCCGCTGAGTTCCGACCGTTATGTACAGTGGCTGCGTGATAGTGGCGATGCGACAAACTTTAATCTATTCATGGACTATGAAACATTCGGAGAGCACCAATGGGCTGATACAGGTATATTTGATTTTATGCGGCATATGCCAACTGAATGGCTAAAGATGCCTGGGAACACGTTTATGACTGTTAGCGAAGCGGCAGATAGCCATGAACCAGTAGATTACGTCGACACGCCGCATACAGTGACATGGGCGGACACAGAACGAGATTTAAGCGCATGGCTCGGGAATGCAATGCAACAACAAGCGTCAAAAGAATTGTATGAAATTGAAGAGAAAGTACTCAGTACGAATGATGCCGATTTAATCGGTGACTGGCGTCGCCTTACAACATCAGATCATTTTTATTATATGTGTACAAAGTGGTTCTCTGACGGTGATATACATGCATACTTTAGCCCATATGAAACGCCGTATGAAGCTAATATAAATTTCATGAATGCGTGGCACGACCTGACATATAGGCTTATCGAAAAAGGTATAGAAATATAATGGGACGCCCAGTCATGCTTAGCAATGGCCGTATGCTTGTCGGCCTTAACAAGGATGGCTTAGTTCATGATTTTTACTACCCTTTCGTTGGCCTTGATAACCTTACGACAACTAGGAGTGAACGCCATAAAATAGGCATATGGGTAGATGGCAAGTTTACGTGGGTAAATGATGGAACGTGGAAAACAGCAGTATTGTTTGACCAAGACGCTTTAATCAGCAACATTGTCATGCGTAACGATGCACTCGGCATAGAACTTCGTTTCAAAGATTTTGTAGACCATACTTCAAATGCTTTTTGTAGGCAGATAACTATCGAAAACTTAAACGAGAATGATCGCGACTTGCGGCTATTCATGCACCAAGTTTTCCAAATATCACAAGTTGGACGCGCCGATACAGCATTATTTGAACCAGAACTAAATTACATCCTAGATTATAAAGGCAGGTGTATTCTGCTTGTCTATGCTCAAACAGATGCAGGCGAACATTTTGATCAATATGCCGTTGGCAATTGCGGGATTGAGGGTAAAGAAGGAACTTTCCGTGACGCAGAAGACGGCGAACTCTCAGGAAATGCAGTTGAGCATGGAGGCGTAGATTCTGTTATACGTCTAAACACTCCGCTAAAGGCTAAGACTACACGTACTGTAGACTATTGGATAGTAGCAGCATCAAACCAACAAGATGCTGAAAAAATACACATGAAAATAAAAGCTACTGGACTAGTGAAGCGTTT
>JAYVRB010000055.1:0-15407 GCA_043776675.1 bacterium
ATACAATAAATTGCAATCTTAAACTGGACAAAATATGGGTTTTCTGTAATAATACTGCGATGGAAAAAAATATTAACGAAATGACACCGTTTATAGATCGAGAGTCGGCAGCGTTAGGCGAAGCTGAAATGTTGGCTTTACCGCTTAATATTCAAGATCAGGAACGGAATAAATTCGAAAAATACATCAAGCCGTTGGCGTTAGCCTGTGCTGGTTTAGCTTTAGCAGGTTGCTCTAAGATATACATCGGTAATTCAGAAAAACCGATCTCTAAGACTGTTCACTCGAATGATAATAAATCGACTAAGGTGCCTAAGTCTTCCCCGACCATGGTTACGAGTTCATCTGAAAAACCAAGTACTTCTCAGGAAAATAGCCTAACGGTACCAGCTGTTCCAGAAAGTCCCGCTCAACCTAATTCGCTATTCGCGAAATACCCGGAATGGTCTCAAAATTTTGACGTCCTGGACGAACAGATTGACCTTAAGTACTGGAATATTTACACCGGTAAACCTCCAGGCAACCAAGAGAATCAGTATTACACCGCTGACTCAACCAATCTACGTATTGAAAATGGTGTTTTGAAGCTACAAGCCCGCCAACAAAAGATTAATAGTGACTACGGCTACACTTCTGCGCGCATCGATACAGCCGGTAAAGAAGAGTTCTTATACGGCAAGCTAGACATTACTGCCAAAGTTCCAAAGAGTGTTGGCACTTGGCCAGCGATGTGGCTATCGCCCGCCACCACTAAATACGCTGATATGGCTAAGGCTAGTCACAAGCTCAATTATTTGTATGGTGGAGAAATCGATCTACTCGAATCGGTAGGCTCGGAACCTAGCGTTGTCTATGGTGTAGTTCATACGCTTCATACAGCTCAGAACAATCCTGGTGGCGTAGGTGACTATAACAAAATCACGGTGCCGAATAATGATACTCAGTTTAATAAATATGGTCTGGAATGGACTCCGACCAGGATAATGATTAGCATCAACGACAAACCTTACTACACCTATAAGAAACAACCCGGCGCTGATTATACGACCTGGCCGTTTGATCAGAAATTTTATTTGATACTGAATTTGGCTCTAGGTGGAGCCTGGGGTGGTATGGAAAAGTCAAAGTTCCCGCCTTACGGTATCGATGACTCCAAGTTGCCAGCAACTGTGCAAATCAAGTCAATCGACTACTATCCTTACGTCGGTCCAATGCCTGTGCCCAAAAAAGACTAAAAGAAGTATAATCTAACCATATGCTATTTAAACGACGGATGAATGATGACCGGGCGGCTCAAGGCGTAGTCTTGCTGATGCAGGTACCGCGGACTAACGACAAGAAAGAGTTGGCCGCCGAACAGTTGTTCGCCAGTCTTCACGGCTTACTACAATCGACCGATAACACCTTCAAATCTCAGTACAACGAACGCCTGAGTTTTGAAATCGCTGTTAAAGACAAGCGCATTGGTTTCTATGTCTGGGTACCAAAACAACTTAAGTCATTCGTCGAGGATCAGATTTATGCCCAATACCCGACGGTTCAGATATCAGAAGTTGATGATTACACGATTACTGGTTCAGTCGCCTCGACTCAGTTAATCGCTGAACTTAAGCTTAGTGTTAATGAAGCTCTGCCCATCAAAACTTTTCCTAGCTTCGAGGTTGACCCCTTGGCGGCCATCACCGCTGCCCTAGTCCAATTCGATGACAATGAAGAAGCGTGGATACAGTTGGTCATCTGTCCTGCGCCAACAAAGTGGTACAAGCGTAGCGAGCGCTACGCCGCGAAATTACGCAGTGGTCAGCCGTCTAATTCAAGCCTGATCAAATCAGCCTTGTTTCCAGCCAAAATAACTACTGGCTCGACTTCGGCGCCTAAAATAGCTGAGTTCCAACTCACGCAAGCCTCAGCCGTCGAAGAGAAAAGCCATAAACTAGCCTATGAAGTCTGCTTACGGATAGTTTACAGAGGTAACACGTCCCTGCCCGAAGCCAAAATGCGACTTCAAGCCATAACCGCTAGCTTCAAGCAATTCAATACAACTTATTTGAATGGTTTTTCACAGCTCTATCTAGGCTCAGATGACAGATTGGTAGATTTATTCAAACGCCGCTCGTTCAGCAAGAATCGCTTCGTCTGCAACATCGAAGAAATCGCCAGCCTTTATCACTTGCCTCATACCAACGTCGAAACGCCTAATATTCTCTGGGCGTCGGCCAAGACAGCTGAACCACCGGCCAATCTGCCGATTATAACCGAAACTACACCTCCAGAACTTAGAGCTGAATTGAGCCCGATAGCTGTTACCAATTTTCGAGCTCATAACGCCATGTTCGGCTTGCCGAGGTCTGATCGCAGTCGCCACTTATACATCCTAGGTCAAACTGGTGTCGGTAAATCCGGACTACTGGAACTACTGACCATCTCAGATATCTTCAGTCCCTTTGGTTTCGCCGTCATCGACCCGCACGGTGACTACGCCGTTAATATTCTGAAGCGTATCCCGGAACATCGTCTCAAAGATGTCGTTTACTTCAATCCGGCCGACGCCGAATTCCCTATCGCTTTCAACCCAATGGAAATTTATGATCCAAAACTCAAGACCCATACCTGTTCAGAGCTAATCGGTGTCCTAAAGCGCATGTTCGAATCTTGGGGACCACGCTTGGAATACATTCTACGTTACAGCATCTTGGCTCTATTGGATTACCCTGATTCCACGATGCTCGACATCACTCGTATCTTGACTGAAGATAAGTTCCGTAAGGAAGTCATTAGCTATGTCCAAGATCCTGTCGTCAAGAACTTCTGGACAGTCGAATTCGCCAGCTGGAACGCACGCTTCGCCGCTGAAGCGGTGGCGCCAGTTCTCAATAAAGTTGGAGCTTTCACCGCCAACGCGCTAGTTAGAAACATCATTGGTCAGCCTAAGAGCAGTTTCAATATCCGCGAAATCATGGATGGACGAAAAATTTTAATCGTTAACCTGTCTCGGGGCTTAATTGGCGAAGATAACGCCGCCCTACTCGGAGCCCTATTAGTCACCAAAATCCAGATGGCGGCCATGAGTCGTGCCAACATCGAGGACATCGAACAACGTATACCTTTCTATCTATATGTCGACGAATTCCAAAACTTCGCCACTGATTCTTTCACTAGCATTCTCAGTGAGGCTAGGAAGTACGCTTTAATTCTGACAGTTGCTAACCAATACATCGCTCAGATGACGCCTAGCGTTAAGGACGCGGTTTTCGGCAACGTTGGCTCAATCGTATCTTTCCGAACCAGTGCCGATGACGCCAAAACCATGATTAAGTATTTCGAGCCACACTTCAGTGACTATGATCTTATTCATCTACATAATCGCCATTTCGCCATTAACACCACTTTAGATGGCGAGAAAGTACCAGCTTTCTCCGGCACGACCCTGGATTTACCAGTTTCGGCTACTGATTTTAGCACCGAAATTATCGCCAACAGCCGAGCACTTTATTCTTATAACCGTGTTGATATTGAGGACACTATGCATCAACGCTATGACCCAAAGCACGTCAATCAAATTGTTGTGTCTAAAATAATCAACACCATCTTGGATAAGCCAGCCAGCACGCCGCTTGCTAACCCGCTCGTAGAACAGACACCGACAGACTTAGCGCCAGCCAAAAAACGACGTCGACGACGCCACCATAAGAAAGCTACTACAAATTTCGGAACTACTGCGGCCAATCCCAATATCGTTCAGGAATTTGGCGAAGACAACACGATTAACTTACATTAAATCAATCTAGTAACTACATGCTCCCAAGGCAGATTGTCTTTGCCAAAATGATCATAAGCAACGGTTTGCAAATAGATTGGTCGACGTAAGTCTAAGGTTTCGATGATATTTCTGACCAATGGCCCTAGAAGTTTACGAGCAAAAGTTTCGATTGCCTCGGCTGATTTGTAATTAGTGCCGAAGGTGTCGATAGTGGAGTTGATCGGTTTCTTGGCTACGGTAAGGGCTCAAAATGGGAAGCTGGCTTCAAACACCCTCAAGGTTTTCTACCAGACGACATATCTGAACTTAACTTTTTCCAAGACTAGTCATTTAATTAGTTATTCTCTATAATCTACCCTTGTACCATCTGATTTATTTCCAATTTCGCAAACCAAGCGAAGCTGTTTGTGAAATTGAGAGGACGACCGTAGCGCTAGATCGAAGTTTTTGCCGCTAGGCAAAACGAGATAGGCGCGTACGGAAGAACGATGGGAGTTGGCCAAGCGGTAAGGCAATGGATTCTGGATCCATGATCGGGGGTTCGAATCCCTCACTCCCAGCCAAGCATTGCATCAAAGGTGACCGTAGTGCCTTTGATTTAAGTCCTAACAAACAGAAAACCGGCACTACGACCGGTTTTCATATTCTGGTACTAGCGGCTTACGAGCTTCATGTCGTATAAGACTAGCTATATTTTTTATTGCGCACTAAGCCACAGCACAGATCGCTGACAGTCCTATTTGAAGACTAGGGGCACCGTTAAACGCTTATGATTACTATATAATAGACTTTACTTTATTGCACTAACATGTTATCGTTATTATATGCGAGAGGGCTTGACCCTCTCTTTTTGTTGAGAGATCCGAGCCATTATTTCGCAAATAATTGTAAAGGGAGATGTATATGTACGGACGAGGATCAGGATTAACAGGTGCGGGAACAACTATTACTGGTGTGGCTTTACTGCCAAACACCAGTGGCGATATCGCATTGACGGTGTTGAGTATCGTAACCATAGTTGTAGGTGCAATTGTAACTTCAAGTTTCGTGTTTACGCGCATCGCGACACGTTTTTACAAGTAATCACCGAGTATTATGCGAATAAATCTATTCTGGCGAGTTTTGCCAGTACATATTTTGGTTGGTTCTTTATTACTCTTGCCGTTTTGGCAACGACATGAGGCAGCGGCCCAAGCGCTACGAGCAGGGAATATCGCTCAATCTAAGTTGGTGGAACCTACCAACGTTCCTCAAGCAATGGAGCTGGAGGGGGTACCGGTGAGGATTATACTTCCCCGTCTTGCAATTGATGTTTCTGTCGTGCCAGGCATTTACAATATGTCGCAAAAGGAATGGTCTGTAGCACCGGACTCCGCAAATTATGCACCTAACACCGCCAAGGCGAACAATGTACAAGACCTAACACTCATATACGGTCACTGGACACCTAAGATTTTTGGACCAACTAAACAAATAGTAAGTGGCGATATCGCCTATGTATACACCGATAATAACCATGTTTTCAAATACATCTTTATAGGCAACACCTTGGTAAAGCCTACAGACGTACAAATCTTTGACCAGCTTAAGGGCGAACCTGGCTTAGTACTAATGACATGTGAAGGTACATGGGCTCAGAACCGTCGCTTGATGACATTCAAACTGGATACTGCTCAATGATGAATGTACTGTTCTATTGCATACTTATCCTGTGTATTCTAAACCTTCTCCGCATGGCAGCATACCTAATAAGCAGTGACGCCTACACTATTAACGTTGCCCGTCGCAGAAGACACCACAAACGTTGGCACTTGCCAACAATCAGCGTTGTGGTGCCGGCCCACAACGAAGAATTGACCATACAGCGCTGTCTTCTCTCTCTACATCAAAGCAATTATCCGACAGCGAAACTAGAAGTAATCGTAGCCAATGATGGTTCAACAGACCAGACAGAAGCAATTGTCCGTCAGTTCAGGCGTGATCACAAAGGTGGATGTAAAATCCGGCTTATTAACCGACCGAATAAAGGTAAGGCGGCAGTGCTCAATTATGCAATGCGCCGATGTGTGCGTAACCAGTTAGTTATGTGCCTGGATTCAGATTCATATCTCGATCGAAATGCCCTGCGCAACGCGGCGCAGCACTTCCGAGATCGTGACGTCGTGGCACTTTCCAGCAATGTCAATATCATAGAAGACGGTACGGTGCTCACTCTGCTACAGCGCATTGAGTACCTGGTCTGTTACCAGATGAAGAAAGGGCAAGCGCAGCTTGGACTGGAGTACATAGTCGGGGGTATCGGCTCTATGTTTAGACAAAACATACTCAAACAAGTCTCCTTCTACGATACAAATACCATGACTGAGGATATCGACTTAACCATGAAAATTCTGGTCAATAAAACCCGCAATCAGAAAATCGCTTATGCCGCCGATAGCATTGCGTATACTGAAGCAGCTCATTCTATTGGCGAATTGATGACTCAACGATTCCGCTGGAAATATGGCCGTACTCAAACTTTTTTTAAGAATAAGTCCTTTTTCTTTTCTCGAAGTGATCGTTACACAAAGCGTCTGACGTGGTTTATGATCCCATTTTCGCTAGTACAAGACATTGTCTTTATATTTGAGCCTGTAGTGATCCTCTACTTCCTGTACATTATTTTGCGCTATGATGACCTCACAATGTTTGCGTCAGCCTTAACAGTACTTACAGTTTATCTATTATGCAATGTTTGGGCGTCTAACCACTTGAGTTTTAAAAGCCGCCTACGCTTAACCTATTACGCCCCACCAATGTATCTTATGATGTACGCTCTATCGTTTGCTGAGTACTATGCCCTGATTAAGGCCCTCCTGCTGCTGCCAAAGTTGAAATCCAGCATTAAGATCAAACACACAACCTGGCGTTCGCCAGAACGGCGGCCTTCTTCTGCCTAAATGCTACCCTAAGGTTCTTAACCTATATGCCCAGCCAAACAATAGCCGGTGACTTCTTATTAACCAAATGATAAAAGTAGTACTAATATTCCAGCGCTATTTAACATTAGCGTCACCAAGATAAGCTTAATCGTAGAAATCTTAGATAATCCGAGAAGTGCTAGACCAATTTCATCGGGTAATGGTGAGGCAATAATGATTGCACCTATTGTCGAAGTTATGGGCCTATATCGCTTTCTGTGTAATTGTCTCAAGAAACCTGTAAGTTTCAACTTCTTAGCTGCTGGTTTTAACTCATTTCCGATATTGTCTTCTGCATATCGTAAGATAATCAGGTCACCAAGCATACCACCGAAACCAGCTAATAATGCAACTACTAGGGGATTGTAGCTATCACCGAATGCTAGAAGCACTACTAAGGCCGGTACGGCAGTGAAGAAGGACACAAACAAGAATCCTGCTATCAATATTCCGGCGTATCCGAGATTTACGATATCTTGCAATAAAGTCTGAACAATCACCGTATCCAGTAGAAGTACAAATAGCCCAATTGCTAGGATTGCAGCAGTTGTGTGCTTATATTCAAATCGGTGCCATGACTTTGCTAAACCTTTTCTACTATGCTTATGCTTTTTCATCTCGATATATTATACCTGATGATCCTCTATAATCGCTCTGCTTTACTTCATTCCGTGCAGATAGACTACTAGTATCAAATACATCTACGTCATACTTTGTAAGTCGAGAGTTAATTATGGGAATGCCGCTTGCTGATTTAGATATTCCTACAATTTCGTGAGCCGTATCTCTGAGTAGTCTATCAATGAGATTGTGCCCTATGAATCCATTTGCTCCAATAATCGCTATTTTCATACCTTAAGTATGCCGTAGAATGCCTCAATATTCTAATGGTTTGCAGGCATAATGGGCGTGTTTTAGTTGACTACTACTCTAGAAGCAGTCTAAATTATTTTTTATAATAGGCTTTCATCCACTGTTTGCGAAGCTCATCGAAACTACCATCTATAATACTGGCACGAATGTCGTCGACTAACTTTATGATGAACCGTTCGTTGTGGATCGATACTAGAGTTCCAGCGGTTTGTTCTTTAGCCTTGAATAAGTGGTTTAGGTATGCGACGGTGTAATTCTGGCATGTGTAGCAATCGCACTTCTTATCAATCGGATTAAAATCCTTG
The DNA here is from genome assembly GCA_043776675.1 of bacterium. GTDB lineage: Bacteria > Patescibacteriota > Saccharimonadia > Saccharimonadales > UBA4665 > JAJXTN01. The sequence continues at coordinate 7,899 of JAYVRB010000055.1, forward strand.
ATGAATTTACTATTCGTCAGATTGACTCGGCCGTTCGGAGTATAGGCAGCTCCATTGCGCGCCACTCGCGTCGGTGACACGCAGTCAAACGTATCGATTCCAGCATCGATAGCTGCAAATATGTCATCTGGTTCACTTATGCCGAGCAAGTGCTTGGGTTTGTTTTCAGGAAGTTCTTCGTTAACCCAGCGCACAATTGTACCTAGCTGATCTTTCTCCAGCGCGCCGCCAATACCATAACCATCAAACGGCAATGACCCCATGTGTTTACCGGCTTTACGCCTTAAGTCTTCATGCTGAGCTCCCTGAATCACGCCAAACAATGCCTGGTATGGTCGCTCGGGATGTAACGTTTGCAAACGTGCCATTTCGTCAAGACATCTCTGGGCCCAGGAATGGGTACGTTCAAGCGAGGATACTTGATAGTCATAAGGGTCTAGCAGCGAGGTAAGCTCATCAAAGGCGAACATAATGTCTGCGCCGATACCATGCTGAACTTGCATAGAGAACTCAGGGGTGAAGCGGTGCATTGTCCCGTCGAGATGTGATTTGAAGGTCACTCCTTCGTCGTCGACAAATGCATGTCTATCTTTGCTTGATGCTATGACTTCCGCTTCAGCAAATTCGCCAGAATTCATTGCCAAGACTTTCTTGAATCCGCTACCAAGTGATAGAACCTGGAAACCACCCGAATCAGTGAATGTAGGACCGTCCCAATTCATAAACTTGGCTATACCGCCTGCAGCTTCGACCAGTTCATGACCTGGCTGCAAATACAGATGATAGGCATTACCAAGTACAGCTTGCCCGCCTACAAGTTTAACTTGTTCTGGTAGCATGGCTTTGACTGAGGCTTTTGTACCCACAACAATAAACGCCGGGGTTTGAATCTTGCCGTGTGGGGTTGTAATCACTCCAGTGCGCGCCAAAGACCCGCCACCAAGTCGCGTCACAATCTCAAACCCAAACTGTTTGTTAGAACTCATACCGTTAAATTGTACCTCATGATGCTACTTATATGAGCGTAAAATCAGATAATGAATATGCTCCCTAGTAGACAGATCCTTTTCAGCTTCAAATGATTAGGCTTATGCTTGCATTGACATAAGTTATACGGCAAAATTATGTCTCAATAAGAGGCAAAAAATGAGCGAAGCATTAAACGAGAAATTAGACAACCTAGAGTATGTTAGCTGGAAAGGATTGGCCGAATGCAATCCTGAGGATAGTGAGCTATTCTATGCGGACAAAGGACAAAAAAACATGATAGAAGCTGCTAAAGCTATTTGTGCTATGTGTACAGTAAAAAGTCATTGCTTAGAGTACGCATTATCAAACAATGAAAAAATTGGTATTTGGGGCGGCCTTACGGGAGATGAGCGTGATAAGCTTGCAAGGAAGAAATTACGTGCTTCAAATAAGGCAACAAATAATACTATTTGGAAGAACTATCTTAGTGAGTAACTATTTGCAAAACCAATCTTAAGAAGCTAGGATTTAATTTATATGACAAAAGTTGAATTATACTTGTTTAGACACGGCGAATCTGTGATTAATACTCAGCCTCACCTGCTTAGTGGCCGAGCCAACCTAAGCAAATTATCTTATCGTGGCTAAGTCCAAACTTATCTTCAATTATTTCTGACTAATCGCATACAATGTAAGCATGACTTTTATTTCAACGATTATAGGTAAATTTATTCAAGTTGCTATGTCCCTTGTGCGTACTGGTGGACAAGCCCTACCCGGCTTAATTATTGAACGCCTTCAGCCTAGGTATATGTCCAAGATGCTTCATAAACTTTCTGATGGCGTAGTCCTAGTCACAGGCACCAACGGCAAGACTACCACTTCCAAAATGATCGTTGAATTGTTCCGGTCAGAAAATAAAAGAGTTATCACGAACGCTACAGGTAGTAATCTGACGCGCGGAATCGTGTCAAGCTTGCTGGCTAGCTCAACCTGGACTTCAAAATTAGACTTCGACATTGCGATACTTGAAATAGACGAAGCTTTCGCTAAAAAATTTGTGGCTATGGTCAAGCCAGAATGGGTGGTCGCACTAAATGTCAGCCGAGACCAGCTAGACCGTTTTGGAGAGGTAGATCAAGTCGCTCGACTAGTCGGCGAAACAATGCACGCTGCCACCAAGGGGGTCATCACCAACGCCAACGACACTCATCTAGCAATTATCGGTAAAGAAATTGAAACTTCCGGATCAAAAGTAACTTATTTTGGGGTAAGTGACGAACTCAAACAATACTTTCCTAACGATAGTGAGCTAGTTTCAGTCGACGCACCAGACGCAAAACCACATGTCATTTCTGGAATTAAACTCAGAGTAGAGTTATCGTCATTCAAACGCCAAGACGTTTCTTATATGATTGACGGCTTAACCTATTCGACAAATCTAAAAATTATTGGACAGCATAATTTCCAGAATGCGGCAGCAGCCTTGGCTTTAGCACTTCAAGTATTTCCAAAAACTAATCCGCAAACGCATATTGATAATCTATCTATTGTTAATGTGGCTTTTGGACGAGGTGAAAGCTTCAAACTTTCCAACGGCACTAATCTGCAATTAGTACTTGTCAAGAATCCAGCCAGCTTTCGTCAGGCACTGGCTTCGTATCTCTTTGATAATCCGGCCATCATGATTGCCATAAACGATAATTACGCTGATAGTCGTGATGTATCTTGGCTATGGGATGTCGATTTCACTTCTGTACGAGCTAGTAACATTGCGATAACTACAGGTACGAGAGCAGCTGATATGGCTCTCAGGCTTAGCTACGACGATATCAAAGTTAGTACAGTTGAGAATGACCTTAATACTGCCCTTTCTAAGCTTAATAAACTAAGAGGCGATAAAATAATTTTTGCTACTTATACAGCTATGCTTCAATACCATACAATTCTTACCAAATTGACTGAGGTTAAATCATGAAGCAACTTCACATCCTCCATCTCTACCCCAACGAAATGAATACTTATGGCGACCGAGGCAACTTATTGGTACTCAAGAAACGAGCGGAATGGCACGGATACGAGCCGGTGATTCACTACTACCATGTTGGGGGTGAGTTGCCTGAGATCGTTGACATTGTTCTCGGCGGCGGCGGTCAAGATTCAGCTCAGGGAGATATACAGAGTGACATATTACGTATTAGCGACCAGCTCCATGCCCTAGCCGACAAAGGCACTCCAATGCTGATGGTCTGTGGATGCTACCAGCTTTTCGGTAAGCGTTTTGTGACTCAGAACAAACAGGAGATCCAAGGTATCGGCATCTTCGATATTGAGACGTTTGGTGGCGAGAAAAGACTTATCGGAAATGTTAAAATTAAGGCTGATGAGTTCGGTACATTGTTTGGGTTCGAAAATCATAGCGGTAGAACTCACCTTGGACAAGGCCAACTCGAGCTAGGTAGTGTTGAACGTGGCAATGGCAATAACGGTGAAGACAAGACTGAAGGTGCGCGCACCAATAATGTCTTTGGTACATATATGCATGGCCCAGTTCTGCCGAACAATCCAGTTCTTGCCGATAGTCTCATAAAATTAGCAGCAGTTAATCGCTATGGGGAATTCAAAGAAAATAAAATCGACGATTCTCTGTCAATATTTGCCCGCCGTGGCGCATATAGAAGGAGCTATTAGTGAAAAATGATTTAGATAAGATTGAAGTTAAAGTTGTTCAAGCTGAAGTCAAAATACCAGCGCTAGAGACTTCGGAAATTAATAAAAGCAAAAATCCAAAATTGAAGCTTGGAATCGCATTGGTAATAATCTTGTTATTCATAGTCGGAGGAATTGGAATCAACAGATCAATGAGTGGGCCATCTAGTGGAGATGTCAGCGCCAGCAAGCCCATAGACAGTGTCAGTATCAAGACTCTTTCTGTAGAAGGTAAGACCTTTAGTTTTCAATACCCAGATGTATTTGTACCGACTCCTGAAAATAGTTTGAGCGCAAACGATATTGAGAAGATGTCTTTCGTTTATCGTAAAGAGAGCCCCTGGAACTTAGACATTTCGATTCGCAGTATGCCGAGCGGAAATCTAATAGATGACAGCTCCTATGCAATACGAGTAGCTGACAAGGAGAAGTATAGCGACCAAGTATCAACTTACGCTGGCGGTGAGATTCATATTGTCACAGACATTTCTGGCGGCTATAACAAAGTAGCCTTCATACCACAGGCTCGTATGATTGCTTACGTTTCGCTAAGGAGTTTGAGCGGGGCAGATAATATCAGTCTCAACAAAGCTCTCAATCAAATTCTTACTACTTGGAAATGGCTGTAAGTGCAGAAGGCAATAAGACAAGTGCAAGTTGTAAAGTCGAAAGTTATAAAGTGGAAAGATAGGAACTAGGAAATAGAAACTAGGAATTAGGAAGTAGTGGGAAGTTATAAAGTTGAAAGTAGAAGGTTATAAAGTATAAAGATAGGACCTAGGAAATAGGAAATAGGAAATAGAAACTAGGAATTAGTTAATGGTAAGTGGTAGATAATTTGTTAAATGTGAACTGTGAATTGATAAATATTCCTTGAGCAGATACTTCTCTATGCTCTGCATGACAACCCACTGTCATCCCGAAAGGATTGAGGGATCTGTTTGTGATTCAAACAAATAGCAGATCCTTAGCGCGCTCTGGACGACCCGTTCGGCGTCTTACTAGTTCTTACTTTCTACTTTATAACTTTCAACCTTCTACTTCCTAATTACTAGCGCCTAGTTCCTAATTCCTGATGGGTAAATAATAGTTAATGGCTACCAGCTAATTCGCAGACACGCTATAATATTGTGATATGGGGATTAACACATTATTTTCGCTAAGTTTGGGGTTGGTATTTGCTGCCTTTAGTAGTAGCTCGACATACAAACTGAACGGCTATAGCGTCGATAGCGGCAGTACCAATACCTCATCATCTACAACCTACAAACTAGATGCGACAACTGGCGACACCCAAGGACCTGCATCATCTAGCTCTACTATCAAGGCAAAATCTGGTGCCATAGAAGCTATCCAGGCTAATGTGCCTACTGCGCCTACCCTTAGTACCAATTCCGGTGCTTACTATAATAAGATAAATTTCATAGTTAATATCGCAAGCAATCCAACAGACGCAACTTACTCTATCGCAGTCTCGACTACTAGCAACTTCACTGTTACAAATTACGTCCAAGCCGACGGTACGCTCAATACTTCTGCAGTCTATCAGACATACTCTGCCTGGGGTTCTGGAGTGGGCACACAGGCTGTTGGACTTACACCAAATACCGCTTACTGGTTCAAGGTCAATGCTATTCAGGGTAGGTTTACCGCTAGTGCATACGGTCCATCGGCTACCATAACAACAGGAACGCCCAATCTTAGCTTCTCAGTCACTCCAACCACACTTAATTTAGGAAACCTATTGGCTGGAAATATCGTCACTAGTTCAACTGTCTCGTTCACCTATGCAACCAATGCTTATAATGGTGGATCAATCTACTTATCTGGATCTGATACTGGACTCAAGAGCGCATCTGCTAGCAACTACACCATTCAGGTAACTCCACCTAGCGGCGACCTAGCGGCACTCTCTGAGGGTTTCGGACTACAAGCACTGACGGCTAGTTCACCACTAGGTATAGTTACGCCCTATAACGGTAGCAGTAACCTAGTTGGTGCAATTTATACTACGTTTCAGCCAGTTTTCACAGCTGGTGCTCCAGTAACGACTGGTACTGCCACGGCAGTATTGCAAGCAAAAGCATCTGTCAGTACTCCAAATGCTTCCGACTATACTAATACTCTTACCTTTGTTGCAGCCGCTTCATTCTGAGCATAAAAAATTATTGACATCTGTATCTAAGCTGGTTATGCTAGTAGAGATGATTGCATATAAAAGAAAGAGCTATTAAATGAAAATTAAAAATATATTGCAAAAATTTAAGTACGTCTCTTTGGCTTTGGCTTTAGTGGCAGCTAACTTTGGTTTCTTAAACCAACAAGCAACAGCAGCATCGTTAACAAAAACATACATACAACAACTAGGACGTATGGCTCAGGCTCAAACTACAAGCTTCCGTTTGGTGTTCAAGACAGTAGCATCTGGAGCTACAAGTGTTACTATCAACTTCAACGGTGCTGATGCGACAACCTGGACAGGCTCTTCAGGAATTGTTAACGCTACTCAGACTGTATCTTCAGCTTCTTGCGTCGCGGGTTCACCTGCTACAACTGTTGCTCTTCCAGGATCTATTACTGCTGCAGGTTCTGGTTCAACAGTTACAATATCTGCTGTCACTGCCCTCTCTGCTACCACGATTTATTGTGTAGACTTAACCAGCACATCGGCCATCACAAATGCTACTGCTGGTGAATATCACCCTGTAGTAACTGCTGGTGCCGATTCAACTACGGTTGCAGTTCGCACGGTTGGTGTTGGAGCTGATCAAATTGTGGTCACAGCTACTGTTCCACCTACTTTCAACATTCAGCTTAGCGGAAATACAGATTCATTTGCTGCTAATCTTTCTTCAGCTTCTGTCAATGTGTCTACTGGTCGTAACATTACGGTCAACACCAACGCTACCAACGGCTGGTACGCATGGGCGTACGACTCAAATACTGGTCTAACTTCTGCTACTGCATCGAACACTATACCTTCTACTACACCTGGTACTGGAGCTACTCTAGTTGCTGGTACACCTGGCTATGTCTTTGGCATTACTTCGGTGACACAAGGAACTGGTGCTGGTACAACATCTGCTGTAGCTGCATATAGCTCTAACGGAACTTCTACAGGCTCAGGTCTTGATACTTCTGTAAGACAAATCGCATCATCAACAGGTACAGCCAACACTGCAGTCCTAGCTGTCAAGGTACTCGCTGCGATCAGCTCAACTACTCCTGCTGGTAGCGACTACACTGATACCATCACTATTCTAGGTGCTGGTTACTTCTAGACCACTACTCGGTAAGTATTTAATATTTCACGGTTCACATTAATCAAATTATTTACTATTTAGAATTTATATTTTAGTTGCAAAGTGATAAATCATCCCGTGTCATCCAGTGCGCGAGAAGAATCTGTTGGTTCCCAAATTGCAAACAGATTCTTCACATAGGTTCAGAATGACAGAGTGGCAATCAGAACACTCAATACTTTCGAGATGACAGTGGGTTGTCATGCAGAGCATAGAGAAGTATCTGCTCATAAGACATTTATCATTTATCAATTACCATTTAACAAATTATTTACCACTTACCATTAACTAATTCCTAATTCCTAGTTTCTATTTCCTAGTTCCTATCTATATACTTTATAACTTTCTACTTTATAACTTTACTCAACCCAACCTCAATTCCGGCTTAGTCGCGTATAATACATACTATGATATGGTACCTCCGAGAGCGGAAGGTTTGTCTAATACTGTTGCTAACTGTGTTCCTCGGAACTATGGCTAGTTCTATGCACCCAGCCTCAGCTGACACAGGCTTCAATCTTACTACCTC
>JAYVRB010000056.1:0-15145 GCA_043776675.1 bacterium
GCTACGCCCCCCTGAACGTCATACCTAGGGTAGGGTACTTCAGCAAGCTTATTGACCTCGGATCACTTAAGAACTTAGCTAGTATTTCCTACAATGGTACATTGCCTAATGGCTTAAAAGCTATAAGCTACAGGACCGCTGGAGCAGACGCTATATTTAGTTCTTCTTCACTTGCAAGTTCACTCAGTGCAGTTAATATAAACGCTTGTTCGACTATTAGCGGTACAGTCCAATACGTTCAAGTGTTGATTGTCCTAGATGAAAGCAACACAGGGACTTTCCCAGATATTAACTCTACAACGTCCGCAAACCTAAATGACGTAACCTTGTCATATGCTGGTAAAGTACCAGCTCCCAATGTACGTTTACGTGGTGGCAAAACACTGATATCGAGCGTCCTTAGCCCTCTTGATACCTGTAGTGCTGTTAGCGTTAGCGGAGGCACACTGTCTGCTGATTCGACATATTATTACCGTACATTTACAAACAACGGCACACTCACCGTAACTGGTGGAAGTATAGTTGCCGACGTTCTCGTGGTAGCGGGTGGTGGCAGTGGTAGCGGTGGTGTATCTGGAGGTGGTAGTGGTGGCGGTGTAGTTTATTTAGCGAATACTTCTTTATCAACGACACAAACAATCACAATTGGTGCTGGTGCGGTGGCGGGTGTTTATGGTGTGGTTTCGGCTAACGGTGGTAACTCGACAGCGGCAGGAATAACTGCGATTGGTGGGGGAAGTTCATCTGGAGGTAGCACAGGGAATAATGGTGGTTCTGGTGGTGGCGGTGTTGCTAGTGGGACAGCCGCTGGAGGGACGGCAACACAGGGAAGTTCTGGTGGCGGCACGGGATATGGAAATGCAGGTGGGTCTGCGGCAAGTGCGTATTCGGGTGGTGGTGGTGGTGCAGGTGCTGTAGGAGGTATAGGCGGTACTAATTCAAGGGCTGGAGATGGTGGCGCTGGATTAGCTACTTGGTCGTCTTGGGCTACTGCAACAGGAACTGGGGTAGGTGGTTATTATGCTGGTGGCGGCGGTGGGTCGGCTTGGAATGGTGTTAGTGCGACAAATACGGGTGGAAATGGCGGTCTAGGTGGGGGTGGTGGTGGTGGTGGTGGAACACCAGTGAGCGCAACCGCTGGGACAGCCAATACGGGGGGTGGTGGTGGTGGTGACAATAATGCGGGTGCAAATGGTGGTTCAGGAATCGTTATTGTTCGCTACACCCGCGCTCAAGTAGCCCCACCTACAATAAGCGGTGGCACACTCAGCGCCGACGCGACTTACTATTACCAAACATTCACTGGCAACGGCACCCTGTCTATAAGTGGTGGAATTGTAACTGCTGATGTCCTAGTTATAGCAGGCGGTGGAGGCTCAGGCGGCGGAGGGTATGGCTCAGGCGGCGGCGCTGGTGGGTTAGTTTATGCTGCTTCACAAAGCATATCTGCTAATAAGACGATTGGAGTTGGAACAGGAGGAACAGGAGCGTCTACCGCAACTACAAACGTTGGAGGAAATGGCGGAAATTCAACGTTTACTGGATTAACTTCTGCTGTCGGCGGCGGTGGCGGAGGCTCTTCAGGCGTAGTAAGTCAAACTGCAGGCACTGGTGGCTCAGGTGGTGGCTCAGGCGCAAATAACGGTGGAAATGGAAATTCACCCGGTTCGGGAACGGCAGGACAAGGATACGCAGGCGGTACTGCCGTAAATGGAATAATTTCAGGTGCTGGAGGCGGTGGTGCCGGCGCAGTTGGAGGTAACACTGTTGCAACCGATACGGGCGGTGCTGGAGGTGTTGGTGTAAATACATACTCAACTTGGGCTACGGCAACAGGAACTGGAGTAGGTGGTTACTACGCAGGTGGTGGTGGTGGAAGTGGTTATAATGCTGTTAATAGAGGCGGTGCTGGAGGTTTAGGTGGTGGTGGTACAGGGGCCAGTTATGGGTATAGTCCAGCTGCAACTAACGGAACCCCAAATACCGGTGGAGGCGGCGGTGGAGGCGTCGTTTCTGGAAGTACAACCGGTAGTGGTGGCTCGGGTGTAGTCATAGTTCGCTACACCCGCTCGCAAGTAGCTCCGGTGCTGGTGGTAAGCGGAGGAACACTTTCTTCTGACGCAACTTACTATTACCGAACGTTTACCGGCAATGGTGCTTTCAGAGTCGATAATGTATCAATCACCGTAGACGTTCTAGTAGTAGCAGGTGGTGGTGCAGGCGGAGCATCTCAAACTGGCGCTTATTATGTTGGTACAGGTGGTGGTGCCGGCGGTGTTTCTTACTCTACTGGAATTAACATATCAACCGTCCAGACAGTAACAGTTGGTTCAGGTGGCGCAGGCTCTGGTCAAGTTTATCCATTCTCTGGAGCAAATGGTTCTAACTCAGTATTCGGCTCACTACCTGCCGCCATAGGTGGTGGTGGTGGTGTTTATTTTGGTGTTACAAGTCAAGGCAAAAATGGTGGTTCAGGCGGTGGTGCGGGGTCTTTGGCTACACCAACTCCTGGTCTTGGTACTTCTGGGCAAGGTAATAATGGTGGTGTGGGTACTTACGCCGGCGGCGGTGGTGGAGGTGCAGGCGGCGTTGGTGGTAATTCTACAACTAACCAACAAGGTGGTGTTGGAGGCACAGGTACATCTGCCTATTCATCTTGGGGCGCCGCAACTTCAACCGGTCACAATGTTTCAGGTACTCGCTATTATGCTGGCGGCGGGGGTGGCGGATTTTCAGATTATTATGGAACTCCCTCAAACTACGATAATGGTTCTAGTGGTGGTGGTGGTGGAAAAGGTGGCAGTGGCGGCATAAACTCCCCTGTAGGACAATACGCTCAATACGCTGTTGCGGGTACTGAAAATACTGGCGGCGGGGGTGGTGGTGGCGGTAGTAATGGTGGGACTGGATATGCAGGTGGTTTTAATGGGGCAAACGGTGGCTCTGGAATAGTCATCGTTCGTTACACCCGCGTCCAAGTTGGAGGCTAGGGCTCTCATTTGGAATTTTCCAAATATCATTTATCAAATTATTTACCAATTAGAAACTAGTAACTAGGTAATAGAAGGTTGAAAGTTATAAAGTAGAAAGCTGGAACTATCAAGACGCCGAACAGGTCATCCATAGCGCCCCCTTGTCATCCTGAGTAATCCGCTGTACAGCAGAGAAGGATCTGTTTAAGGAATACAGACAACAGACAACAGGTAGCTAGCAATTAGCAATTTAGGTTGGCATTTCTCATTAAATTTATCTTATATTACCTTTGAGCCAAGAGCCATAATCGGTATAATGATTTGGACATGGATATATTTCTATTAATTGTAGGCTTAATACTATTTATCGGACTTGTAGTCGTTCATGAATACGGCCATTTCATCATGGCTCGTCGTAACGGTGTTGAGGTCGAGGAGTTTGGAATCTTTTTTCCACCACGATTGTTTAAGCATAAGACTAAAGCTGGTTGGGACTTCACGATCAATGCCTTGCCACTGGGTGGTTTCGTAAAACTTAAAGGTGAGCACGATTCAGATACAGCCAAGGGCAGCTTCGGAGCAGCTTCATTAAACGCCAAGATCAAGATCATGGCTGCCGGAGTGGTTATGAACCTACTAACTGCACTAGCTCTACTAACTTTTCTAGCACTTGTTGGCCTACCTAAAATTATCGATAATCAGTTCACAATCAAGAGCGACACCACTGTACTCACACAGAAAGTTCTAATCTCGTACGTTGAGCCAGAATCCCCAGCTGATAGAGGCGGGCTCAAGACCACAGACGAGATTACGGCTATCAAACAGCCAGGTTATAGCCCTGTCGCGATAATGAGCGCCAAGGAACTGCCTGATATCACCAAAAGTTTTGCCGGAAAGACAGTTGAAGTCTATTACTTAAGAGAGGGGCAAAATAGACAAGCTGTACTAAAGCTCTTGTCAGAAGCTGAAGTTAAGTCAAGTCAGAAGACAGACAATCCAAAGGGTTACCTAGGTATCGTTCCAGCAGAATTTGTTATGCAACGCTCTACTTGGTCGGCACCTATAGTTGCAGTTGGGCTTTCGGCTCAAGTTACTACTCTAACTTTCCAAGGTCTGGGAAATGCTGTTTCTGGACTAGGAAGTCTGATAGCCGGAGCTGTTACTGGAAACGATCCAGCCAGACAGAACGGACAAACTGCCGCATCGGCTCAAGTTGCTGGTCCTGTAGGCATATACTTTATTCTCAAAAACGGAAGCTTCCTTGGATACGAGTACATGCTATTTATTATCGCGATAATATCTTTGACGCTAGCGATTATGAACATATTGCCAATCCCAGCACTGGACGGTGGAAGGCTATGGCTTACACTCATCACCCGCGCTCTTAAAAGGCCGCTCAGTCAAAAGACTGAAGAGATTATCAATGTCACAGGCTTTTTAGTACTTATAGGATTAATAGTTTTAGTTACGGTCGTTGATTTCAAACGCTTCTTATAAGTCTATGGATAATCAAGATATAGGCAATAAGACCGTCAAGCCCAAGATTGAAGTCGTACCTTGGAAGCCAATAGTGGGTGTATTATTTGTAATCGGTATATACTATTTCTCTCAAGTATTTGGTGGACTAATCGTATCGATATATCCATTGCTTAAGAGTTGGTCCACTGCTCAGGCTAGTGCGTGGTTAGACAACTCCACGCTAGCCCAATTTACATATGTTCTGCTTGCGCAAGCTTTTATGCTGTACGCAATCTATCTTTTTCTCAAGAAGTACAAAAAAGGATTTGGGCTAATAGGGCTCATAAAGCCACGTTGGCGCGATGTTCAGATTGGATTATTGGCCGTTCCAATTTATTACATAATCTACATCCTAACTGTTGCTATCGTCAGTTATTTTGTTCCGAGTTTTAACATTTCCCAAAAACAAGATATCGGATTCAACAATGTTCAGGGCATCATACAAGTATCGATTACATTTTTGAGTCTTGTCATACTTCCACCGCTCGTAGAAGAGATTATCGTTCGAGGATTCCTATACAGTAGTCTACGCAAAGGGTTACCAATTATAGCTTCGTCGATAGTTACAAGCCTGATATTTGCTACCGCACATTTGCAAATTGGTGGTTCTAGCGGGCTACTCTATATTGCAGCCTTGGACACCCTCGTTCTTAGCTTTGTACTGATCTATCTAAGAGAGAGAACTGGTAGCCTTTGGGCTGGGATCACACTGCATGGATTCAAAAATGCCGTAGCTTTCATTAGTATATTCATCCTTAGCGTTCGTTAAGCCGGCCTAGTGCGCTACAATTAAACCAGATACATAAAATGAGGATTACATGAGATTATCACAATTATTCACCAAAACTACCAGAAACGTACCAGCAGACGAGACGGCACGCAACGCCCAACTGTTGATACAGGCAGGCTTTATTCACAAAGAAATGGCTGGGGTCTACGCCTTTTTGCCTATGGGCAAAATCGTACTTGATAATATCGTGCAGATTATTCGTGAAGAAATGAATGAGATTGGTGGCCAAGAAATTAGTCTAACTGCTTTGCAGGGTAGTGAAGCCTGGGAAGCCTCAGGGCGCTGGGATGATGAAGTCATGGACGTTTGGTTTAAGACTAAATTGGCAAATGGTAGCGAGATAGGTCTGGCACCAACTCACGAAGAGCCACTCACCAACATAATGAAGCGTTTCATTAGTAGTTACAAAGACCTACCTGCTTTTCCATATCAGTTCCAGGTCAAGTTCCGCAACGAACTTCGTTCCAAAAGCGGACTCATGCGTGGACGCGAATTCTTGATGAAAGATCTATACTCATTTTCAGCTGACGTGGCTCAACATGATGAATTTTACAATAAAGTCTCAAACGCCTATGACAAAGTGTTCAATCGTCTCGGTATTGGGGATATTACTTATAAGACTTTCGCAAGCGGCGGTAGTTTCAGTAAATATAGTCACGAATTCCAAACAGTTAGCAGCGTGGGCGAAGACACAATCTACGTTCATGAAGGCCAGAAATTAGCTATCAACAAAGAAGTTTACAATGATGAAGTCTTGGCAGATCTTAAGATGGACAGAGCAAACTTGGTTGAGAAAATAGCTGTAGAAGTGGGAAATATATTCACTCTTGGCACTAAGTTTTCGGATGCGTTAGGTCTGAATTATGATAATGAGGAGGGTGTGAGTCAGAAGGTCTATATGGGCTCATATGGCATTGGTCCTAGCAGACTAATGGGACTAATTGCCGAGCATTTTGCAGATGATAAGGGCCTAGTATGGCCAGAGAATATTGCACCAGCAAAGCTATATTTAGTTAGGATTGGAGACAATCCAGAAGTTGTAAAGCAAGCCGACGACTTATATGTAAGCCTATGCTCAAAGGGTGTTTCTGTTCTATATGACGACCGCGACAAGCGTCCTGGAGAGAAGTTCGGTGATGCCGATCTGATGGGTATACCTTATAGACTGGTAATTAGTGACAAGACTCTGGCTGCAGGTAGTTTTGATTTTAAAGCTCGAAATTCAGAAGATTCAAAAGCTCTAAACATGGATGAAGTGATAAAAGTCCTAGGTGTCTCGGCTTAGACTTTGATATAGTATTATTGATTCCTGAGTTACGAGGTTTTATCCTAAAAAATTTTGGGCAAGGAGAGTGATATGAAGAAACAATTTAGACTTACAGAAGCCGGTATCAACGAACTCAAGAACGAGCTGGAAACTTTGATTGCCAGTCGTCCATCACTTGCAGATGCAATTCGAACTGCCCGAGAGCTTGGTGATCTTTCTGAAAACGCAGAGTATCAATCTGCGCGTGCTGAACAAGAGAAAAGCGAGAATCGCGTATCTGAAATCGAAAATATTTTAACTAGTGTCGAAGTTATCAAGAAGCCTAGCAGTGGAGGCAAAGTACAACTTGGATCTATCGTAAAACTCAAAGCCTCCGGCAAGACAAAGGAATTTCAAGTCGTAGGAACAGTAGAAGCCGATCCATTAAATGGCAAGATAAGCGATGAATCTCCTATTGGACAAGCTCTATTAGGCAAAAAAGTTGGCGACTCCATCGAAATATCAACTCCAGCCGAAACCAACACCTACAAAATTACTGATATCTCATAGAGCTAGCCGATAATCTATAACTTCGGTATACTAGGGCTCATATGCAGTGGTTGAACACAATCGTCGACGAGGTAATCGCAGCTCATACTGCTGGTGAGATTGTTGTATCATCCGGAGTATCTCCATCTGGTACTTATCACCTTGGAACACTCCGTGAAGTTCTTACAGCAGAAGCAGTAGCCTACGAACTTAGACGTCGCGGTAGACAGGTTAGGCACATTCATGTTGTTGATGATCACGATATCTTTCGCAAAGTACCTAAAGACGTTTCAGAAGAATTTTCTAAATATCTAGGCAAGCCTTTATCTGAAGTTCCATCACCAGACGGATCTAATCAATCTTATGCCGATTATTTCCTAGGTGATCTACTTTCAGCTGCTCGACCACTTCACTTAGAACTAGAGATCATGCATTCTGAAGAGCGTTACAAGCAAGGCTATTTCACTGAAGCGATTGAGATTGCGATTGATAAATCAGATGAAATTAAACATATTCAAGAGTCGATATCAGGACACAAAGTTGATGAAAATTGGTCTCCAGTTCAGGTCAATGAAGACGGCTATCTTAAGAAACGGCAAATCGTAGGTATCGATAAATCTAGTAAGACACTAAAATTTGTAGATGGCGATGGTATGCAGCAGGACGTCGTGTATGACAAAGGCGAAGTAAAGCTTAACTGGCGTGTAGACTGGCCAGCTAGATGGTGGTTGCTTGGTGTTAATGTTGAACCTTTTGGTCGTGATCATGCTACCAAAGGTGGTTCATATGACACTGGCAAAGCGATTGTTGAGATAGTATTTGGTGGAACTGCACCATTGCCAATTCCATACAATTTCATTATGCGCACCGGCGACACCAAAAAGATGAGTAAAAGTGCAGGTGATACGATTACCGCCTCACAACTGCTTGAAATTCTGCCTGCAGAAGTCCTATGGTTCTTCATCATGCGTTATTCTCCAGACAAAGAATTATTCTTCGACGAAGGGGATACTTTGATGCGTCTGATAGATGAATTTGGCGAACTACTAGCTAAACAAGACAAATCTGATTCAGATAAGCAGCTAATTGATTTATGCATGCACGGCATCGAGACACCTACAATAAGTCGCGTACCATTTTCACACCTCGTTGCAAGTTATCAAGCAGCGCTTAGGGACCAGGATAAGACACTAGATATAATCGGTCGTACTGAGTATGCAGAAGTGGTTCAAAATGATGCAGATATTATCAAATCAGAGCTTAAATTTATCGATGCATGGTTGAATAATTACGCCACAGAAGAAGTCAAGTTTGCTCTTAGGCAAGATGTTAATCCAGATGATCTCAGTGAGACTGAACGTAAGTTCCTAAGTGATTTAGCTTCCAAAATTATAGAGGCTCCCGAAAGTGCTGATGGTGCTTGGTTTCATCAAGCGATTTATGAACTAAAAGACGGTAGCGGCATGCAACCCAAAGAATTATTCGGGATTCTCTACAAAATCATCATTGGTAAAACTTCAGGTCCACGTGCAGGCTGGTTCCTCAGTATTTTGCCCCGTGACTGGCTTATTAAACGTCTAAAGCTTGAGGCCTAAATGGAGAATTCATACTCACACGAGTCAACTCTAGAAATTGTAGAGTCACTACAGGGGCTGCAAAAGGTGGCTGATAAAATTGATTCTCCCGATCAGAAAATTGAACACGTATTGAGGGTCTGTAACTTTTTACACGCCCATGAACTTCTAAAGAAGCAATTTATGGTTGATAGTTTGCAAGCGTTTTCTCACTCAATCAATCAGCCATCTACTCAGTTGACTCTTTTTCAGCGCGGTTTAATCTTTGTTGGTAGACTGGATTCATTTAATTATCTGCAGGACTACGACATACCTGTTGATAGTCTGACATTAAGCTTCTCTCAACCACATGTCTTAGATATTGATCCCGAAGATTCCAATACTTTTCAGCCTTTGAAGCTATTAGTTCCAATCCTTGCTATTCAGTCTTGCATTGAGGCGTCTTAAATGGAAGTAAGCGACGATCATTATCAAGAATTGATAAACATTGCACTGGAGACTCTGCCAGGAGAGCATGTGAAGAATATTGCTAATGTCGCGATTCTTTACGAACAAGACCCAACGCCTGAACAAAGACAACAGCTACTACTTAGAAATGATCAGACCCTACTCGGACTCTATGAAGGAATTCCTCTAAGTGAGAGACAGGGCATTACTAGAGTTCTTCCTGACAAAATCACACTGTTTAAGGGGCCAATGCAAAGACGCGCTATTGATGAGAAGTCATTACTAGAAGATATTCGCCACACCCTTTGGCATGAGATAGGTCATTATTACGGATTAAACCACAAACGCATAAGTGAGCTTGAGAATTAACAGAGTAAGTACTGCCAATGCTGGTATAATTAAAATGATGGCAAAAATTCAAAAAGCAATATTTGCAGCGGGTTGTTTCTGGGGAGTTCAATATTATTTCGACCAGGTTCCCGGTGTAATTAAGTCCACGGTTGGATATACTGGCGGCCATACGGATAATCCTAGCTATGAGTCTGTTTGCAGTCATACAACAGGCCATGCGGAAGCCGTTTTACTTGAATTTGATTTAGGTGTAGTTAGTTATGAAACTCTATGTAAACAATTTTTCCGTATGCATAATCCAACACAGTTAAATCGTCAAGGCCCTGATGTTGGTGACAGTTATCTCAGCGCAATCTTCTACTTTGATGACGCTCAACAGCTAACAGCTCAGAATATAATGGCCGAATTGACAACTAAATTCAGTGATCCGATTGTAACTAAAATTACACCTGCAGTTATGTTTTATCCCGCCGAAGATTACCACCAAAAGTTCACTGAACGAACTGGCCAAGGTGCCTGTCACGTAGATTATTCAGAAGTGAGTTAGAATATATCAAATGAGTGCCGTAATTTTCGATTTTGATGGAACGATAGCCGACAGCTTTCATGTAGCGCTTGATATATTCTATGAGATAACAGGTCATGATGATAAGTTAACTACTGAAGACATCAGCCGTTTACGTGGATCTACTCTACTACACGTAGCTGGGGAACTTAACATTAAGCCTTGGCAGATTCCGAAATTATTATTGCAGGGTCGTAGGTTGATGACGAGCAAGATGCCTGAAATCTCACCTTACCAAGATTTAATCGATGTTTTAAAACATCTACATAACGAAGGCCACCAGCTTTATATCATGAGCACCAACAGTAAACGGAATATCGAACCATTCTTGGCAATTAACAATATTAAGGACCTATTTATTAGAATTTACGGCAATGTGGGAATATTTAGCAAAGCAGGAGTTCTAAGACGAATAATAAAAAGCCAAAACCTTAATATTAAAGATAGCTGGTATGTAGGTGATGAAATTCGTGATATCCAAGGCGCAAAGAAAGCTGGTATTAGGATCATATCTGTAAGCTGGGGATATAATTCTGCAGAGATTTTATCAAGCTATAAACCTACAAAGTTAATAAATTCACCTCTTGATATACTTGAAGTTATTAATTCCTGAATAGATTAATTATCAGCTGACAGCACCAGGCTGTACAATATCAATAATGACAAATTCATATTCCAAGGGAAGATCTCCCGCCTACAAATCTGGACAATCCACAGCATTTAAAGTTAGTCGAAGTAAGATAGAGCTTTTCATTCAATGTCCACGTTGCTTTTGGTTAGATGCAAGATTAAAGATTAAAAGACCTAATGGTCCACCGTTTCGAATAAATTCTGCAATAGACGAATTATTTAAGAAAGAATTTGATGGTTACCGTGCGCTAGGCACTCCACATCCAATCATGTCCGATAATCAAATCAAGGCTGTTCCATACCAGCATGATGATTTAGACAAATGGCGTCATAATTTTACTGGCGTGCAGTTTGTTGAACCCAAATCTAACATGCTTGTAACCGGCGCTGTTGATGATGTCTGGGTTGACGCCGACGGTAAGTTGATAGTTGTAGATTACAAAGCTACTGCCAAGGGTAGTGAAGTAAACATCGACTCTGATTGGCAGATGAGCTACAAACGTCAAATGGAAGTTTATCAATGGTTGCTTCGTCAGAATGGTTTTCAGGTAAGCGATACAGGCTATTTCGTATACACAAATGCACGGCTTGACATGGACGGCTTTGGTGACCGCTTAGAGTTTAAGACCAAACTCATACCCTATACAGGAGATGATGACTGGGTGATTAAGACTCTGCTCAAGATGAAGGAATGTCTTGAATCAGACAAGATGCCAGCTGTCGGTTTAGCAGCTATGGGCGGCGACTGTGACTTCTGCACATATGCTCGATCACGTACTGAACTTACCCTGAAACATATAAAATAAATATTAATATTATAATTTAATTAAATCAACACAGAGTCTTTGACAGGCTTGATTGGTCACATAACTTTCTACGACGAAGTTGATTGTTAATGTTTGAAGAACCGTCTTCTTAACACAGTCACTCGTTACGAAATATTACTATAGTTAAACTAATTCAAAATGGCTTATACTTATAACCATGATAGATATTCAATATATCCGAGAAAATTCTGATCTAGTCGAGTTGAAGTCCAAACAAAAGGGATATTCTGTAGACATTAGACAGTTACTAGCTTTTGATGAAACTAGACGTAAAATCATGACCGAAGTTGAGGATATACGCCGACAGCGTAATGAACTAAACGAAATGTCTAAAGGCCATCGTCCATCTGATGATCAAGTTTCTTTAGGTCGCGAAATAAAAGACAAGTTGGCGGAACTTGAACAACAGCTAGAGTCTTCTGAAAAGCAGTATTTTGACCTATTAAAACAAGTGCCAAATATGCCGACATCTGATGTGCCTTTAGGAGCTAGCGAAGAGGAAAATGTGGTAGTCAAAGAGTGGGGCAATAAGCCAGTGTTTGATTTCATACCCAAAAGCCACTGGGAAATTGCTGAGTCACGAGGACTAATCGACAAAGAACGTGCCTCAAAGGTTACTGGTAGTCGATTTGCATACATCAAGGGTGATTTAGTGAAACTCCAGTTCGCAATCATTCAATATGTGATAGATACACTTAATAGTCAAGAAGTGATAGAGAAGTTGGTACAAGATAATGGGCTTAACCTAACACCAAAGCCGTTTACTCCAATCTTGCCTCCAGTGATGATTCGAGAAGAAATTTACGATCAAATGGACAGATTAGAACCGCGTGAGGATCGTTATCATATCGAAGGACAAGACGACAATTTGTGGTTGATTGGAAGCGCTGAACACACAATGGGCAGCATGTATGCCAATGAAATTATTCCTTTCGAAGATTTGCCAGTGCGATATATCGGCTATTCAACAAGTTTTCGTCAAGAAGCAGGCACTTACGGCAAGGACACTGAAGGAATTCTTCGGATGCATCAATTCGATAAGCTTGAAATGGAAATCTTCAGTACTGCTGAAACAGGATATGATGAACACTTGCTAGCAATAGCTGTTCAAGAATATTTGATGCAGCAACTTGAAATTCCATATAACGTCTTAATGAAATGTACGGCCGATATTGGTAAACCAAACGCCAGAGGGGTAGATATTGAAGCGTGGATTCCAAGCCAGAACAAATACCGCGAGACACATACTGCCGACTACATGACTGATTATCAAACTCGTCGACTTAAAACTCGGACTAAGCATGGCGATGAAGTGCAGTATGTACACACTAATGATGCAACTGCTTTCGCGTTAGGAAGAACGATGATAGCGATAATTGAGAATTTCCAAACCGCTGATGGCAAAATCAAGATTCCAAAAGTATTACAGAACTATATTGGTGGCCACCAGGAGATATAATGCTAAGTATTGGTAGCTAACGAGCGTATAATAGCACTAGGTTTAAGAACAAAAGAATCAAATCAAACATTAAGAAAGGATAGATTATGCTACAAAAGTTTGAAATTCAAGGGGTGCATCACGTAGTCGACGATAATTTACGCAAATACGTCACCAAAAAAATCGGTGGACTGGATAAGTATTTGTCTAAACACAGCCGACTTAGTGCCCATGGAGAAGTCTATCTCAAAGAATCTAAAACCAAGAACAAGGTAAATTGTACTTGCGAAGTTACGCTATTCCTACCTAATCAGACCTTGAATCTAACCGAGACAGCCCTTAATATGTACGCAGCCGTTGATATTGCAGAAGCCAAGCTTAAGGTTCAACTAAAAAAGTACAAAGACTTACATCAAACTAGCAAGATTCACCAACGGGTTATCGCAAGATTCCGTCAAAAAATGTTTTAATTTGATTAACAGAGTAGTCTAAACTACAAAACTGTCGTCAAATTGTCTAAATACAGTCGCATTTATACAAGATTGACGCTATAATTATATATACAATTTTGACAGTTCTAAGAGGGATTAGATAAAACAATGAATATTATATTTAAGAAGATTTTGGGCGACCCACAAGCTCGTACAGTGAAGCGGCTTCGTAAGCGGCTAAAGCTCATCAACGACAAGGCAGAGAAGTACAAGAAGCTCTCTGACAAGCAACTACGTGATCAGACCGATGTACTCAAGAAACGTTTAGCCAAGGAAACTCTAGATGCGATTTTACCAGATGCCTTTGCGGTAGTACGTGAGGCGGCTACTCGTGCTCTAGGCCAAAGACATTTCGATGTTCAGCTCATCGGTGGCATGGTGCTCCACGAAGGCAATGTTGCTGAAATGAAGACAGGTGAAGGCAAGACTCTGGTAGCCACAGCTCCAGTGTATTTGAATGCATTGACTGGCAAAGGTGTCCATGTAGTCTCAGTTAATGATTATCTAGTTCAGCGTGATGCTGGCTGGATGGGTAAAGTGTTTGCTGCACTGGGTATGACGACTGCTGTTATTATTGCCGACCTTAGCTTTATATATGATGCTAACTTTACCAACAAGGATCATGAAGATGAGCGCTTCCGTCACCTCAAGCCATGTACTCGCCAAGAAGCATATGCTGCAGATATCACTTATGGCACCAATAACGAATACGGCTTTGATTACTTACGCGATAATATGGTTCGTGAAGAAGACCAGCTTCGTCAGCGCGACCTGCATTACGCAATCGTCGATGAGGTCGACTCTATTCTAATTGACGAAGCCCGTACACCGCTTATCATCAGCGCTCCTAGTGTGACAAGTGGTATCGCCTACGCACAGTTCTCTAAAGTTGTACGCCAACTCGCCAAGGTGAAGCACTTTGAGACTGATGAGAAACGCAAAACAGTTATTCTGACAGATGAAGGTGTAGAGAAAGTACAGAAAATACTCGGTATCGAAAATCTTTATGGTACCGACAACATACGCACAATCTATCACCTTCAACAAGCTTTACGAGCTCATGCGTTATTTACGCGCGACAAAGATTACGTCGTGACTAAAGAAGGTGAAGTTGTAATCGTAGATGAATTTACCGGTCGTTTACTAGCAGGAAGACGCTATAACGAAGGCCTTCACCAAGGCATCGAAGCTAAAGAAGGCGTAGAAGTCCAACAAGAGAGCATGACTCTAGCTTCTATATCTTTCCAGAACTACTTCCGACTATACGATAAATTAGCTGGAATGACAGGTACAGCACTCACTGAAGCAGAGGAGTTTCATCAGATATACAAATTAGATGTCGTTGAAATTCCTGCAAACCGCTCACTTGCAAGACAAGACCGTACCGATCGAATCTATAAGACCGAGCATGCCAAGTTTAAGGCTATCGCACGTGAAGTCAAAGCCTTACACACCAAAGGTCAGCCAGTTCTTATCGGTACTGTGTCGATTGAGAAGAATGAATCTCTAGGGGCCATGCTTAATAAACAAGGTATCCCTCATCAAGTCCTGAATGCCAAGAATAACGAGCGCGAAGCCAAGATAGTCTCTCAAGCCGGTGAAAAGGGTGCTGTAACCCTGGCTACTAATATTGCAGGTCGAGGAACGGACATTGTCTTAGGTGAGGGTATAAAAGAATTGGGTGGTCTATTTGTTCTAGGTTCTGAAAGACACGAATCACGCCGTATAGACAATCAGTTACGTGGTC
>JAYVRB010000057.1:0-3579 GCA_043776675.1 bacterium
CAGCGGTATCAACTGCTGCTCCGTCTTATACCAGTGGTCAGATCAGTCCATTATCTCTTACTACAGCTGGGCTCTTACGGGTTGATATAGGAGCTGGATTTAGTCAAAGTAATCCTTTTCCAGTTTATTTATCTGATAGCCCTGGGACGGAAGTAAACGACTATAATACTGCGGCTTCTGTGGCTGCTAATGCAACTTCAAACCACGACTATACAGTAACAGCAGCTAAAACGCTTAGAATGACACAAATTGTAGGTGCAGGATCAGGTAAGATTAAGATTGAAGTGCAAGTTGAATCAGGCGTCGCAACTGGTGTTTTTGCTACTAAGTTTGTTGGATTTAACTCAACATCAACTCCAATGATAATCTTACCATTATCAGAGATGTTATCAGTGGCGGCGGGCGTTAGAGTCCGT
Organism: bacterium; assembly: GCA_043776675.1. Classification (GTDB taxonomy): domain Bacteria; phylum Patescibacteriota; class Saccharimonadia; order Saccharimonadales; family UBA4665; genus JAJXTN01. Next base: position 417 of record JAYVRB010000057.1, read on the forward strand.
TTGATTAGAACTAACCTAGACAAATCATCGGCTGATATTTATTCAACAATCTGTGGACATGAACAATAATGCCTGATTTAAGCGAGATAGATAGATCAGATTCGACGAAGGTTGCTGGCGCAAATGCCAGTGGCCTTGAGACTTTTTTCCTGGATGTTGAATCCGATGGCGGCGCAAAAGTAAAAGTACGGAATGGGACTGGAGCGGATGCGGCCAACATTCAAACGGGGCAGCTTCCTGCAACGCTTGGTCAAAAGCCAATGGCTACTTCGCTCGCAGTGACCATGGCTAGTGATCAATCGGCTGTTCCGATAGCTCTTTCGGATGGTAATAAAGCCAGCTATTCGGCGGCTGTTAGCGGTTTTGTTTGTGCTGCTGGCACGACTGATCTAATTGTGATTCAAGGAAGTGCGACTAAAATAATTAGAATTACAAAAGTATCTATAAGTGGAACCACGACAGCTGGTTCAGGATTTTCTATAAATTCAACACTTATTCGTCGTTCAACAGCAAATATAGGGGGAACTCTAGCTTCAATGTCTGCTGTTCCTCACGACACCGCAGATGCGTCGGGCACGGCAGCAGTTAAATACTACACGGCTAACCCAACCACTTTAGGAACTCAGGTCGGAATTTTAACGGCTAATAGAATTTCTTTTCCCCAAGCCGGTGCAAACGGATTGGGTGTTAATGCGAATGAGATTGATTTTGGTGTTCGTCCTGCGAAAGCAATAGTATTGCGTGGCGTTAATGAATATTTAGCTTTAAACTTTGGTGGAATAACAATCACAGGGCCGGTTGTATCTTGTACGATTGAATGGACGGAAGAAACATGAACGTATCATGGCCAGTATTAAAATCATTCGTAGATCGCAGGATAATCCCTATCCAATGGGTAGATATTGGGGACGGATACATACTTAAAGTGGCCGATAATTTCTTTGAGCTTGATTGCACGATTGCTAAAGATTCTGGATCTGAACAAACGGAGTTCGAGGCGTCGTATAAGAATTCAACTTTGCCAGTTTCAATAGCTATGAATGTGCTCATGCAACCTGCTTTCGCTAATAAATCCATAATGGTTAATGGAGTTAAAAAGAATCTTTATGCAAGAAATACGGGCAAGAGATTTGAGGTTGTAACAGGCACCAATATACTCGAATACATTGTCCCATATGCTTGGGTGAAGATGATTGGGCTTGAATGTATAGGTGGTGAGCTGGGTGATTACGCTGATCTTAAAGTATATGATACTGCGGCAGGGACTTATTCAGGTGTTCCTAATCTGGTTTTGAATCAGTTTGGATTCGCGCTTAACATGGCTAAAGACTACTATGAGCGGACTTCACCATTTGATTCTGATGTTTATGGCGGCATGACTTTGAAGTTAAATTATACGTCAATGTCATATAAAAATATCGGAATAAATTACATGATGAACGAGGTGAAAAGTTGAATTTAAGACTGGCTACTCTTAAAGTTTTGCTGCCTCTCACTAAAGCGATTGGGAAGATTCATGTGCCGTTCACTCATAAAGAAGTCAACGGTAAGCATTTCTTTTCGATACTGCCTCACTTAAGACCAGGAGCGGTATTTCTTTCTTACAAGAAAGGTGAGCTAGCAAATAGCTTCATTCCAGGGCAATTCTCTCATGCTGCAATATATGGATATTCTAAATCAATTGATTCAAGTGGCAATTCATTGGATTATCATTATGTAGTCGAGGCAACGACCGCAGGTGTAGCCATAACTGATCTTATTTCATTCATGACAAGCAAGGATAGGGTTTGTCTCTTAGATCCTTTATTCTGTGATGATATAGCGATGAACAACGCAGAAAAATATGCTGAATCTATGCTAGGGAAACCGTACGATTTTCTATTTGACAAGGGCGACAGTTCTTTTTTCTGCTCAGAATTAATTCAGAAAGCATACGAAGTTAGTGCTGGTGCTATATTTACGACTAGAAAACGATTCGGGGTTGAAACAGTAATACCAAACGACTTCTATGATTCTAGTAAGAGTAAAGTGCCAAAGTGGAAAGTTGTTTATGATTCGCACCAATCTAGCTCTATTGCACTTAGATAATCTTGTGCTAGAGTTGTGCATACACTTTTAAAAGGTCTTTTTATGAAATTAAAATGCACTGTCAAAAACGCTGACTTTATTCCAATGATCAAAAAGCCAAGGTTTTGGATGGCTAATGTAACACTTAAAGCTGGTTCACAGCTCGATGTTGAGGACGATATTGGGCATCAACTGCTTGCGAGTTACCCAGGCTCTTTTGAAGTTGTCTCTTATACAAATCCTAGTAAAAGGACTAAGCAGTTAGATCAAGGGCAGCTTACGCATTCAGAGCCAGTTTCAGATATGATGGCGGATTAAATTTATGGCGCTCACAACGCTCTCTAACGTCAAGTCACAGATGGGTTTCAAAGATTCTGATTCGCTATTCGATGCGAAGCTTAACCGTTTTATGAATGCCGCTTCGGCGACGATTGAGAGCTTGTGTGCTAGAGAATTTGTTTCGGCGACCAGGACTGAGCTTGCACACGGGAATAGATCGAATACGCTGATACCGATTCAATACCCAATTACAGTGGTTAGTGAGATTCGTATTTCTTCTGATCAAGATTGGACTAATCCCATTACTCTTTTGCCAACTAATTCTTACGGCATTTCAAATAATGGATATGCAATCACGTTTTATAAGCAGGTTATGCCTGTAGGCTTTGATAATATTCGTCTTATTTATACGGCTGGGTTTACAACTATTCCTGCAGATCTTGAAATGGCAGTGCTTTGGGCGACTGAGTTTTATTATTTGAATAACAGCCGTGGGGATATGGGACGAACGAATGTAAGCAAGCAGGGAGAGAGTGTTTCTATTCTCGAGGATATGCCTAAGATGATTCGTTCGATTATTCAAATGTATAAACGGGTTGAATTTCCTACTATTCAGCGTCCAGTGATGAACACATGAGTATCGAAGGAACCATAGCTAGAATTCAAAAGATGAGGAGCGCAGTAGCTCCTAATTCGCCTGAAATGAGGCAAGCTTTAACACGGATAGGGGTTAGGCTTGCCGCACAGATGAGGCTTAATGTTCGCAGTCAAGGGATCATCGACCAGGGCGCTCTTTTTAATTCAATAAATTGGAAAC
>JAYVRB010000058.1:0-3535 GCA_043776675.1 bacterium
TAGACGGTCTACTAGACCTGCGTATTAATCTTGGCACTACCGGCGAGTACAACCGCAAAATTCGCATTTATCGCAAGAAGTTTAACCCTTTGACCGGTGATTTTATCGGACCAGACCACAAAAGCGAAAGTCATATTGCTGATGCGCTTCGATATCTGTTTGCCGCGCTACATTATTACTTCAATGAAAAAGGGGAGTTTTTACACTCCCCTGAAAACAATGAGCAAGAGTACGCTAGTGATCTAGCGACCGTCACTTTTGTTTAGGCGTTTTCGGTTTTTCTACTACCGGCTTTTCTTCGCTAGCAACTAAGTCGAAATTATCAGCTGGCTCTTCAGCAGTGGCAGCAGAGTTGCTACTAATCTGTTGTAGATAACTTTCTTCAAAGGGTGAGTCACCTTCTTCAAGAATTTGCTGTGCAGCGCGTAACTGTGCGCCATAAATGGTATACAGTATTTGAGTAGTAGTCGGAGTTTGACCGCTATTACGACTAACTAAAGCTTCCATTTTAGCTTCATCCTTACGAAAAGCTTTGACCTTCTTGACCCATTCAGGTTCAAGTCTCCAACCGAAGTCTTGGCCACGTGAAGCGTTAATACCCATATCTGAGCTGTTAATGAAAGCTTGAATTTGTGGCTCAAGCTGTGCGTAATGAGTCTCACCACTCTTGATGTTAAAAAACCCGATACCTTTTGGCATATTATCTTCCATAGCTATATTCCTTTCGCTAATTCTTTACTTACTTGTTGTGCAAAATCATTCGGATCGTTTGGAACAGTTGGAGCGCCATCACCGCTCACATCCATACGATCTTCTTGACCTGGTTTCGGTGGCTCTGGAGTAATCGGAGCGGTAGAATTAGTAGCTGACTGACCACTCTGATATTCAAAGGCTCTTTGGTAAGGCTCTAAGTAAAAGTCATAGTGACCCATAACATCTGGAGCTGATAGAATAACACCACGATCTTTATCAACTTTAACCTGTTCCATCAGTTTATCGTAAACTTTTTTCTGTATTTGAGGGTAGGCCTTAAATAATGGCTCATACTTCTCTATCACGGTCATAGAGTCGCGCTTGAAATTTACTGTAGTCTCAGCAATTTGACGCGCATCATTCTTAATCTTATCAATTTGAACATCAAGCTTATATTGTTCGTTCATAAGCCATTGGGCAGCTTGTTCAGTAGTCATTTCACCACCAGAGGCATCAATTACATCTTGAGGTGAGCGTAATTCTTTACCAGATTTTTCGTCCACTAAAACATTTGATAGTCCATCGGGGTAATAAGCGTCCAGCACCTCTTTTGAGGTAGTTTCAAGCTCTTTGTTAGAGTTGCGTTCGGTATTCAATAAATTAGATACAACTGCTTCAACATCACTTTTAGTTAAAGGTGCTGGCGGTTCTGTGGTTGGTGGCGTTTCTGGAGCTTTAGGCGGTTCAACGCCTTCTTCCGGTTTTTTATCATCTGCGCTTGCAGGGGGTGTAACTTCCGGTGGAGTTTTCTCTGTTGGCTTTTCTTCTTTCTTTGATTCATCGGTTGACTTTGGCTCCTCTTTGGGTGGCACGACAGGGGACGACACTGGTGGTGTCGCTGGATCTATTGTCGGTGGTGTCACTGGCGCCGGATCTTCACCAAATCCCTTAAATGATTCTTCGTTCAAACCATCGTCTTCTATATCTGACATTACAATAACTCCTTTAGTTTATTATCTATCGTTGATTTAATATTCTGCAAATGCTGGACTACAATTTTGTGAACAGCAATCTGTTGAGTAGGAGTCATTTTAGCCTGTTCCGTCAAATCAATAACGCCGATAGTACCGTGTTCCATAATAGCTTCATCAAGATATTTTTGTATGTCAGTAAGAACAGTCTTGTTAGGCTGGTCTGGATCCGGCTCGTTTTCCTTTTCAGGAGTTGCAAAATCCGGAGCGTTATATGGTACGTCTTCTGTTTCGGCCATAATATGCTTATAGTTTCCTCTACTGACCCATCTGTGTCAAGTCAGGTTGTGGAGCAACAGGGGTAGCAGGGGTGACATTATTCAAAGCAGTAGATAGCTCTGGTGCAGTTTCGTCAATTAATTTGTCTTGGACTAGATTCTTCTTAGCCATAGCTTCAGGATCATTAGGATCGGTAGTTTGAGCCATGACAGTCACAGCATCTTGAAGGTCGCCGCGTTTCTGGTCAGTCCATTCTTGCTTGCTCATAGTGCTATCAATAGTAACGTCAATTTTCTTGATGTAGTCGTATAACTGTTTCCAATTAACCGCGAGTGCGTTAGGGTTCTCAGGGTCAGGGAAAGCGTCAGGTTTGAGTAATAAAATATCTTTGCGAGTGCTATCGCTAACATAAATCACACCGTCACCGTCTTGCTCAGATAAGAACAAATCTAGGGCTGAGGTAACATAATGGCGTAAAAACTCTTCAATAATGTTGGTGATTTGCTGAATAGCATCATCAATACCGGCTTTTTGAGCCTGTGCGCCAACACCAGTTTTAGACTCACCGATAGAGCCAAGCGATTGTCCTGGATTCATACCCATCATATTCTGAATTTGCTTGGTAATCTCTTGACTGATTTGAGGATATTGCTGGCTAGTGGCCGTATCTAGTGTAAGAAGGTTAATCTTAGCATTAGGGTCGGATGAAGTCATTACGCCACCGCTTTTAAGCGTGGTAGCACCAGTAAACAAACCAGTCTTAACCATAGTCGGCTTGCTATTATAAAGCCAAGTAGTGGCTACGTTCTGACGTAGAGCCATTAAGAAGTTCTGGTTAGGTGAGGCTAAACGTACACGGCTATCACCGTAAGGCGACAACTCGGCAGGATCAATAACTAAGAATAATGTGCGTGGGTAACCGAACTTGGAGCGATTAGATACACTGCGAAGTTCTTGATTGATGCTAGGGCTGAAAGTACAAATATCATCATCCGTATTCATAGAGTAACGACTGATAATGTCGTAAGTATCAGCACCAGCCTCAATCTTACTCTGTTCCATCGGAGTAACGTACATAGCATAGTCGGCTGAACCGCTACTATCTGGGCCAGTAGCAACAAGTGCTTCTAATGCCTTAATATTCCAAGTAGTTGCAGCACCCTTGGTTTTTTCACGAGCTAGGATACCCTTAAGCTTGCCAGGAGTCATTTTAGTACGAATATAGAAATAAGGGCTGTGACTACCCTCCTGAGTGCCTGGCTCAATGGCAAAGTCATTAAAGTGTATTAGTTTTGGTATGATACCAAATTCACCATAAAGTTTGGTAGCACTAACTTGGAAAACGTTAAAACCGCGAGATAATGAACCACGGCCACCAAGGTGCAAAATGTTTACAAAACCTTTACCAAAAGTATTAGGATTCAGAATATTATTATCAACTAAGTGACTGCAAGTAAGGGCTTCTGTGGTGCTTTGTGAGCCATTGATGGCTACAGTTACGTGAGGTATGTGTTTAACAGCAGTACGCATGATCTGGCGCACAATACCAGCGACAGTTGTGTCACCGATGTTGGGATTTTTGCCGGTTGTTC
>JAYVRB010000059.1:0-42473 GCA_043776675.1 bacterium
GCTACGCCCCCCTGAACGTCATACCTAGGGTAGGGTACTTCAGCAAGCTTATTGACCTCGGATCACTTAAGAACTTAGCTAGTATTTCCTACAATGGTAGATTGCCTAATGGCTTGGCGGCTATTTCATACACCACAGCCGGCTCCAACGGTATCTTTGGCGCTAGAAGCAACGCCAATAGTATAAGCAGTGGAGGTACTGGAAGCCTATGCGCAGTTGGTACAACTCGGTACGTTCATCTATTTATGACTCTAGACGACAGCAATGTCTCCAGCTTCCCAGATATTAATTCTAACTATGCAAATATAGCTGACACTACTGTCTACTATGCTAGTGTTCATCCATCCCCGAGCGTACGTTTACGTGGTGGCAAAACACTTGTTAATGGCGTTCAACAACCACTCGACACCTGTCGACAAGTACCGAATGCTCCTACTATCGGTACGGCTACGTCTGGAGGTTTGAATGCGACAGTTACATTTACCGATAACGCGGCTGGTGATTCACCTATAACGGGGCACACAGTCACAGCTTACCCTGGTGGATTGACTGGCACCGGCTCATCACCGGTAACTGTTTCTGGACTAACGTCTGGAGTTAATTACACTTTCACGGTAACGGCGACAAATGACGGTGGTGCATCACCTCCATCAGCAGCTTCTAATGTGATAACTGCTGGGTCTATAGTTACGGGTGGTACACTTACGGCCGATGCCAACTACTATTACCGTACCTTTAAAAGTTCTGGGACGCTTGGTATATCGGGCGCGCCACTTACGGCCGATGTTATGGTAATTGGTGGTGGCGGCTCCGGCGGTTGGCCATATTCAGGCGGCGGTGGTGGCGGTGGTTTCTTGCTTAACTCTGGTGTTTCATTGTCGGCAACTTCTCATACTGTGACCATTGGTGCCGGTGGAGTTGGTGGCTACAATCTAGGCAATGGCCAAAAGGGCGGTGATACGTCGCTTGGTTCTTATATTGCTACTGGCGGTGGTGGCGGTGTTGGTGATAGTACTGCTACCTCAGCCCAAAATGGTGGTTCAGGTGGCGGTGGCGCCGATATCACCAGAAACGCAACTGGTAATAATGGCGGAACAGCGGTAGCTGGTCAAGGTTTTGCCGGCGGTATAGGCTCGCCGGTTTCGTCAACGCAAGCAAGTGGTGGCGGTGGTGGTGGAGCTGGAGCGGTTGGGGTAAATGCCACTACGACGGTAGCCGGTAGAGGCGGGATAGGTAAATTAGCCACTTGGCTTCCAATATTCAATGGCAGCCTTAATTATTTAGATAATGGCAACATGGAAAATTGGACCGCGGGTACGTCGGTCGTTCCTGATTACTGGCAAGATCCAGGATACGTGACGATGTCTCGAGATTCTACAACAGTTAGAGAAGGTAGCTACAGCCTTAAAGCAGTTTGGGGAAATTTCTACCCCCAGATAAATCAATATGTAGATATATCAAACCACCCAGAACGTTTGGGAAGAACATATTCAGCCAGTGCTTGGATTTATGACACTGCTGGTACTGGTAGTAACACGGCGCTTCGTGTTTACAACGGTGTTACTAATATTGTTATCAAGGCTCATTCGGCTGCTGCTGGCTGGGAATTGGTCCAAGCAACTTTCACTTTGCCGAGTGGCTCTACTAGCTTCAGAGTCGGTGTCGGTATATCCACAGGGACAGTTTACATTGATGATGTTCAAGTTCGTGATTACGTACCGGGAACGGGAGAATGGGGATATTTCGGTGGTGGTGGCGGTGGTGGTACTAACGGTGCAGGTGGTAATGGACAAGTTGGTACTAGCCCAGGCGGATTCGGCGGCGGTGGTAAGGGAGCATCTAATGATGGATACCAAGAGTCAGACGCTGGCTTGGCAAACAGTGGTGGTGGTTCTGGTGGTGGTGGTGCAGGTAATGCACCAAATTCACCTAAATCTGGAGGTTCCGGAATTGTAGTCATTCGTTATCTAAGGTCAGCTGTAGCTAGTCCAACTAATTCCCCAGAAAAAACCCCAACTGTGGAATATCTAGTTGTAGGTGGTGGTGCTTCTGGCGGTTATGGTGGTGGTGGTGCCGGAGCATTTCGTACTGCATTAGGCTATAGCATTACTCCCGGCACGGCTTATACCGTAACTGTTGGCGGCGGCGGAGTAGGTTTTTCTGCCAATGGTAGCAATTCCGTGTTTGACACAATTACTGCTATCGGCGGCGGCGGTGGCGGTGACAGTACTGGCGGAGCGCCAGCACAAAACGGTAAGGCCGGCGGGTCAGGTGGTGGAGCGTATGGAACGCCCAGTTTTACGGGCGGTGCAGGCACGGCTGGTCAAGGTAATGTTGGCGGTAATGCTACGGGTGGTCGAGGTGGCGGCGGTGGCGGTGCAGGCACGGCTGGTCAAAATGAATCAGGCGGTAATGCTGGCAGTGGCGGTGCTGGTCTTATGTCTAATATTTCAGGCGTTGAAACATATTATGGCGGCGGCGGCGGCGGTTACGATGCGATTGTCGGTGGGCACGGAATCTATGGTCTTGGTGGTATTGGCGGTGGCGGTGCCGAATATTCTGCAGCAACTCCAAATACTGGCGGCGGCGGTGGCGGTGGTGTAGGTTTCTCTGGTGGTTCTGGCATCGTCATAGTTCGATATCCAGATGCTTATCCAAATGCTGCTTCAACAACTGGTTCACCAACTTATAGCAACATCGGCGGATTCAAAATATACAAATTCACTGGTAGCGGTAGCATAACTTTTTAATACTGGCGGTTACGGCTTTGTTATTGAACCACAACTGGTTCAGGTGGCTATGCAGTCACGATTCTCCGTTACACCCGTGTCCAAGTTGGAGGCTAGGGCTTTCATTTGACAGTTGCTAATTAGCTGAAAGTTAATAGCCGATAGCTTGTATCCGACAAGTCAGATTAGCAAGTAGTTATTGAACCTTTGTCATCCAGAATGATCCGCTGCACAGCGGATAAGGATCTGTTTAGCAAATAATAGATTCTTCACATGCGTTCAGAATGACAGGGAGGTTGAGAATGACAGGCTAGAACAAATTCTTCATCAACCTTGGGTAGCTCCAGGCTGTCTGCATATTTTGTTTTTGGGGCTATCGCTAGTGGCTGACCTGCACTATACTTATGTTAAGAAATATAAATAAAATACGCACACATGGACAGCAACCAACCTGTAAAAACTAAAAAAATTTTGGGACTAGGCAATGTTGCAGCATTACTTATGGCAACTGTCTTTGTCGGCCAATTACTGGGGCTCTTAAGAACCAAGTTAGTTAATGGTAACTTTTCACTTACCGGCCCACAAAGTACCGACGCGTACTTCGCGGCCTTTAGCATTCCTGACTTCTTCTTTTTCACACTAGCGGCTGGTGCGCTAGGTGTTGCTTTCATGCCCGTTCTAGCTGATCGCTTGCACCGTGGTAATAAGCAGGCAGCTTGGGAGCTAGCGAGCTCACTCATGAATCTATTAGCAATCGTAATGGCAATTGTCGGTGTAGTGATGTTTATCTTTGCCAAACCACTAATTCATCATGTGGTTGCTCCAGGTCTTGGGCCCGAAGAACTTGATACAGCCGCTAATATTATGAGACTCCTAGCCTTCAACCCGTTATTATTCACTATCTCAAGCATACTTGTCAGTGTTCAACAGACAATGGGGCGTTTCTTTTTCTACGCCATTGCGCCTCTTGCTTATAACCTATCAATTATCGTTAGTATTTTTGTGTTTAAAGATAATATTGGTTTAGTAGGGCTAGGAATTGGCGCCTTGATTGGAGCAATTCTCCAGTTAGTCATTGTTGCTTTAGGAGTTATTAAAACTAACTTCTACTGGAGCCCACGTATTCTTTGGCACAGCCCAGACTTCCGCACAGTGCTTAAGAATCTTCCTCCAAGATCACTTGATCAGGGAGCTGATCAAATTGGAGGTGTGGTCGAAACAAATATAGCGAGTGGACTCGGTGCAGGTAATATCAGTAATTTCAATAATGCTTTCACACTGAGTACAGCTCCGATTCTGCTCATCGGTACCGCAATATCGACTGCCGCGTTCCCAAGACTCAATGCTCGGCTAAGCCAGGGACGTCCAGATTTATTCAGAAATGATTTTCGTATGGTGCTTAGAGCTATGATATGGATTAGTGTGCCAATCGTAGTCATTAGCTATTTTACCAGAGGTTATCTGGCTCGCCTTATATACAGTAATGGTAACGATCAGATAGCCAGCATATTCGGGTTCATGACCTTGGCAATATTATTTAGAATTATCTATTCAATTGTATCTCGGTGGTTTTATGCTCAGAAGGATACACTTACGCCGCTATTTGTTTCTTTATTTATAATAGGCCTTAACGTAATTCTGGCGTACACTTTAGCCCGCCCGCAAGCATACGGAGTTGAAGGTTTAGCCTTAGCCCAGTCTATCGTAGCAGTAATTGAAGTAAGCATCTTGGGAATTATCATGGCTATCCGTGATCCTAAATTGTTTGACGGTGAGTTCTGGAGGGGAATATCCCGAACCTTATCTGTCACCGGATTCACCATTATTGCTGGTTACTTGATGATCTCAGCTTATCCACTTGGAGCTAACGATACGGGCTTCGTTACGCTTGGAGGTAAGCTATTTTTGATCGCGTCAGTAGTCTTCGCAGTGCATGTCTTAGTGTCTGGATTGTTTGGTATGGAAGAATCTAGACCAGTATTTGCTAGACTACGCAAAATTGTTCTTAAGCCACTCAAAATTGACCTCTAACCCCATTAATTTTATTCTACCTCTGTTATTTTGAATTGATTACAGCTATAATAGCTAAACATGCAGCAAGACTATATTCGTAATTTCTGTATTATTGCCCATATTGATCATGGCAAGTCGACGCTTGCTGATCGTCTCTTGGAAATTACAGGGACTGTTGATAAGCGTGACATGAAGGCTCAGCTGCTAGATCGTATGGATCTCGAACGTGAAAAGGGAATTACTATTAAGTTAGCGCCAGTGCGAATGTTTTACAAATCACAAGTTTCTGGAGCTCCTATCAAGTATGAATTAAACCTTATCGATACACCTGGACATGTCGATTTTAGCTATGAAGTTTCACGTAGTCTTGAAGCCTGCGAGGGAGCATTACTTGTCGTTGATGCGACTCAGGGTATCCAAGCTCAAACTCTAGCAAATGTATATCTTGCAATGGCTGCTGACCTGACAATTATCCCAGTACTAAATAAGATTGATCTACCAGCTGCTAATGTTGAAAAGGTCAGCACTGAAGTTGTTTCGCTCCTGGGATGTAAGCCCGAAGACATACTGCACATCTCGGCTAAAACTGGTCAGGGTGTACCTGCAATATTGGATAGAGTAGTTCGTGATATTCCTGTACCCATTAGTTCAGATTCTCCAGAAACCAGAGCATTAATATTTGATAGTTATTACGATGATTACCGAGGAGTTATTCTGTATATCAGAGTATTTGATGGTTCAGTAAGTAAGAATAGCCAGATCAAAATGATGGCAACCTCAGCAGTCGGCATTGCCCTAGAAGTTGGAACTCTGCAACCTGAAATGCAGGCCGGTGTATCGCTTCAGGCAGGAGAGATTGGGTACATAGTCACTAACCTGAAATCAACTAGAGAAGCTAAAGTCGGTGATACCGTGACACTTTCTGCATCTCCTGCAACTCTTGTTTTACCTGGATATCGAGACGTACATCCATTTGTGTATGCTGGTTTTTTCCCAGAGAGTAACGATAAGTACCTTGAACTAAAAGACGCCATAGAAAGATTGAGCTTAAGCGATTCAGCACTTCAGTTTGTGCCAGAAAACTCACCAGTTCTTGGTTTCGGGGTGCGCATTGGTTTCCTCGGTTTACTACATATGGACATCATCCGCGAGAGACTAGAGCGCGAATACAATCTTGAATTAGTGGTTACTAATCCTTCGACCGATTATCAAGTAAAGCTTTTGAACGGCGAGGAGCTAGACATTAAGAGTGCTTCTGACTTGCCAGATCCGGCACGGATACAAGAGATTTGTGAACCTTGGATTAAAGGTGAAATTGTCGTGCCAAAAGAATATGTGGGTCCAGTTATTCAGCTCATTTCAAACAAGCGAGGGTTACAAAAAAACCTAAGCTACATGGAAGATCGAGCATTAATCAGTTTCGATGCACCGCTAGCTAATTTGCTTACCGATTTCTATGATCAACTCAAGAGTATTACCAGCGGCTATGGCTCATTCAATTATGAACTTAATGATTATCGGGCCGAAGATTTAGTAAGACTAGATTTCTACGTTGCAGGAGAAATAGTAGGCGCTCTAAGTATCATGGTCCACCGTTCTGAAGCTGACAAGATTGGCCGCGAGACTGTATCAAAACTCAAAGAAGTTATACCTAAGCAGAATTTTCAAGTATCTTTGCAGGCTGCCATTGGTGGCCGCTTCATCGCTCGCGAAGATATTAGTGCTTTCCGTAAAGACGTCACAACTGGGCTGTACGGTGGAGATGTTTCACGTAAGAAGAAGGTTCTAGCCAAACAAGCCAAAGGCAAGAAGCGAATGAAGCGCTTCGGTAAAGTTGATATTCCAGCTGAAGCATTTACCATAATGTTGAAACGAGATTAGCGTGAATCAGCTAAAACACATCGAGAAATTTCGAAATGTCTTAGCCGATTACCGCCTATCCAAACTCGCCCTTCAGTCTCTGTCTCAGACCAAACTCGTACTGTTGGTAGCAACAACTTCAAGTGGTCGCAATACTATTATTCGAGAACTATTGAGAACCGGTAATTATCATTATGTCGTCTCTGACACTACTCGCGCACCGAGAGTTAACGACGGTGTTCTAGAGCAAACCGGCAGAGAATATTGGTTCAGAAGTGAAGAAGAAGTTCTGCAGGACTTGAATGCTGGGTATTACCTTGAGGCGGCTATCATTCATGATCAGCAAGTCTCTGGTATTAGTATTCGCGAACTTGAAGTTGCTAGCGATGAAGGCAAAGTCGCAATTACCGATATTGAAGTTTTAGGTGCAGAAAATGCAAAAAAATGTAAGCTCGATGCAGTCTGTATTTTTGTTTTACCACCAAGTTTTGAAGAGTGGCAAACTAGACTAAAGCATCGTGGTGAAATGACACTCGAAGAATTTAAACGTCGAATGGAAAGTGCTTGCGCAGAATATGAGACCGCTCTAAGCCGGGATTATTACCAGTTTGTGATTAACGACAAAATCGAAGAAGCAGCTCGTCAAATAAACGAAATTGCAGAGATGGATACATGGAATTCAGATAATCAAGCAGCCGGCAAGCAGCTTGCCGAGCAGCTCTTGATATCGACCAGAGCACTTGTAGCCAGCCTGTAAGACGAACATGTAATTAGAAGAGTTATAAAGTTGAAAGTTTGTAAAGTTTAAAGTAGGAACTAGAAACTAGCAATTAGCAACTAGCAATTAGCAACTAGGAAATGGTAACTAGGAATTAGCAACTAGGAAATGGTAACTGGTAATTAATTTGTTAAATGTGAAGTGTGAATTGATAAATATTCCTTGAGCAGATCCTTCGCTACGCTCTGGATGACAAAGGGATTAAATAGCGAATTCCGAGCATTGCCCTAATTACTATTTTCTAGTTTCTAATTTCTCTAAGCTAAATAATTTGTTAAATGGTAATTGGAAAATGTAAAATAATCCTGCTATCTGCCAGTAGTTTGTACTTAAACTTGAGTTGGCACTCTTGACTATAGACTGCTATTTAGTGTAATATTACCCCTATAAAAGGTAATTTTATATGACCGAACGCCAGCAAAAAATCCTAAGTGCAATCGTCGAACAATATGCCGAAGTCGCTAGTCCGGTGGGTTCAAGTTTGCTTGCTAAAGCCTTTGGAGTTAGCTCCGCGACTATTCGTGCCGAAATGGCTGAACTCGAACAGTCAGGATTGATACACCAACCACATACTAGCGCAGGACGTGTTCCAACTGACAAAGGTTACCGTGTTTACGTAAATGAAATCATTTCTAATGATGGGCCGAGACTTCCAGAGAGTCGTATCGAGAAGGCTCTAGCTACACGTGTCCAAATGGGCGGAGTGGCTGAAAATACTATCAGAAGCGCTGTCGATACACTAGTCGAACTTACTCATAATCTCGGTATTGCTACTATCGGCAATCAACTCTACATGAGCGGGTTATCAAATCTATTCGGCCAGCCAGAATTCATCAATGGAGTCCAAGTTCAGCAAGTAGCTAGCCTGCTTGATAATTTGCAACCATGGCTTAGAGAAGTCGCGCCCAACGAACCTCTAAGCGTTTATATCGGAGCAGAGAATCCAATCGGTCGCAGTGCTGGCTGCACACTTATCATCAGCCGTTTCCGTAGCCCATTTAGTGACAATAGTTTCATCGGTACGCTTGGCCCAACTCGCCAGAATTACCGCGAAGTAATGCTACTTGTTCGCCGCGCCGGACAAGAACTAGAGGAGGTCCTATATGCCTAATAAGAAAGCAGCCAAATTAGATATTGATGCTCGGCTAGAAGAAGTCACTGCTGCTCTGCAGCGTGAACGCGCTGACGCCACCAACATTCGTCGCCAGCACGAAGAACAGATAGCCAAGTTACGCCCGATGGTCAAAGCCAATGTCATCAGCGACTTGCTACCAGTTATCGATAACTTTGAGCGCGCTCTCAAGCATGTTCCTGCCGAACTACAAGGTAATGAATATATCAAAGGCATAGAGGGTATTGTTAAACAATTTGAGAATACGCTAGCAAGTATCGGAGTAGAGAGAATTGCTACTGTAGGTCAAGAGTTTGATCCAGCATTACACGAAGCCGTGACTATGGAAGAAGGCGAAGGTACCAAGGAAGTCATTAGTCACGAACTTCAAGCAGGATATAGACTTGGTGATGACGTCATCCGTCACGCCATGGTGAAAGTAAAGATGCAGTAATGGAAGTCGTCATAACTCGTATAAATAAATCCGACCAATTCATACATCTACCACCCGAGTATGAGATGACTCCAACCGTAGAAGCATACAGCGCTCTTGGCAATAAAGTAATGAAGATAATTGCCAAAGAAGGTGAGCTGGATAACTTAATCTTTGTAGTTGAGTATGACGATAAACATTATCGAACAGGTGAACGTCCAATAAGACGTAAAATGGTGTATGTATTCTCTACAGAAAAAGACCCAGTCCTTGCCTTTGAAGATTAAATAGTTGTAAAAATTAATATATTAGCACTCTTGACATGTGAGTGCTAATTTCCTATTATTAATGTGTTATGTGGGTAAATCTATTGATGTTCTAAGTAATTAATTAGTAAGGAGAATCAAATGGCTAAGATTATCGGAATCGACCTAGGAACAACTAACTCAGCAATGGCTGTTATGCAATCAGGTAAGCCTGAGATTATTGCAAATAGCGAAGGTGCACGCACAACTCCAAGCGTAGTAGCTGTTAATAAAGGCGGTGAACGACTGATTGGACAGGTTGCACGTCGCCAACAAGTTACCAACTCGAAGAACACTATTTATGAAGTTAAACGTCTTATCGGTCGCAACTGGAACGACAAAGAAGTTCAGCGTGATCTAAAGCTTATGGGTTATGAAATGGTTAAGTCAGGTAACGGCGTTAAAGTCAAAATGGCTGACAAAGAATACAGCCCTGAAGAAGTTAGTGCCATGATTCTCAGTAAGCTAAAAGCTGACGCCGAAGCTTTCCTAGGCGACAAGGTTACAGAAGCGGTCATAACCGTACCGGCTTACTTCGACGACAGTCAACGTCAAGCCACTAAAGATGCTGGTAAGATTGCTGGACTAGAAGTAAAGCGTATCATCAATGAACCAACTGCTGCAGCTCTGGCATATGGCCTAGACAAAGGTAGTAAAAAGGACGAGAAGATCGCCGTCTACGATCTAGGTGGTGGAACTTTCGACGTTTCTATCCTTGAACTTGGCGACGGAGTCTTTGAAGTCAAAAGCACCAATGGCGACACCCATTTAGGTGGTGCCGACTTTGATCGAGTACTGGTCAATTATTTTGCGAGTGAATTCAAGAAAGAACAAGGCATCGACATATCTGAAGACAAAGCTGCAATGCAACGTCTACGTGACGAAGCCGAGAAAGCCAAGATTGAGCTATCTTCTGCTCAAGAAGTTAACATCAATCTACCATTCCTAACTGCTGACGCCGATGGTCCAAAGCACTTTGAACACAAACTTACTCGAGCAAAACTTGAGGACTTGGTCGGTGATCTTATATCTAAGACTGCTGATCCTTGCGAGAAAGCCCTTAAGGATGCAGGCCTAAAGGCTAGTGACATCAACGCCGTCGTTCTCGTCGGTGGTATGACACGTATGCCAGCCGTTCAAGAGAAAGTTAAACAAATCTTTGGTCAAGAACCAATGAAGGGCGTTAACCCTGATGAAGTTGTTGCTATCGGTGCTGCCATTCAGGGCGGAGTTCTACAAGGAGATGTAAAAGACGTTCTATTACTAGACGTTACCCCATTAAGCCTTGGAATTGAGACCATGGGCGGTGTCATGACCAAGCTTATAGAACGTAACACTACTATCCCTACAAGCAAGTCTGAAGTTTTCTCTACTGCTGCTGACAGCCAGCCACAGGTTGAAATCCATGTTGGTCAAGGTGAGCGCGATATGATTGAAGGCAATAAGAGCCTCGGACGCTTTGTCCTAGATGGTATTGCTCCAGCTCCACGCGGCACTCCACAAATTGAAGTTACGTTTAATATTGACGCGAACGGCATCCTAAACGTTACCGCCAAAGACAAGGGTACTGGCAAAGAACAGAGCATTACTATCAGCGGTTCAGGTAATTTAGACAAAGCCGAAGTTGAGAAAATGGCTAAAGAAGCCGAAGCTCATGCCGACGAAGACAAAGCTCGCAAAGAGCAAGTTGAGGCTCGTAATTTACTAGACGGTGCAGTCTACCAAGCCGAGAAACTTCAGAAAGACAATGCCGAGAAGATTACCGAAGAGGACAAAAAAATTCTTGAAGAAGCTATCGAAGCCGCCAAGAAAGTAATTGGTGATGATAAGTCTGACAAATCTGTGCTTGAATCTGCTGCTAAGGAGCTCAATGACAAGATGATGCCGATTGGCGCCAAATTGTACGAAGAGGCCGCAAAGACCGAAGAGTCTTCCGAAGCTCCCGCCAAGGATGGTGATAAGAAAGACGAGCCGATCGAAGGTGAAGTTGTCGATAAAGCCGAAGATTCTGAAAAGTCTAATAAGTAACGATTCATCTGTTAGAATATAACGATGGAAATGTCGCAAGAAGTAATCTTTACTCAAGAATTTTGGGCAATGATTTATGACGACGAGGAACTCGAAACTCTGTTGATTACAGATCGAAGAATTAGAGATGCATCAAATGACAGTTACGTTAGAAGTGACGTTAAATGGATCCTAGATTGTAAATTTGATACAGACCATCCAATCCGAAATGATTATGAGAATAATCTTAAAGCACACATTCAACGAGCCTTAAGATTAAATTCAGATATCTCGGAGCTAGCTATTTTACAGTGTGCAATTAATTTAAAAGAAGAAGCTAAAGCAAATGTCTAAACGTGATTACTACGAAGTATTAGGAGTTGGCAAAGACGCCAGTGCTGATGAAATCAAAAAAGCTTTTCGTCGTTCTGCCGTTGAACATCACCCTGACCGAGGTGGTGATGAAACTAAATTCAAAGAGCTCAACGAAGCATACGAAGTTCTGAAAGACGATTCCAAAAGAAAACGTTATGACCAATTCGGGCATGCTGGAGTTGGCGGTAATGGCGGCGGAAATCCATACGGTGGATTTGGAGGCCAAGGCCAAGAAATGCACTTCGACTTTGGCGACATGGGTCTTGGCGACATATTTAGTAGTTTCTTTGGAGGCGGTGGGCAACAACAGCAACGCCAATCACGTGGTCATGATATCGAGACTTCTGTTGAAATCAGTTTTGAACAGGCAGTATTCGGCACAGAAGTAGATCTCAATCTAAACCTTGATGATACCTGTGAACATTGTAAGGGTACGATAGTTGAGCCTGGCCATGAACTTAAGAACTGTGACCAATGCGGCGGATCCGGCCAAGTTATGACTGTGACACGCACCATTTTCGGTAATATTCAGCAGGCTAGCGTTTGTCCAAAATGTAAAGGTAGAGGTAAAATTCCAGAGAAGATTTGCAGCGTCTGTCATGGTAAAGGTACCCAGTCCAAGAAGCAGAAGATTGAGCTCAAAGTACCGGCCGGTATAGATGACGGAGCCACAATTCGCCTACGTGAACACGGTGAAGCAATTGCCAACGGACCCAAAGGGGACCTGTACGTTAATGTTCGAGTCAAACCTCACAAACATTTTACTCGTGAAGGCGACCTCATTCTCAGCGAGACTCATGTTGATATGGTTGAAGCCGCTCTCGGAGCTGAGATTGAAGTAGAAACTGTCGATGGTCCAGTGCGTATGAAAGTCCCAGCCGGTACTCAGTCTGGATCGGACTTCAAATTATCCAATCATGGCGTGACTCACCTCAAAGGCGGTACTCGTGGCGCCCATATCGTAACTATCATAGTTGATACACCGAACAAGCTAAGCAAACAGCAAATCGAACTACTCAAACAGTTTGCGGACGGCGAAAGCAAGCGCAAATCCTGGCTATAAATACGTTAAATCTTGTATTATCCCGCTAATGGCTTGATAATGTAATTTAATGAAACTCCAAAAGTTGAACAATAAAGGCTTTATACCTCTAATGATAACCATAATCTTAATTGTTGGCGCTCTGATTTATCTTGCTTATACCCGCGTTCTACGCGCTCATCTTACCATCACGTAACATCTATAAGACTTATCTCAGAGTATTGTTAAACTTAAGCTTATATGATATAATTATACTAAATATAAACTTAAGTATTTTGAAATACGTTGAAATTAACATGAACGGCGGACTATGAAGTTAGACACGAGTAAATCACCCAAGTTAAATCCCAAAATCATTGGAGCATTTCTGGCCGTCAATCTTCCTAAACTCGGCGTATATGGTATGCAGGCCAAGGTTGATACTGGTGCGTATTCTGGTTCAATGCATGCTACTGAGATTAAGGAGCTGGAGTTTAAAAAAGGTAACAAGTTACGATTTATCCCTCACGGTGCTGAGAAGTCGGTAACTATTAATGGCTATCACCGTCGTCAGATCAAAAGTTCAAATGGACACGTGTCCAATCGTTACGCCATAGATACGCATATTGAGATTATGGGCGAGAGCTATGGTATAACTATCACACTCAGCGATCGAAGTAGTATGAAGAATCCAATGCTCATCGGCCGCAAGTTCTTACTGAGTCACGGGTTCTTGGTTGACGTATCAATTAATAATAAGTAAGGTGCAACTATGAATATCGCAATTTTATCCAAAGGACCAGGCAACTATTCCACAAAGCGCCTCAAAGAAGAAGCAGAAGCGCGTGGTCATAATGTCCGTGTGATTAATTATTCCAAGTGCTATATTACTGCCGAAAGTGGCAATCCTGTTATTCGATATGAAGGTGAAGAGGTTCACGATATAGATGTAATTATCCCGCGTATTTCGGCTAGTCTTACTAAGTACGGCACAGCCATAGTGCGTCAATTCGAAATGCGTAATGTCCCAACTGTCACAAGTTCGATTGCGATTGTGCGTTCACGCGATAAGCTTCGCAGTATGCAGCTACTAGCAAAAACTGGAGTCGGCATTCCTAAAACTGTCTTTGCACGCGAAGCTAGCGATCTAGATGACGTCTTAGAGCAGGTGGGCGGCGCGCCCGTAATCATTAAGGTTGCTCGTGGAACACATGGTAACGGCGTTGTGCTAGCAGAAACTCGCAAGGCAGCTAAAGCCGTGATGCAAGCCTTCTACGTTGAAGGCGTTAGCTTTGTGGTCCAAGAGTTCGTAGCTGAAAGTGCTGGAGTCGACATACGAGCCTTCGTGGTAAATGGCAAAGTTATTGCCAGCATGATGCGTCAAAGTCTTGATGATGATTTCCGCTCCAACCTACACCAAGGCGGCGAAGGCATCCCAGTTAAATTAACTGACGAAGAACGTAAGACTGCACAGAAGGCCGCCAAAGCTATGGGCTTAGCCGTCTGTGGTGTGGATATGATGCGCAGTGCGCGCGGACCATTAGTCTTAGAGGTTAACTCTAGCCCAGGATTCGGAATTGAGAAGGTAACCAAACATAATGTTGCCGAAAAAATTATAGACTATGCGGAGCTCGTAGCTAAAGTTGGTCGTCGTAGAGACCGCGTCGGCGCCTAAAAGAGCAATTTAGCAATTAACAGTTTACATTTTTCATTAATTTTTCAATTTACATTTAATGATTAAATTGTAAATGGCCGATTGCCAAATGATAATTAATTGTTAATTGAAAATTTATAATTGTTAAATCAGAGTTTCTTACTATTACGCTCATGCTATTATGTTGGAATGAGTTCAGCTCTATTGGTCGGTTCAATCATCTTATTACCAGTGTTCATCTTGCTTATGCTTAGAGTCAATGCCGCATTGGTTTTTCTCAGTTTATGTCTTGGTAGTGTTCTTGTTCAATTCATCGCTCCAGACGCCAACAATATGCTGAACTTATTCGCTCCACATGGTCAGAATGCCAACTTCGGCAATAATTCTATCAGACTATTCTTGTTGTTAATGCCCGTAGTGCTTACGACTTTGTTCCTAGTTCGCACAGTCAAAGGTAAGACCAAAGCAGTGATGAATATCTTTCCCGCACTTGGAGTTGGTTTACTAACCGCATTACTCACCGTGCCACTCTTATCATCCGGAGTACAGCAGGAAATTACTAGCTCATCAATCTGGACTGAAGTGGAGCGCCTTCAGGTCTTAATAGTTGGTATTAGTGCTCTAGTTTGCTTATTTTTCTTATGGCTTCAGCGCCCAAAATCTGGTGGAAGACATAAAAGTAATTAATTTGATTGATTAAATAGACTTATGCAGATAACAATTTTTGGTGCTTCAGGCAAAATCGGTCGAATAGTAGTCTCTATTTTGTTAGCTAAAGGTTATAGCGTCGTCGCCTTTGCTTACAGTAATCCGAAATTTGAGCCCACTCAAAACCTAACCATAGTACAGGGCGATGTTCATTGAACGTCGAACAAGGAACTAACGTATATAGAGTAGTGGATTATATTCCACTACTCTTATGCTACAATTCGAGTAAGGATATAGAATGGCTAATCAAACTGTCAGAAAACCAAATCAACCAAAACATCTAAAGGATTTAATCTTACTCTTTGCAATACCTGTTGGAATCGCTGTTTTTGCGACAGTAGCTGTGTACGTACCACGACTTCTCACTAATCCAACGTATGATTTTATTTACTCAGCTTGTGCCAATTACGACTGTAACTACGACTTCAATGTCGATGCTTCTGGCTATGTCTCCCAATACAGCACGAACCGTGATTATTATAATGGCACACCAACACTTCGTTATTATAATTCGAAAGATGATTCCACAAGAAGTTTGACGCTAGAGGAAGCCAAACGCTATCAGCTAAATACATCATCAAAATCACCTGATGGCTATAGTCTCAAGAGAGAAGAAAATGTCAGTGGCTTCTTATTGTGGGGCAATTATGACTCCGGATGGTATCTTAAAGATGGTTCAAAAAATAAGAAGGTCGAACTGTCAACTAATGATTCGTACAGCTCAACAGACGTTAAATTCTTAGGTTGGATTATCAAATGAAAACAAAAGAAGAAATATTAGCCGACTTGCAAGAGGGTCTAAGCTCTGGAATCCTTACAGAGACAGATATAAGGCCTCTCATAAGTACACTACAGCCGGAACTAGTAATAACTAGAGTCGCTGAACCAGAAAATAAAGCAGAAAAGCTGTCTGCGGTTGATGTTATGTTCTACATTGCAGGGATAGTATTGTTCTCCACGATAATGTCTATAATTGTTCAATCATGGATCGATGGCAGGCCCTTCGTACATATAATGTTGAGTGCCTTTATCGGTATGGGCTTGTGGTCAATCGCGTACTATCTTATAAAAAGTCCGCTTCAAAATGATATTCGTAAAGGCCTGACAAATGCTTTGCTGCTTACTGGTTCGTTACTAGTAGTCGTTGGTGGTTATATAATCACAAACGAGATAGTTGGTGGCTTCGACGAAGTAAACTACATACCTGCCGCCCTTGCTCTTGTCGTTTTGGGTGGACTTCATATTGGTTTCGATAAACTCATTAGGCGAGATTTAATCTTACTTATGGGTGTGCTTTTGGCGGTTTCATCATTTCCGGCGTTACTCTTTGGTTTCCTGCAGAACGCCAATGCACCTATGGATGTATGGTCAATCATTCTAATCATCTCAGCTGGCTTACTTGTCTATGCCACGAGGGTTGTCGGTAAGCTGAACTCTGAAAGAACAAAAATCCATAATTCATTTGATTCTTTTGCAGCATTCCTGGCTTTGATATCTATGTATGTCGCAAGCTATAGCGATTATGGAGTCATATGGCTAGGGGTCCTCATAGCTGCCGTATTTGGTATTTTCTATCTTAGTATAGTTTTACAAAACAAGCATTTACTCGGAAACGGTTCGTTATTTATGGTATTGACTATTATCACAATTTCCTTCAAGTATTTCTCTGGATTTGGTATAACTTTTAGCCTAATTGTAGCGACTCTTGGTTTGCTTGGTTCGGCTGCAATTGCCTCAAGCATAAATAAGAAATATTTTAAGAAAACTGTACAAGAACACGCTCAACAACTTTCTCCTCAACCTCCTTACGAAAACTAAAATCGTCCCATTTCGGGACGATCCTACTGATTATGCTAATGGAGGGCTCAGCGGGACTCGGTCACCTTTGGCGACCCCGCAACTTCACTATTGCAAGCATAGCTTGCATCGGAAGATTGCCTTGCGAACTGCCACAGGCAGTTCTCACCCGCGACACGTCGTGTCGAGTGCTAAGCCACACCGATACTACTACCAAGCAAAAACCCGACCATCAAAGGTCGGGTCTATGCTTGGAGGGCTCAGCGGGACTTGAACCCGCGACACGAGGCTTAAAAGGCCTCTGCTCTACCAACTGAGCTATGAGCCCCCGTCGCAATCCGGCTTCAGCTCTCGTTCACCAAAACTAACTCAAAGTTACTTTTGCCGAACTGGCGCTTTCGCCAATTGCTCCTCTCAAAACATCAAACAGTCGCTAGAGCTCCTTGGTTTGATATTTTGGTTTTAACGAGGATATTATTTCCAATATAAAAACTGGAATTAACTCCTTACATTATCCGTATTTTGACCAAAAAGTCAATCCGATGGGTCGGTCATCAAGCATACGTACAAATCAATAAGTATAAATTCAATTGAATGTAGTGTTCGATCTACTTAGACGGACAGGAATTGGCGTTAAGTCCATATCTTAAGTTTTTCTTAATTAGATAGGCGTGAGCAGCTTGAGATTGTTAATGTACTTTTATGGCGTACCTACTTCGCAGAAAGTTTCGCCGTACAACTTTGATCTTAGCCTGTTGTCTGGCAATAGTTCTTGGTGTGGCTCTATCAATCACAAAATATTCACCAATCAGTAGTGTGTACTTAATAGTTGCACTGCCTTTGATATTTAATATAAAACAGAAAAATCTTTTGACGATAGCTCTCCTAATGATATTGATGTTTGGTATTGGTTGGCAGCGAGGGGCTGAGTTTAATTATAAGAAGCAGCAATATTTGCCGCTTTATGGTCATAAAATTTCTCTTACATTAAGTGCTAAGAACGATGCATCGTATGGCAGTACATCGCAGTTCAAGTTTGACGGAACTGATATACGTACAGACTCTGGACTTAAGCTGGTTGGTAAAATCCAGGTTAGTGGATACGGTGAAAATTCAGTACTTCAGAACGATAGACTAAGAGTCACAGGTAAGTTAATGCCCAGCAGAGGCTCGTATCAAGCTAGAATGAGCTTTGCAAGTTTGAAGGTTACTGAACACCATCCTAGTCTCATTGCAGATGTTAGGCGCCGCTTTACATCTGGACTTCAGAGCTCATTACCCGAACCGCTTGCTTCATTCGCAATCGGAATCTTGATAGGTCAGCGAACGACTCTGCCGGACAATATTAAGCAGGAACTAATAATGGTAGGTTTAACCCACATTATTGCCGTTTCTGGATACAACCTAACCATCATGCTTGGTGCAAGTCAGAAATTTGCAGGGAAGTCCTCCAAAAAAGCATCCACGTTACTAGCTTTTGGCCTGATCACACTATTCATCTTGCTCACTGGTTCTAGCGCATCTATCGTACGCGCTGCAATAGTTAGCACGTTAAGTATCACAGCAGGGTACTACAACAGAACATTTAAGCCAGTCAATATAATTGCAATTGCTGTAGCTATCACAGTATGGCAGAACCCATTCTATCTACTTGGCGACGCTAGTTGGTATTTAAGTTTTCTAGCATTCTTCGGTATTTTGGTTATAGCACCTCAATTAGTAGATAGGTTACCTGGACGCTACCATGATTCGATAATCATTAATGTTGCAATTCAAAGCATGGCTGCTGAACTCATGACACTACCTTATATCTTATTTACGTTTGGGCAGATGTCTATGGTGGGACTGATAGCAAATGTCTTGGTCGTAGCTTTAGTACCTTTGGCAATGCTACTCAGCTTGATAGCCGGACTGGCTGGAATGACCATAACTAGTTTCGCAGGATGGTTCGCTTGGCCAGCTACAATACTATTAAATTACATGCTCGATATCGCACACATTTTATCTACGATTCCACATGGATTTATGCATAATCTACAGCTTTCAATCAGTAAAATGATTTATCTATACATTATTGTTATATCAATTACCCTGGTGTTAATAAACAAGACAAATATTATAAAGGGTGGTAAAATAACAGAGAGAAGACCACAGCATCAAAGGAGAAACCAGCTTGAGTGGACATAGCAAATGGTCAACAATTAAACGCCAAAAAGGCGCAAAAGATGCAGCCCGTGGTGTAGTCTTTACTCGCCTTGGTAACGCCATAGCCATAGCTGCTCGTAGTGGGCCTGATCCTGATACTAACTTTGCACTTCGCTTGGCAATTGATAAAGCGAAGGCTGCTAACATGCCTGCTTCAAACATTCAGCGAGCTCTAGATCGCATAAAGGATAAAGACGCAGCCCAACTGCATGAAATTATGTATGAAGGTTATGGTCCTGGGGGGACTGCAATATTAGTTGAATGTGCCACAGACAACCTAAATCGCACATTTCCTGAAGTCAAACTTGCTTTCAGTAAACACGGTGGCAATATAGCTGAAAAGGGAGCAGTAGCATTTCAGTTTGATCACAAAGGAATAATTCGTATTCCTATTAGCAATGATGATATCTTAATGCAAGCACTTGAAGCTGGTGCCGAAGACGTCCAGGACGAAGACGGTGAGTCTATCATTTATACAGATCCTAAAGATCTTGCAAAGGTTCGTACTTCCCTAACAGCAGCTGGGCTACAAGTTACTGAAGCTGAGCTTACCTATGTAGCTAACACCACGATAGACGTTACGGACATAGAAACCGCTGCCAAGATTATGCGACTTATGGAAGCAATTGATGAAATTGATGACGTCGTAAATACATATGTCAACTTTGACATAGACGTACCTGAAGCGTAAATCATAATGCGAATAATAGGCATTGACCCTGGCACTGGAATTTTAGGATTTGGAATTATCGATTACAGCAAAGGTAAGGCCCAGTTAGTTGACGCCGGAGTTATTCGTACACCCGCAAAAGAGGACGATGCTGTCAGATTGTTGACAATATTCGAAGAGTTAACCTCTATAATTTTAGATACTAAGCCAGATGTAATGTCAGTCGAGAAATTATTTTTTGCTCAGAATGTCACTACGGCCATGACTGTTTCGCAGGCTCGTGGCGTGGTGCTTTTGGCTGGCAAGCAAGCTGGACTTGAAATATTTGAGTACACTCCACTGCAAATCAAACAAGCAATGACTGGCTATGGTCGCGCTGAAAAGTCACAGATTCAAGAAATGGTAAGAGTAATACTTCAGCTCAAAGAGATCCCTAAGCCAGACGACTGTGCCGATGCTCTCGCTGCTGCTATTACGCACTCAATGAATATGCGATAATAGAAGTAATGATTGCGACATTATCCGGAGTTGTAAGCGAAAAACTTATCGATGCAGTAGTGCTCGATGTGCAAGGTGTAGGGTATGGTCTTAGCATTCCCACAGAGTCATATTCACATTTGAAGGCTGGCGAGACAGTCAAGCTATATGTATATGAACATATACGAGAACAACAACATGATTTATTTGGATTTTTAAAGCGTGAAGAAATGGCCTTTTTCATTCAGCTTTTAGGGGTAAATGGAGTGGGTCCTAAGATGGCTCTTAGCATACTAAGCATAGGTTCATCTAGCGAAGTTAAGAAGGCTATTGCTGGCGGGGATGTGATGTTCTTACAGTCAGCTAGTGGTGTTGGCAAACGAGTCGCTGAACGAGTGGTCGTCGATCTCAAAGATAAAGTTGGTCTAGTTGGAGTAGATCTAGAATCCACTGGACTTCTGCAGGCTGAAGACAATCTTATGAAAGATGAAGCTGTGGAAGTCCTAGTTGCACTAGGCTACACTCCTCAAGACGCTGCTAAGGCACTACAGACCGTTGATCCAGAGCTTACTACCGAACAGCGAGTCAAGCTAGCGCTTAAGAATTAAATGCCTGCTCCAGACATCAAACTCAACAATGGCCATACAATTGCTCAGGTTGGTCTGGGTCTTTGGCAAGTTAAAGACAATCAGCTATTTGATGATATCTTTAAGACCGCTTTGCAAGCTGGATATAGGCATTTTGATACAGCCCAGATCTATGACAACGAGGAGGCTTTAGGCAGAGCCTGGAAAAAGTCAGGTATCAGGCGTGAGGAGCTATTTATAACAACCAAGATTAGCGTTACTCACTTTGGTAAAACATTAACCAGAAAAAGTTTTTTGTCATCGCTTCAAAGACTACAGACAGAATATGTCGACCTACTATTACTACATTTTCCGGTAACAGGACTACGAAAGAGTTCGTGGAAAGAAATTGAGAAATTTGTTACTGATGGACGAGCTAAATCAATTGGAGTTAGTAATTACACTATAAAGCATCTAGAACAGCTCAAAGCTTACTCATCTATAACGCCAGCAGTAAACCAGGTAGAACTACACTTATTTTTGCAGCAATCTGAACTTAGAGATTATTGCAAGGCTAATGGTATAGTCATTGAAGCTTACTCGCCACTAGCCCACGGAAGAGACATGAGCGACCCACTAGTTAGTGAAATTGCTAAAAAGTATAATAAAAGCTATGCCCAGATTATGCTGAAGTGGCTAACCCAGAATGAAATGGTGATATTGCCTAAATCTATAACGCAAGAACGGATCGCTCAAAATATAGATATTTTTGATTTTGTAATAGACGTTACAGATATGGACAGATTATCCAAATTAGATAAAAACCTAAGAACTTGTTGGGATCCGACTCACATACCTTAAATCGATTCTTCGGGTATACTAATAAGTAATGATTGACCGAATTGTAAATGCTGGAGCAGAAGTTGAACAGCCGCAAGAAGTGCAGCTAGAGATTACGCTACGTCCTCACGACTTTGATAATTACATTGGGCAGGATCGACTCAAGCAAAATCTCAAACTAGCAATCAAAGCTGCCCAAAAGCGTGGTGAACCTCTTGACCACATATTACTCCATGGTCCTCCAGGACTTGGCAAAACAACCATGGCCACTGTAATTGCCAACGAGATGGGTGCGCAGATTCGAGTAACTAGCGGACCAGCTATAGAGCGTGCCGGAGACCTTGCTAGTTTGCTTACCAATCTTAACGATGGCGACATATTATTCGTCGACGAAATCCACCGCCTAAACCGCACCGTAGAAGAAGTCTTGTACAGCGCAATGGAAGATTTCAAGCTCGATATTATGCTTGGTAAAGGTCCAAGCGCCCGGAGCTTAAGACTTGATCTACCTAAGTTCACTATCATTGGTGCTACTACTCGCACAGGCGCACTATCTGCACCACTTAGAGACAGATTTGGTCTAATTCACCGATTAGAATTTTATAAACCTGAAGAGATTCAACAAATTATTGAACGTGCAGCCAAGATTTTAAAAGTCAAGATTGATAAACCAGCTGCCCAAGAGCTGGCCAAGCGTGCTCGGCTCACACCTCGTATTGCTAATAGATTGCTCAAGAGAGTTCGTGACTATGCTGATGTAAACGGTGACGGCATAATTGATACAAAACTAAGCCACAAATCCCTGGAGCTTATGGATATTGATGAACTTGGGTTAGATAATGCTGATCGCATGCTTCTGACAGCTATCATAGATAACTATGACGGAGGACCGGTTGGCGTCGAAACTCTAGCCGCTATTACAGCCGAAGAGCGAAGTACAATTGAAGATTTTTATGAGCCTTATTTAATGCAAATCGGACTTATTGAGAGAACGCCTAGGGGGCGCAAAGTTACGCCAAAAGCCTACGGCCATTTAGGTAAAAGGATAAAATCGGATGATAAACCGATATTACTGTAGTAGCCAGATAACTTTTTAGCATTAGAACTTACTGCTATAATTTAATAAATGAATCCACAGCAATATCTACAACCTACACAAATTGCTCAGCCTATAAATCCTCATGACGTAATCATGACTCTAAGACGTCATCCTATTGGAATAATAGGAGTTTATATAATCGCGACAGTACTAATGATTGTTCTGGCGATAGGAGGATTTGGCTGGATTCCTTCTAATGTTGAAAGTATGAGTTCCTCTCAAGTATATTCAATCATCGGAGTATCATATTTTGTTTTTAGCATACTAGCCTCTGGATTCGTTTTCATTGCGCACATAGTTTATTGGAGTAATAAGTGGCAGATGTCTGATGATAGCCTTACTCAAGTAATTAGGACTGGCCTATTTGATCAGCAAACCAGCCATTTATCGTTAGGCAACATTCAAGATGTAACTTCAGCTCAGGACGGAATTCTTCCACACCTTTTTAATTATGGAATTCTAAGAGTTGAAACAGCAGGTGAGACTAGCCGCTTCCAATTTATCTTTTGTCCTCGACCAGCCTACTATTCAAAAATGATACTAGATGCAAGAGAGAAGTTTATGCAATTACACGTCAGTAAAATCAATAATAACGGTGTAAACACTACTTACGCTCCAGTTCAACAGACAGCACCACCAGCAGCCTACGCTAGTACACAATCTGCACCAGTTCAACAGACTCAGCCATTCGTTGACAACTCTCAGACTCCATTCACCCAATAGTTTATTGGAAGGGATTACTTCTAGCTTGATTGAATAGTGCTTTTATAGTCACGCTATTATCTTGTAGAGATTGCAACTGGGTTATAACTTCCGGATCAACCTTAGGGATGGCTGCAGCTTTAACTTGTCTGCTTACGTCAAAAGAGGTTGGTTGCTGATTGATCAGAGTATTGATGCGGAACAGAATAAATCCATATGTAACGGTCACGAATACAATGAAAATCACAAGACTGTAACGCCTAAATACCTTCAATAGATCCGACAATGTGTCTAGTAGTATTTGTTTGCTAAATTCTGGTGTTTTCATGGCTTAATATACTCATTTAATGTTAGCGTGAAAGATAGTAAATTTTTATCAGTGGTGCTAGGCTGAATCGTCATAGTACTCACCTGAGCAGTCCTACGATTACGTTCAAGTGCCGAAAGAAAGCTTAGGAATTTATTGTACTGTACTGGTTTGTTGGTGTCTCCGATGATTGTAATCGTAAGCTGGTACACACCTGCAATATTCGGTACGACAGTTAGCTGGGAAGTACTATCTTTAGAAGAGAGAGAGTTTCCAAGGTTAGAAGAAGGAAAGTTTATAGCAGATAAGCTCACGTTATTGGCCTCAGCAATATTTACTATTTCGCGAACAGCTTCAGCTTGATTCTTGTCTTGGGGCACGACCGCTTTAGCAATTTTCTCGAGCGGTGCATATGCGATCAAATCCTTTTTTGCTTTAGCCAATATACCTAGCTCTTCAGATAGCGCTAAACTCTTAGCTTTAAGGCCAGTTACCTTTGTACCTTGATTGGTTAGGATTTTATTAAAACCGTATGCACTAGATATTAGCCCAATTACAAGAACACATAAGATACCTATTTGTAGCCAGTATAGCCTCTTGCTATTCATAGGGTCGCCTTCTTGCTATTTATCAAGAGGAAGGGGCTATTAGGAGCAAATAGAGCTCTAATATTCACACTACACGGATAGTCGGTGTTTAGAACGGCTGTTGAGCTACAGGAAGCAGTGACAATATCAGCTTTGCTAAAGATTTTATTGTTAGTATCCGATAGGTTTATTTGTAATTGAGCAGCAGTGGAGTAGTCTATTGCATTCGCAGAGATGTCTATACCGCCCTTAGTTTGATTAATCGTTAGGCCAGTAAGATTAGCTTTTGCGGGAATTAGAGCCGCAATCTGTTTCAATAGCTCCGAGAAGCGCACCTCTTTGCTAAGAACTTGCACTACCAACTTGAAGCTATTACTCATGTCATTGATTTGAGTTTCTGTTTCTGCGTATTTTTCTTTAATATAAACACTCTGAACTTCAGCAATCTTATCTTTATAGATAGTTTCGGATTGGCTCAGGCTTACTAACCCATAAGTAGAGATTAACCCAAGACCAACAAATGCTAAAATAAAATTAAATATCCAGCGCCTCATCAGAACATTGCGTCTTGCATAGCGGTAGCTATCTTTGACATCAGGAGGCAGCAGATTGATCATTGAGTTATGACCTGCTTAGGTATAGTCAACGACAATCCAGCTACTGTTGCATACATTGGTTTGTCGGCATTAGAAGGTGGTTGAAGGCCTTGAAAGTCTAGATATTGCCAAGGGTCAACGTGGCGTACAGCAAGACGCATCTCATTAGTTAGATACTCACTTAGACCAGGCATGTTTGCACCACCTCCAAGTGTCACAATCTGCTTAATTGGCTTTTTATTGCCGTAGCGTTCCTCATAGTAGCGCATCATACGTCGAATTTCTTTGACTATCTGCTGTAGAGTTGGATCAAGTGCGGCTTTGATTTCTGCCTGTCGCTTACTATTCCCTAAGCCATAACGAGTTTTAATTATCCCAGCCTCTTTAGTAGTAACTTTAAGTTTACCTTGGATTAGTTCAGTAAAGTTAATTCCACCACCCTGTACCGTACCTGTTACCAACACCGTCTTATCGTAGATGCTGATGTCGGCTGACACTGATCCAAAATCGATAATAAATCCAGGTACATCACTCTGTCTATCCAATGAGAATAGTCTTGCTGAAGATCCTAGAGTTGGCTCTATTAGCACAGTCTCTAGTCCAAGTAGCTGAGAAAGCTCGAGATATGAATCTACAATATCTTTTGGAACTGCCACAACAAATAGTTCGGTAGAGTCTTCAGTTTGAGACACAACCTCATAATCTAGATACAAGTTTTCAAGAGGAACTTGAATATATTGTTCTGCCTCAAGCTCAACCACTTCACGAATCTGAGCTGGCATTAGTTTAGGCAGTTTCAATGAGCGGGTAAAGGTACGGTAAGCTGGTATGGCGATAGCTACTCGGCGAGTTGTAATCTCGCCAATAAGATGATTCTCAAAAAGATTTTTTGCAGCTTTAGCTATTATCTCAGGCTTCACTATCACACCATTGTCTTGAGCAGACTTATCGAACTCGGCATATCCGTATCCAACGATTTTTGGCCCTTGCTTATCCTTAGTTAATTTGTCTGGGTGATCTCCAATTTGCATGACTTTAAGAGAGGACGAGCCTATGTCTAGTCCAAACAGTGGTTTATCGTGTAAGAATAACGGTATTCTAGTTGTTTTCATTAATGCTACCCATCTGCATATTTATAAGCATAAGTATAACAGATTTGTATCTTATATTTCGCTACTAAATATCTATAATTATTGCTTTCGATAGCCTTTTACAAGCCAAGTTGTACTACTTGTGCCAACTGAACTGCCAAAAGTAATGGTTCCGTTATTGCTTAGATTTATGCTTTGCCCGACGATCGCACCGATTTGTCCGCTCTGTCCGACACTCACCTGTGACCAGTAGGCATACAGGATTGAATTAGGAGCATCGCCACTGTTATTTAAGATGATTGTTGGTATATTGCGTGAGTTGAAGAGGTCCGTGCCGGTTACGGTTGAACAATCGGGCGAGCACCCAGCCGCACTCCAGAAAGTAATGATCTTTGCTCCAGTGTTACTGCTATTAGCTTTAATGACAGAGCTATTGTTAAAGTTGGCTCCAGATGAACCGTCAACCATTATTACCGGCATTACCGAACCTAATGAATCAGATACCACTAGAGCAGAAGATTGGGTCATAGTAAGAGTGCCAGTAATCCAAACATTCCCCAGCATAGTAACCTGACAGCTACTAGAAATGTTGACGTTTCCTGTTATCTTTAGATTTGCTGGCCAGGTAATTGAACCTTTGTTACCGCTGCATACTGCATCTGCAGCTATAAGAGTACTCGTAACAGAATTTTTCTGACTAGTTTTATCGTACGTTGGCAAAGCCTGTGGCGCTGGACTGCCGGCGACTAGACCAGGACTAAACATTCCCGTTCCATCTGTTTGATTAGTAGCTGTAACTGTACCGTAGATAACCGCCTTACCGCTTATACTTATAGGTTGGCCATTTTCTCCGCTATTACAAACTCTTGGATATGTAGCGTCCGCCGGATTTGGGCATATATTATGGGCAACATTTAGGGTAATAGGGCTAGTGCTAAGGCCGATCTGCGACGTATTTTGCATCGATATATTTCCGTTAACAGACACTGCTCCACCTACTACTTTCGAACTATTGCTCATATACAGACCTCCCGCACCACTTACTATACTGAAGTTACCAGAAGTTACTGGGCGCATATCTACATTGATTCTTACAGTAACCTTGGGTGTATTGGAGGTTGCTGGAGCATAAGTTTTTCCTGTCACAGAAATTACTTTGGCATTAGAAGTTCCTGAAATAGTTGACGAGTATGTGACTTTTGATGAGCTATCACTTCTAAGAGTTATATCTCCATTTGTACCTGACCAATTGTTATCTGTGTTAAATTGTTCGACAGAATAGTCTGCACCAGCATCAGCTGCTAATTGAGCAGAGGTACGTAACTGGTCCTTGATAGCTACTTGATAATTTGATAAGGCCAAGTTCATGAAATAGATAGTTGTGAGAATCAAGAATGGAAGAGTCAAGATAAAAATTAAAATAATCGTACCATCTTGTTTGGAATTAAGACTGGTCATTCTAGAACCTATTCCTTAGGGTTACTCTTATACTGTTTGAATACGCTACTGGTTGAGAACTGAGTGGGCTACGTTTCATTGTAAGGTCAATCTTTACAGATCTAGCTAAACTTGCAGTAGTTGTAGTTGCACCGTTTTGGTCATACAGAGTAAAGGTCATGCTGCTTACATAGGTTGCTAATAGAACATCTGCTGGACAGGAGGGTGAGACGAGATTGGCTGGGCAGCTAGTTCTAAACACGTTTCCAGCCGCACTAGGGTTAGCCAGTCTACGTTGCATTAGTGTTGTACCGTTCTTGTAATATACGAGCTCATTCATGTATGGACTTCCAGTGTTTGGATCGCTGATATAGTTTCTACTTGAATCTATGGCAGGTACAGGGATAATTATTACAAATGCTGTGTTACTAGTATTCCACCCACCACTAGGAGCATTGGGGTCTGACAACTGGTTAGTCTGCCTAACTCCATCTCCATATCGGATACTCTCCACCGTGGATCTTAATAAGCCTTGGGATGTCGTTGTCAGTTCGCTAAGCTGCCCAGCTCGATTGATTATTACAAGGAAATTTGTTGAGACTGCAAGATAGGTTACGCCGATAATGCCAACTAGAGAAATCGCCATCAATAGTTCGATAAGCGTGAAGCCGTTACTGTTCATTGTTCTGTATTTATTGGCCGACACCTAGTTCTCCTACATATGTCGTGTACTTACTAAGCCTAGTCTTACCCTGGTCGGTGTAGCTGATAGAAATATCGACTTGCTTAAGTCCAGTTTGAGGTGAGCTAACAACCATACTCGCAGATTTGCTCCGTGGAAGTTGCGAAGAGAGCTGTGAGGTAAGACTGGTAGTACCTATGGGGAGGCTGTTATAGCCATTGTTTCTCAACTCTTCAACCTCGGCTTCGGCAAAAGCATTGGAGACGTTTACATACTGACTACTCTTAGAAAGAGCTACATAGGAGATGACAATTCTACTTAGTGAATCAATTACTACGCCAGCGATTACCATACATACTAGTATCTCAACTATAGTAAAGCCGACAGTAGATTTATGGAGTTTATTCATACTTATGCTTAATTATAGTATAAAGCCCCGAGATAACCCGGGGCTTTAGGAATTAACTTAAAACGTTTAGTTTAAGCTAGATCGTGTAAGAGCTGCTGCACCCGCTTCAACTGCTGGAGCTGAAAGTACAAACTTAGCACAAGTAGTACTGTCGGCTTCACAGCTTGTTGTGCCATCGGCCTGAGTTACTACGTATGAGTATTGCTTAGCTGTAAGGCCAGCACCTGCTGTAGCAGAAATGTTATGGCTCTTGTTTACATTGCTAGGATCAACTGTTCCAGCTTGGTCAAAACCTTTGATGTTAGTAGTGATCCAAGTTGATAGAGCGGCTGTACCGGCAGCAGTGCCAGTGTTCAACTGAGTCAATGATGGATAGTAACTATTAGTCGTGTAATACACTTCAAGTTGATTTGCCAGAGCTGATATATCGGTCGTTCGCTTTGCATTATTAGCTTTTGCTGTCACACCGCCGTAACTAGTAAGTACAATAGCAGCTAGGATACCGATCACTACGATCACGATCAATAGTTCGATTATCGTGAACCCTTTGTTAGTTTGCTTTAGAGAAATCATGCCCACCCTTCTTTCTTATATTATATTGCTTACGATCCTGCACATTAAATTTGATGCAAGTATCTGAGTATGATTATAAACATTAGTACTTTGAGGTCAATAGCCCTGTGGATAAGATTGCTAACCGCCAACGTTTTTAGATAGGTTGGCTATCGGCCCCATGACTGAAGCAGCAATCAGTCCAACGCCAGCACCCAAGAACACAATCATGACAGGTTCAATTATTGATGCTAGTCCATCTATGAGCACAGACACCTCTTCTTCGTAAAAATCAGCGATTTTGATTAGTACTGTGTCAATCTTTCCAGTCTCTTCACCCACCATTAACATTTGGGCCACAATGGGAGGGAAGTGCTTGCTCTGACTTATAGGTTCGCTTAGCTGTTTACCGTTTCTAACTTCTATAGCTGCCAGCTTAAGTTCAGCTTCTATCACTTTATTGCCAATAGCTGCACCAGTAATTTCAAGAGAATCTAAGACGCTTACGCCAGCTGACATGAGTGAAGCAAATGTCCTTGAGAATCTGGCTATGGCTATTTTCAGAATCACTGTTTTTACAATGGGGGTTTTGAGTAGTAATGAGTGAAGTTGATACTTGCCTTTTGAGGTTCTGACATAGCGTATTAAATACACAATTCCAATTGATGCTAGACCAGCAAGAATCAGAAGGTTAGGAAAATTCACGAATATTGCACTTAATAACGGTATAGGTATGAGATCAAACACCTGATGATAGCCTGGAATGGCGCTAACAATGCTATTTGCTGTGCAGAAATCACTGAAGCTAAGTAGAGCTTGGGTATAAACAGGTAGTTTTGCATCTGGTCCTCCTAGGCTTTGAAGAATGGTGCTCATCTTAGGAATTACAAATAGCATTATGCCAAAGAACGAGATTACAGTTATACCCATGATAACTGATGGATACATCATTGCGCTTTTAATCTTCTTGCGCATTGATGCGTCCTGTTCGACCTGGGTAGCTAGTCGCTCTAATATATCATCCAATATGCCTCCCTCTTCACCTGCGCGGACCATATTAACATAGACTTCGGAAAAGACTTTTGGATATTTGGAGAATGCATCGCCAAGCGTAGCTCCTCCTTCCACGTCTTTAGTTATGCTAGCCAAGATCTCGCCCATATAGGCATTCTCGCTATCATTTTGGAGCGAAGAAAGTGATCTTGTTAAGGGTACGCCTGCAGAGATCATGGTAGAAAGCTGTCTCGTGAATATCACTAAGTCCAAGATCTTGACTTTGCGTTTTGGGCCAAATAGCTTGCCTGAGCCACTCTTCTTTTCCTTCCCACTCTCTATCATTATTGGGTGAACATCTTGCTTTCGGAGGGTGGCTATCAATGCTTGGCGATTTAACGCTTCTGCAGTGCCAGCGATAGATTTACCGTCTTTAGTTACTGCTTTATAGTTGAATAACATATTAGTCCTGAGCCGTGACTCTTAAGATTTCTTCAATCGTAGTCTCGCCTCGTAATGATTTTATAAATCCATCAAGCTGCATCGATAACATGTTTTCATCTATAGCTGCTAGCTCTATCGTCTCACTGGAACTACTCCCTACAATAAGCTTCTGTATAGCAGAGGAATTGGTTAACACTTCGTATATTCCTATACGACCCCTATAGCCGTTATGGTTGCAACTATCACAACCATCATCATGAGCTTTCCATAATCGATTTATTAAAGAAGTGGTTGAACCAAGTTCATCGGTAGCATTACCGGCCTTAGCCTTATTCGACTTACCAATGCCATCTTTCTTCGCTAATTCTTCTAGTTCGTTCATGTGCTTTATACCACCATTCTGATCCAAGCGAAAACTCTTCTCAAGTTGTTTTATGATAGCAGAATCTGGAGTGTAAGGTTCTCGGCAATCGAAGCACAGTCTGCGAACCAATCGTTGAGCTACTACTACCCTGACCGTACTAGCTATCAAGAAAGGCTCAACACCCATATCAAGAAGTCTAGGCAAACAAGTTGCAGCATTGCTAGTGTGCAAGGTGCTGAAGACTAAGTGTCCAGTTAGGGAAGCCTGGATTGCCAAGTCAGCTGTTTCTCGATCTCGAATTTCTCCAACCATTATAATATTTGGATCTTGACGAAGTAGAGCGCGCAGGCCATTAGTGAAGGTCATGCCTGCCACAGGATTAACTTGCGTTTGATTCGCGCCAACAATGTGATATTCCACAGGGTCTTCCACTGTAGAGATGTTGACATTAGGGGTATTCAAACTGCTTAGCACACTAAATAATGTAGTAGATTTGCCCGAGCCGGTCGGTCCTGTCACGAGCACCATTCCATGCGGCTGAACTATGGCATTCTGCAAATCGAGTAAGGCTTTTCCCCAAAAGCCAAGCTCTGTAAAAGTAGAAGGTTTAGTGCTTTCATTCAAGATACGCATCACAACCTTCTCGCCATCTAGAATTGGTAAGGTAGACACTCGAAGTGCATATATAGTGCCACTTACCTCTACTTTGAATCGTCCGTCCTGAGGCATACGTTTCTCATCAATTTTAAGATTACTCAAAATTTTGATACGACTGACTAATGCACCCAAAAGTTTACGAGGCAACTTGTTGGCTTCACGAAGCATTCCATCTATACGGTAGCGTACTACTACATTGTTCTCACGAGGCTCAATGTGTATATCGCTAGCACCAGCTTTTACCCCATATTCGATTATGATATTAACCGTCTGAGCAACAGGCGAGTCCTCGGCCAAGTCCTCTTCACTTAAATCATCGCTATCATCCACAGTGTCTTGGTCAGCAATCACTTTAGTCAGTTCGCTACTGATGTTCCCCCGATATTGGTCGAGTGCTACTTGAAGTAGGCTAGCAGTAGTTATATGGACTTTGAGGCTAGTACCTAATTGTTTTTGCAAAAAGTTGAGAGCCTGAATATCGTCAGGATCTTGCATCGCAATTTGCTTCGTACCCTTATCGTCTATATCAAAAACTACGGCATTATATTGTCTCGCAATACGTTCTGGGAGTAATTTCAGAATGTCATGTTTTATCTCTTTTGCATTTAGCTCAATGAAAGGAATCTCAATCTCATCAGCGTAGAGTTTAGTGAGATCTTTTTCAGTTATCAAATTATTTTTAACGGCTAAGTCTTGTAGCGGCTTCTTCTCTTTAGTTTCTTGCTCCCTTAGATCAACTAACTGCTCCTTTGTAACTTTTGACCCATGGCTAAGCAACTTTTCAACTAAAGAATCTGAAATACGCATTTATAGAGGTCCATCCGACAATTGCAAGCAAGTTTTTGTATGTTCACCCATCCTATAAACTATTCTAACAGGCAGGCGATAAAAACGTAAGCATTAACACTAGTGGGATTCTTAATTATTTAAGAACTTTTGCAAAATATATTACCCTGTTAAGCTGTAGCAATTTTCACGACCCATATTAAGGGGTTATAGTGGTAAACTATTAAGGAAGTATTTACTGTTTAATTAGGAGGGTCTATGGCTAATAAAACTACTAAATCAGATAGTGAAGCTAATTCTGTAACTGCAGGTCGCTCCAAAGCACTTGAACTAGCAATGGAAACCATTGAGAAGCAGTTTGGCAAAGGCTCAATCATGAAGATGGGTGATGCGTATTCAGCTGCAGTTGAATGTATCCCAACTGGAAGTCTTTCGCTTGATCTAGCGCTAGGCGGTGGAATCCCTAAAGGCCGCGTAATAGAAATCTATGGTCCAGAATCATCTGGTAAGACCACTCTGACGCTACATGCAATTGCTGAAGTACAACGTGCTGGTGGTACGGCAGCATTTATCGATGCCGAACATGCCCTAGATCCAGCTTACGCCAAGCGTATTGGTGTAGATGTTGAGAATCTACTGCTTAGTCAGCCAGATAATGGTGAACAAGCGCTTGAGATTGTAGAGACTTTGGTTAGATCTAACGCTGTTGATTTGATTGTAATTGACTCAGTCGCAGCT
Organism: bacterium; assembly: GCA_043776675.1. Classification (GTDB taxonomy): domain Bacteria; phylum Patescibacteriota; class Saccharimonadia; order Saccharimonadales; family UBA4665; genus JAJXTN01. Next base: position 32,994 of record JAYVRB010000059.1, read on the forward strand.
CTAGTACCTCGCGCTGAAATCGAAGGCGATATGGGTGATAGTCATATGGGACTTCAGGCTCGTCTGATGAGCCAAGCACTTCGTAAACTCACTGGAGTTATTTCTCGTAGTAAAGCTACTGTTGTGTTTATCAACCAGATTCGTATGAAGATTGGTGTGATGTTCGGCAATCCAGAGACAACTACAGGCGGTAATGCCCTCAAATTCTACGCATCTGTTCGTATGGACATTCGCCGTATCGGACAAATCAAACAGGGCGAAGAGATTATAGGTAATCGTACTAGAGTAAAAGTCGTAAAGAATAAGATAGCTCCGCCATTTCGTGAAGCCGAATTCGATATCATGTACAACCAAGGAATAAGTGCTTCTGGTGATGTACTTGATCTAGCAGTTACGCAGAACATAGTCGAGAAAGCTGGTGCGTGGTTTGCATATAATGGAGAAAATATTGGTCAAGGACGCGAAGCCTCCAAGCAATACCTACAAGACAATCCAAAAGTCATGGCCGAGATAGCCAAAAAAGTTCGCGAAGCATCCCTCGAAGCAAAATAATACAAATTAATATATGAAAATCTCTGCCATCAAAACTCAGGTTAAACGTGTAGGCAGATATTCTATATTTGTAGACGGGCAATACGCCTTTAGTCTAAGTGCGAACGGGCTACTTGATAGCAAGATAGCTGTAGGTTTAGAAGTCACAAATCAGCAGATAGGGGAATTTCAGAGGCTTTCTGATGACGATAAAGTTTACGATAAAGTACTAAATTATATAGCTCTTCGTCCTCGTTCAAAATGGGAGATTGAGCAATATCTAATGCGCAAAAAGCTGTCCCCTGCCCTTATAGAGTATATACTTAACAAGCTAAGTATTAAACATTTAATCGATGATTTTAAGTATGCGACTGCATTTGTAAATGACCGTCGCCTGCTCCATCCAACAAGCAGACGTAAACTTATACTTGAGCTTCGCAAAAAGCGTGTTGCTGAGAGTATCATTCAGCAGGTGGTAGGAAATGAAGCAGAACTCGAAAGTTCCGCACTGTCCGACATAGTTAGTCGTAAACGTAAGCAATCTCGCTACCAAGACAATCTTAAGTTAATGCAGTATTTAGCCCGTCAAGGATTTAATTACGGAGATATTAAAGCTGCTCTAAAATTTGAATCTGATGCATCAGATTAGGCGTTTGCTGTAGCAGCCGCTGAGCTGGTTTCTAATAGATTGTTAATAACTATTTTGGTAGGTGTTATTTCATTGACCTGAGACCTATCAATTATTAAGTTTCCACCTGTAAAATTTCTGAAGAGTGGCTGAGTAACATAAAGCTTCTGTATATACATTGAATCAGTGTCAGTTGCATAGTCAGAAACTTTTCCGACCTTTTGCTTGCCCATCGTTACGACGTGCTTGTTCAATGGGTCAAATCCTATATTCATAATTTCTTTGAGTCTTATAAGCTCATCAGGTTGTGCAAGAATCTCATGGTCGTCAATTACGAAACCTTGCGGTAATATCTCGCGGATATCCTGACATAGTAGAACTAGTGTACTTTTGTCGAATCTATCCTGACAGTAGAACCCTTCAATTTTAAGATTGTCAGGGTTGATTATTGGAGAAAGAATTGTCGCTACCATCATCTCAGAACGATGCGAGAGCACATCTTTGTTGAGAAAGAATTTACTAAGGTGAAGCATAACCTTAGTATAGACTGGAATCTTAACTAATTTAATTATTTTGTAATTTTCATTACGCTACTGCTTGATGATGGATTCTCGCCAGACTAATATCTAGATTATGCAACAGGTACTCAAAAGTTCTATCGTAACTGGGTTATTACTAATGACCGCTCTAGGCTATAGCCAGTCCGTCTATGCAGAAATAGCCTCGCCTTCAGTAGTAATCAGCCAGTTCAAAATAACAAGTAGTAACGGCCAGTTTATTACACTCTATAATTCGTCTGGTTCCACACTTGATATGACGAAACTCCAGATCAAATATTATAATAATTTTGATCCTGCCAAGTCTACTTCCAACCGAACTTTGAAACTCCATGGAACATTATCTTCTGGTGGATACTATATCGTGAGTGATGATCTACATGATATTTGTTATCGGGTGACAATATATTCTATGTCGCTCGGACTGGCTAGTACGTCTGGCTACATCGAAATTACTTATGTCGACCCATTGGACACTATGCCTGTGGTTCAGGACTATGTAGCTTGGTCCAAGAAATCTCAAGCTGGTGCTCAGACACTCTCAACAAATCTAGAGGCATCATACTTGCGTCGACCAACAAACCCACAGTTCAACCCTGATATTTCAACTCCTGGATCTGGAAATTGGCTAACAGTTATTCCAGACCCAAACAATAGCTGCCAGCTCATATCAGATACTTCAGCGCAGACTACAATCTCAACTTCAAGCATAGTAGCTTCTAACTTCAACTCTCCTCCTATTGTTGTAGATAACCAGAGTATAGCTTTGAGTACAGATAGCTCGTTGCCAGATTATGTGGTCAACCTTGGCCTCATCAACCCTTCTATTACAGAGTTATTGCCTAATCCAGCTGGTACGGGTAATGACTCAACTGATGAGTTTGTTGAGATATATAACCCTAACTCATCGAACTTTGATTTAGGTGGATTTGTGATTCAAGTCGGTACCGCAGTTCATCATAACTATACTTTTCCTGCAGGAACGATAATTAATGGTCAAAAGTATGTAGCTTATTTCTCAAGTCTCAGCGGACTAGCTCTCAGTAATTCTGGCGGCCAAGCCCGTCTCATAGATCAAACAGGCCAAATCGTTTCAGAAACTGGTACATACAGTCTAGCTAAAGATGGGATGTCATGGAATTTAAATAATGGACTATGGGCTTGGTCAACTTCACCAACTCCAAATACAGCTAATGTTCTAGTCCTTGAACCTGCTAAGAGATCAACCACCAAATCCACGAATTCAAGTAAATCGTCCATATCTTCAAAGATTTCAGGTTCTGATAAGGCACAACCCAAGCCTACTACCTTGACCATGCCTGCCAAGCCCGTAACTTCTCCAATTCACATCTGGACACTTGCTATGGTCGGCGGCGTCGCGATACTATACTTAGCGTATGAATACCGAACAGACCTGGCAAACCAACTCCATAAGTTTAGAAGATACTTTAAAGATAGGCGAAGCCTTGGGACGACGTTTGCTTGGCGGAGAGGTGATTGAGCTAATCAGTGACCTGGGTGGAGGCAAAACTGCTTTCGTAAAGGGCTTAGCTAAAGGTATGGGAAGTAAGGATAGTGTTCATAGTCCAAGCTTTACTTTGAGTAATCAGTACGTCGCCGAAAATAAAGTGCTTTATCATTTTGATTTCTATAGGCTTGATGACCCTGGAATATTAAGAAATGGACTAAAAGAAATTTTGGAAGATGCAAGTTCAATAGTGGCAATTGAATGGCCGAGCATAGCGTCAAACATAATTCCCGAGGATCATATCTCGGTTGAGATTAGTCCTACAGGAATCAATGACCGAGAGTTTAAGTTCGTATACCCAATAAAGTATAACTATCTGTTTCCCGATAATGCTTAGCAAGTTAAGAGTATGTTGATACTTACTATCAGAACCGACAAACCAGAAGCCGAGATTGGCTTATTTGAAGACGGCAACAAACTCGCCTACTCTACTTGGCAAGCACACAGAGATCTTGCTGAGGCGTTAGAGCAGAAGATTGACAAACTTTTGGAAGGATCCAACAAAGTTAGAAAAGATTTGGAAGGTGTAGTAGTGTTCCAGGGTCCTGGAAGTTTTACTGGACTTCGAATTGGTATTACTATCGCCAACGCATTAAGCTATGTATATCAAATTCCGATTGTTGCGACTCGAGATGATCTATGGATAGACGAGGGAGTCAAATTAATTCGCAAAGGTAGTAACGAACTTGTGACCATTCCCTTTTATGGTGCCGAACCAAACATCACTAAACCCACAAAGTAACACTGCTTTTGCATATCTTGACAACATCTATAGTATTGTTACAATAAGTGAGTAGTAAATAAAAACAAAAAATGGCCAAAAAATGTCAATCATAAGCACATTAAAGCTCGGAACTAATTTCGGGTTATTGATAACACTATTTGCTCTACCTAATTTCGAAACTGCATTTGCTGAAAGTACCAATGTCAGCAATGTATCTGATTATGGATTGTTAACTACCGTCTGTCTGTTCGGGACGTACATCTTATTATCAATAATATTTACTTCCAAAATCTTCAGAGTTTATAAACATAGTAGTTGAATAGTATATGGAGATTAGCCCTGTACAAAGTGAAATCACAAGTGCAGGTTCAGCTAAGCCTGTTTTAATGATCAAAAGGCAATTACAAAAATCTAAAGTCCTAGCGAGACACGTAATTAAACCAGACGTAAGAGATCTTGTTCAGACTGAGCACAAACGGACTCATGATGTGTTAAAAGGTATAGCCTATGCCACATTAGTCTTAGTGATTATAGGACTAATCATCATCTATCAAAACTATATTCCAAGCAGTGATTCGTCTATTCCAAGATAACGGCGGGTGTTGAATTAATGCTAACCATCGTTAAGTTTTATTATCAAAACTAGTGTTGATATAAAGGTTGCTCTAACTTTGGCGAATGCAGGCAAGTCCGGATTCAACTTGATAACTTGTACTAGCAAAAGTAAGCTAGAAACTAATAAATACAGCGATCAACTTGTTGTATTGGCAAGTTTACAATAGTTATTAACCAAATTGTTGACCAACTAGGACTAGAAAGCGTATATTTACTTATAGGAATTGTGGAGTCAGAGAGACGAACAATCCATTTTCATTTATTCTAAATTTAATTTGTTTTTCAGAAATCTTTTGTTGAGCTAGAGAAGTGATAGCGATTGCTCAGCAGAAATTCTGCCCATAGAAAGGACAAGTATGTTACCAGCTCTACTAGGAATTGTAGGAGTAATTGTTGGCTTTGGAGGCGCAACAGTTTATATCAAGCAACGTCAAGGAAGCGTCGAAGAGAAAGTTCAAAAAGAACTACAGAAGGCTAAAAAAGAAGCTGACAAAATGATTGATCAAGCTCGTGAAGACGCCAATCGAGCAATCGATGAGGGGCGCAAAGAAGAGCATACTCGTCGCAAAGAATTGAAAGATCTTGAACAGCGTTTAGTTACACGAGAAGAGTCCATGGATCGAAAGATTGATGACCTAGACAAGCGTAGCGAGAAGCTTCGCAAAGATGAGGATGAGCAAGAGCAGCTCAAAAACGAAATTCGCGATATTCGTACCAAGCAGCAAGATAAGTTAGAGAAAATCGCAAAGCTTAGTAAGGAAGAAGCTGCCAGCAAGCTTATGGAAATGACAGAGCGAGATATCAAGAACGACATGATTGGTCTTATCAATAAGCGCCAAAATGAAGCTCGCGAATCTGCAGACGAACAAGCCGCTCTAATCATTACGACTGCAATGGAGCGCATGGCTAGCGAAGTTACTGCTGAGCGTACCATCACAAGTATGAAGCTTGAAGATGAGGAAATGAAAGGTCGAATTATCGGCAAAGAAGGGCGAAATATCCAAGCCTTACAACGTGCAACTGGTGTTGACATTATGGTTGATGACACCCCGGGCTACATTGTGTTCAGTAGCTTTGACCCTGTACGCCGTGAAGTTGCTCATCAAGCTCTAGAGATGCTCATAAAGGACGGACGCATCCATCCTGGACGCATCGAAGAAGTAGTTGAAAAGGCTCAAAAGAACGTCGAAAAAGACGTTATCAAAGCCGGCGAAGATGCAGCGCGTGAAGTAGGTATCATCGGTATCCCTAAAGAGATTCTCCAACTTCTAGGTGAACTAAAGTTCCGTACAAGTTACGGTCAGAACGTTCTAAAGCACAGTACCGAAATGGCACACATAGCTGGTATGATTGCCGAGGAACTTGGCGCTGATGTTAAGATCAGCAAATACGCTGCACTGGTCCACGACCTAGGCAAGGCTTTGACTCACAAAATGGAAGGCAAGCACCACCACATATCTGGCGAGATGCTTCGTAAGTACGGTGCTCCAGAAGCAGTCGCATTGGCTGCTGAGCAGCATCACGATGACGTCGAAGCTACCAGTGTTGAAGCTTTGATTATCCGAACTTGTGATGCCATTAGTGCGTCACGGCCAGGTGCTCGTAATATTTCTGCCGAAAATTTTGGTGAGCGTATGCGTGAACTTGAGAACGTAGCCAACAGCTTTGCTGGTATTGAGAAGTCGTACGCGATTAGTGCTGGACGTGAAGTTCGAGTATTTGTGAAACCGCAAACTATTGATGATCTTAGCGCTATCAAACTAGCCCGTGATATCGCCACCAAGATTGAATCAACCATGCAGTACCCAGGCACTATCAAAGTCAATGTTATTCGCGAAACCCGTGCTATTGAATTTGCCAAATAGCAACAATTTAAATACTGTAAACATATGTCTGAACTAAGCCCAGAAGATATAGATATAATTGCTTGGGATGATGAGCTTCGAAAGAGCATAGGTCAGTCTAGCGACCTTGAGAACATCAGGACAGAAGAAGACACTGTTTCTAGAGAATTAGCTAGTAGATTACAAAACCAGTTTCATAGACTAGGCGCTGACAAAGCGCATAGTGTCTTTCATAGTTTTCCGACTAATTATGGTAGAATCTTGGCTGCTATCATACCGATCCATGATCCTGAACAACTGCAGATGCAACTATACAGGATTGTAATCAATGAGATTGTTAACAACTATCAAAATAAGGGCCAGAAGTATTCGTTGTCTGACTATTTGATTTCACTTGAAAATCTAAGATCAAAATTACAAGAGGCCGATATTATATATCCCGTAGAGCGCACACAGCTACTGCAACCAGAGGGGACCCCTCCATTAATTAAAAGACGTGCAAATGATGGTGGATTTTATGTATCAGAAAGTCAGAACTATGAGTTCGATGAAGCACCTAAATCGTATAATTTTGATAAACCCAGTGATGAGCATTTCTGGTTTAGGGTACACACGGAAAAAGTATTGAGAATTCTTACAAACTTTGATTCTGAAACTACTGAAGAAAAAGCTTGGATTCCAGATATTGAATAATTGCTGGATAAAGATTCAGCGTCTATACTTAAACCAATGAGAATACTATACATTGGCGATGTGATGGGTGATGTAGGACTACAGATTGTTGAAAGTGTCTTGCCCAATCTTCGACGTGACAAGAACCTTGACCTAGTGATTGCTCAAGCCGAAAATGTTACTGAAGGCAAGGGAACGAGCGTTAATGACTTTAGACGACTCCAAGTTGCTGGAGTTGATGTCTGTACTGGCGGAAACTGGAGTTTAAATAATTCGGAAATCTATTCGATTTTAGATAATCCTGCAGAGCCAATAACTAGACCAGCCAATTATCCCGCAACCGAAAGAGGATTGGGATATAAATATGTAACTAATGAATCAGGAACTACACTTGTAATCAGCTTGCTTGGCAAAATCGTTGGCAAAGATGCCGAGACCAAGCTCGATAACCCACTTAAAATAATTGATGAGATTTTAAACACAGAACGCGATAATTTGCGAGATGCTACGGTTGTTAATTTTCATGGTGATTATAGTAGTGAGAAAGTGGTGATAGGTGACTATTTGGACGGCCGCGTAACAGCAGTTGTAGGCGATCATTGGCATATTCCGACTGCCGACTACCGCGTACTACCCAGAGGTACAGCACACATCACAGATGTAGGAATGTGTGGCACTTTGGATTCTTCACTAGGAGTGACCTATCAGAGTATCATTCCCCGTTGGCGTGATGATCTCAAGACTCGTAATGTGCTGGCTACTGAAGGTCCTAGGCAGTTCAATGCAGTTTTGATTGATTCTAATGATAAAGGTTTAGCCAATACGATCGAGCAAATTCGAATAATTACAGATTAACAGTAGTAATTTCTCTGATTTTTAGTTATAATCCAATCTGTTGTTGTGAATTCCCAACTTCACAAATCAAAGAGCGAGTTGTTAGTGTTTAAATTAAAAGGAAAAGTGCAGCAAGCTCGTCTTAACCGATGAGCGATGAGAAAACCGTAGGTTTGTCTCATGTAGCGGGGAGTGGCGCAGTTTGGTAGCGCGCGCGGTTTGGGACCGTGAGGTCGCAGGTTCAAATCCTGTCTCCCCGACCATCCTCTGTAGCTTCGTGTTTTCACGAAACTACGGAGGATTTTTTATTCTAGTAATTAGATCTATATGGCACCGACACGTTAAAGGAGTTTAGAGTACAATTGATACATGGCTCTGATAATTACTGTCTCAATCATTCTTACACTTTTAGTAGTTAATGAACTTTGGCATCGAACCCATAAATCCCATAACGAACTAAGCCGAAAGTTCATACATATTACTGTCGGAAGTTTTGTGTCTTTCTGGCCGTACTTTATGACTTGGAATCAGATACGTTTTATGAGCCTAGCGTTTCTTGTCGTTATAGGCATTTCTAAGTATTTTAACGTCTTTAAGGCTATTCATAGCGTAACTCGTCCTACTTGGGGTGAGGTCTACTTTGCGATTGCTGTAGGCGCTGTAACGTTCATCACCCAGACAGTATGGGTGTATACGGCGGCTCTACTTATAATGAGCCTTGCTGACGGGCTAGCGGCTATCATAGGCGTTAAATACGGAAAGAGGAATAGTTACAAAATTCTTGGCCAAGTGAAGAGTGTGGCTGGTACTGCGACCTTTATCACAGTGTCAATCCTAATCCTAGGATACTTCAATACTTATTACAGTACCGACTTAAGCCTAGCTTTGGTAGTTAGCTTATCATTGATAGCCGGTATGATAGAAAACGCAGGCGTTTACGGGCTTGATAACTTACTAGTCCCAGTGCTCTCAGCTGCCGTTTTGGGATTAGCGATCAGCTAATAAGCCTTCAACTTACCAGTGTGGGCTCGCAAAGCGTTGAAAATCACGATTACATCTACAGCTTCCTGAACAACAGCACCAATCAAAGGTGTAAATTTGCCCGTAGCAAATATTATCATCAATCCCACGCTTATGCCGATACCTACCAAGATGCTCTGCTTAGCAATGAAAAAAGTACGCTTGGCGATAGCAATTGCCGTAGCGACCCGTCCGAGATCATCGAGCATTATAACCATATCAGCTGACTCACTTGCAGCAGTACTGCCTCGAGCCCCTAGCGCAATGCCTACGTCCGAAGCCGTAAGGGCAGGAGCGTCATTTACACCATCTCCAACGAAAACGAGCGGTCGATCTTTTATAGACTCTAGTATATGTAGTTTTTGAGCTGGCATAGTGTCGGCATGGACTTTATCAATACCAAGCTCTTTAGCAATTTTGTTTGCAGTAGTTAGATTGTCACCAGTAATCATTATGGCTTCTTTGAGACCAAGTTTGTGTAGGCGAGCAAGTGTGGCTTTTGTTTCAGGTCTTAATTCATCACTTAG
>JAYVRB010000060.1:0-13521 GCA_043776675.1 bacterium
AGTTACACATAAAATTTGCAGCTGGGACAATGAATGTATGGAAAATATTTTCAATAAAGATACTGTCATTACTGGCTGTGTAGTATTCTCCTAGCATAAACACTACCCCTGCAGTCTCATCTTCTTGAATGGCGAGCTCTCGATTCTTACCGTGTATTAATGGGTGCCAAGTACTACCTATAGCTCTGTCAGGCTGATACTTATGCATAAGGTAACCATCTTTGTGAACTGTATCTTGTGCAAATTCAAAGAATCTTTTGGCTTCATCGAAGTGACCTAGTCTGATAAGCGGCCAAATTGCATAGGCAGCATCTCTCGGCCAACAATAACAGTAATAGTCTTTACTATAGTTAAATATGCTTGAGTCGCCACTTGCAAGTACAGACCCACGTTGGTCGCAGTGTGCCTTGATGATAAGAAGACTTTGATTTAAGCTTTTAATGTAAAGATCCGGCAGCTTATAGTTTCCACGTTCAAGCCATTGTTGCCAGTTCTGTCGTACTCTAGTTAGCCTTTCTTCCATGGGCTGCTTCTTAAATACAACATGAATATTCTGTATGTCTATCTGATTTTTACCAGCAATTATCCAATAATCTATCGTTGAAGATTGTTTGCTTTTGAGTGTCTTACTAAATCTAACAACACTGTCAACACTACCATGTTCAACAGGATTATAAGATAGCTCACCGTCTTGAGCGTCAAAGAAAGTACCGATTCGTTTATCAATATCGTAGGCGCCTACAGCGTATTGATCAAAATCATCTCCATCTACTGATTTTCCAGCGACTAAAAGACAAAACCTTCCTTTGTAGTCTAAAAGGTAATGTTCTTCTGGGACATACATTGCAGTGTCAGCTCTACCAGACTGTGAAATCTGAAATACCTGATGCATAAATAGTTTGATATCACGTTCTGTCAAAGAATCATTAGTTACAGTAATATGACGAATGAAAGCATTATATTCAGAGTCAATATAGTCCTGTAAATGAATAGATATTTTAAGTGATTTAGAAGTTACCATAATATCACTGATCAAAGCACGTTCTTCGAACATAACTTTAACTTCCCAAGATCCATCGTCAATCCAAGAAAACTTCTTGTCGACGTATATGCCGATTTTATGTTGGCTACTACGCGCATTAGTTAGGTTCTCAAGCCCTACGTAAGGATAGTAAAAGTCATGAACAAGACCAGTTTCATCTAGTCCAACAAATAACTGCCCATTGCTGAGTACAACTGGACGACCCATCAGAAAATCCCCAGGCGCTTAATAGTCAGTAAAAAGTAATCTGTATGCTGTAGCGTTTGCACTATGTTTTCAATTTTATAAACTTTCAATTTTAAAAACTTTCTCATAATTCTATACCTTTGTCTGCTAGACGATATTTAATATCGTGATATGCGTTCATAAAGTTAATATAGGCTTCATAAGGGGTGTCGTAAGGGCTGAAATATGCATGAATATCTCCATCGTTGAAGTACTTGGTGCACATGTAATAGAAGTGGTCAGAAGTTTGAAGTTTGCGCCAGTCTTCTATCAAAGCTAGGTCATCGGTAGAAAGTATTTTGTCTTCTAAATCGTACAATGACTTTATAGCAGTTTTTTGCATTGCGTTTCCTACCCAAGCAGACAAGTCTCGTTCAGTATCCGCCCAGGTAATAGTGTCCTTTACGTCTATTTCATCAACTGCTTCAAAACTATAGATAGCTCCGCTTACGGTCATAAAACTATGACCTTCAGTTTTAAGCCACTCTTTTGGAAGAGCACTTAAGAAATCAAAGATACCTGACTCTTTCCACTGATGTTCACCAAATGTCTCATAGTCCATAAATAAATTGAAATTAGTAGCATTTGAATCTTGACTTAGCCAGTGTGCAAATTTATCGGCTGTTAGCGGCCATTCTGTCCAGTCGTGATCACCAAATCGAAATGCAATATCATCGCTTAACTTGTAGCTCTTTAGTAATAACTTGATATTAGTGGTATAGGTTGGCTTGTACACATAGTTTGGGCTTCTCCAGCCTAATATTTTATCCCAGCCCTCAGTCAATACACCCTTGTAGCCCGCTTTCTCAGCCCACATACCAACTTCATTGTTATAACTTAGCTCAGTGTTCCTAAATACTTTAGGAGTCTGTCCGAAGACTTCTTCAATCTTACGGCGATGCATTTCTACCTGCATTTCAAACTCAGGCATTGAATAGAAGAATGCAAGGGTATGATGATATGTCTCAGCCACTAATTCGACACGTCCAGTATCGGTCAGAGCTTTGAATGAAGCTAGGGCTTCAGGTGACCATTTCTCAAGTTGTTCGATGACAGTACCAGTAATTGATAAACTGATGTTAAATTCTGGATTATCGTTTAATAATTTCAAAAGTATGGCATTTGTCGGAATGTAAGATTTCTCAGCAACTTTTCTTAGAATTCGTTCATTACTTGTTTGAGCATCGAGATCAGTATCAAAATAATTGTGATTTACTCCAGTGTCAAAAACCGTATAGTGTCTAATCCGATAGGGCTGATGAACATGCAGATAAAGAACTATAGCTTTGTTCATGCTTTAGCTCCCGCTAAGTGTTTCTGATACAAGCTTAATACTTTAATACTGGCAGTATTCCAAGACATCTTTTTGAGTTCAATATTGGCGTTTATGCTAAGCTCATCGCGTAGTGAATCATTCTGAACTACTGCTGATATTTGATTAGCCATCTCATTAATATCCCAATAGTCTACCTTTAAACAATTTTTAAGCACCTCGCTTATACCGGATTGTTTGCTGACAAGTGAAGGTGTGTCATATCCAATAGCTTCTAACGGTGTCAAGCCAAAAGGTTCTGAAACTGAAGGCATGACAAATAAATCACCAATTGCAAACGCATCACGCCAATTCTTACCTCTTTGGAAATCAGCGAAAAGCACATTACTCCCGATTCCAAGTTCGGCTGCTTGCTCAATCAGCTCGTATTTTTGTTCTCCACTTCCTACTATCAGAAAGATTGTCTTAGGGACACGCGCTATAACTTCTTTAGCAGCCTTAAGAAAATTAGGTAATCCTTTTTGAATTGTAAGTCTACCGACGTTAACCACAACTCGGTAGCCTAGTGTTTTCATGAATGCAAGATAGCTGTAGGAGTTATCGCCATCCAAGGGAACGATATCATCTGGCTCAATACTGTTATGAACCACATCAATAATCTCAGGTGGAATATGATATTCTCTAATAATCGCATTTTTGGTATGTTGGCTAACAGCAATAATTCTATCGGCAATGTGAAATGCCATATCCTCAATCTCATGTACCAGAGGGTTGCCATAGCGACTACCAGCACGATCTGACTCAAGGGAATGAACATGTAATATTACTGGAACGTTTTTGATCTGTTTAACGCGTATAGCAGCGCGGAAAGTTAGCCAGTCATGCGCGTGTACTATGTCGAACTCTTTATTCTCAACGATCTTAGCGACAGCTTTCTCGTAAAAAGCTTGTTGGTCGTAAATATCGAACCACTTTTCTTCACCACTTCCTAAGGTGTATTTATAGCTATCATAGGCAATGCCAGAGCGTAGTATTGAAGCCACACCTTGAGGTTGTGCGGCTGTTATATCCATAAATTCAATACCATGTTCTGCTTTGTAAGGCAGGATAAAGTCAATATTTACGTCATTTTTGGATAGAGCTTTACAGAGCTGGTAGCATGCTGTTCCCAGTCCACCACTGTTGTGGGGAGGTAATTCCCAACCAAGCATCAATACTTTCATCGCCCTCAACTATCTGTTAATCGCTCTTTGTATTTATATGGTTTATTATAGGTTTTGATCACCTAAAGCACAACCGTTGTACACAACAATTATCACACAGCTTCATCTCTGTTACAAGTAAAAAGATTGTCTAAGGTGTCAGCAATCTTATTTATAGAATAAATTTTAAACGAATATACTGAGATGTATTAAACTCTTGAGGTTTAGTCTACATTTTCTGATTTATATAGTGGCAGGGGCACGTGGAATACTTTGTATACCCGCTGTCGTTCTCGGAGCAAGCTCCTGCAAGCGACAGCCTGCTATCGAACCACCGCTCGCATTGGCTCGCTTATGGCGGTTCTCGTACTTTTACCAAGCAAAAACCCGACCTTTCAGTCGGGCTTATGCTTGGCAGGGGCACGTGGAATCGAACCACGGTCTAAGGTTTTGGAGACCTTTATACTAACCGCTGTACTATGCCCCTATATTTGCGTTCTATATAGAATTCTACAATATTTGATGATGTAGTATCGTACGGAATTCTAAAGCACTCTATAATAATACGAGAAATATAATATATTGTCATCTTGAAGCTCTTCCCTTATCAGTTAAAATCTGCTATACCTATACATAACTATGGCTAAGATTTATCCTGTCAAACCATTTTTATTGATGTTGTACGGCTATCCCGGAGCTGGTAAATCGTATTTTTCTAGACAGTTTTGCGAGAATGTCCAAGCAGCTCATATTCAATCCGATAGAATTCGTAATGAATTATTTGAAAAGCCAATATACGATAAGGCCGAAAATGATATCGTCTATCAGCTTATGAATTATATGACAGAGGAATTTCTTAGTGCTGGACTAAGCGTCGTATATGACTCGAATAGTTCAAAAACTTCTAAGCGTAGTGCCCTTAGATCTATAGCAAAGCGTAGTCACGCAGAGCCTATCCTGCTTTGGTTTCAGATGGACTCCGATACCGCATTTATCCGTAATAAACAACGAGACAAACGTAAAGCAGACGATAAGTACTCACGGGAACTTGATCGATCTAAATTTGATTTAGCGATTTCAAAGATGCAGAATCCGACTAGTAGTGAAGGTTATGCTGTAATTAGTGGAAAGCATCTTTTCAACATGCAGTTAAGCGCTGTACTTAGTAAACTGCGAAGTAACGGAGTTCTTAGCTTAGACGATAATATAACCAATTCTAGAGTCATCAAGCCGGGAATGGTGAATCTTATACCTAACCAAGTTCGAGTAGATATGACTCGACGAAATATTTCAATACGCTAAGTTAGTATGGCTTTTAAACAGTTTAAATTAGACGATCTTACAATCGTAACAGTTTATAAAACCCGTAATAGCAAGAATCTTAAACTCAGCATTGGATCTACCGGTAAAGTACGAGTTAGTATACCGCTCTGGGCTCCTTATATTAGCGGAGTAAATTTTGCAGTTTCTCGGCACCAATGGATAGAAGAGCAGAGTAAAAAAGTAGTTATTCTCTCCGATGGTCAGTCAATTGGTAAGGCGCACCACTTAAAATTTAGATCAGCAAACATTAGCACTGCAAAGAGTCGTATAAAAAATTCTGAAATTCTAGTTCAATTTCCGAACCATTTAAATCAATCTGACATTTCTGTTCAAAAAGTGGCTTCAAATGTATGTATAAAAGCTCTCAGAGAGCAGGCGGAGCGTCTATTGCCACAGCGTTTACGGATTTTAGCAAAATCTCACGGATTTGAAGTAGAAAGTATTTCTATCAAAAAGCTAAAGAGTCGATGGGGAAGCTGCGATAGTCAAAAAAATATTGTTCTCAATCTCTTCTTGATGCAGTTACCTTGGGAGTTGATTGATTATGTACTGCTGCATGAGCTTGTTCATACTAAAGTTTTAAGACATGGTAGCGATTTTTGGGATGCGCTAGAACTAGAGTTACCATACTCCAAACATTTGCGTAAACAGATTCACACTTTTCAGCCTGTTTTAAATGGTCTACAACATAGCGTTGTGACATAATATACATATGTCGCTTAAGCTTAATACCGAAAATAATTCCGTCCTGTTTAATGAACAAATTGACCATCAAAGATTGATCAGTCTTATTAACAGCATGGCTGATGCAGTAATCGCTGTAGATAAAGACATCAAAATAGTTCTTTTCAACGGAGCAGCTCTGAATATCTTTGATGTGAACATCATTGATCCTGGAATGTTGCTTTCTAGTATTTTCAGGCCGATAGATAAAGATAATCATTCAGTAAATATCTCAGAGATGATTATGAATGCCACGATTCCTATAACTAATAGGGACCTTAGGCTAGTGTACGACGACGGAAGTATCATAAACCTGTACATTAGTATTGCTCCAGTACGCCTAGGATACGGTAGCAATGGACAAAGTGGATTCGTTTTGATGCTACGAGACATCACAAGAGAAAAATCATTAGAAGAAGAAAGAGATGAATTTATTTCTGTTGTGAGTCATGAACTTAGAACGCCTATCACAATCAGTGAAGGTAATATAAGCAATGCGCTATTAATTGTGGAACGCTCCGGCAATATTGATGAGGTTAAGAAAGCACTTACTGATGCTCACAACCAAGTACTATTCTTGGCAGATATGATAAATGATCTTAGTACACTTAGCAGGGCCGAAAGAGGAGTACTGCAGATTAATATTGAGCCGATCAATGTGACTGAACTTGCAATTGAACTAGCTCTCAATTATGAACCTCTTGCCAAATCACGCGGACTAAGTATCAAAACTGAGTTTAGTGGCAACCTTGAACTTCTTTACTCTACAAAGCTTTACGTAAGAGAAGTTTTGCAGAATTTTATTACAAACGCTATCAAATACACTCAGAAGGGTGATGTGACTATCGTAGTCAAGCCTTTTGATAGCGGAGTTGAATTTGCGGTTATTGATACTGGAATTGGTATCAGCAAGAGCGACCAAGAAAAAGTATATGACAAATTTTTCCGTTCTGAAGATTTTCGTACAAGGGAAGCTAACGGGACGGGACTAGGACTTTACGTTACTATGAAATTAGCACGACTTGTACATGCTGATATTAGTTTACAAAGCGAACTTAATAAAGGATCGACGTTCAGAGTACATTTCCCTAACCTTAAATAGTTAATATTTTCTAGAAGAATAGTTCATTACTGGAACGCACACATTTCGTTCCTTCCATACAACTGAACCGAATTCATACTTGAGCATCGACTTTAATAGAATAATTACATCGTAAAATGCAGCAAGGGGTTGAAGAAATAATCCTAATATCAACGATTTTCTATAAGTGAGTTTAACTACTAAGAAATACGAAAATGATTGAATGGCATACACTGTAAATGCTAGTATGGCGAATCCTATATAACCTGTGTACAAAAGTCCTAAAGCTATGAAAATTGGAGTGACCAGAAACGTTAATTCAGCCATCACAATTAATGAAGTAACTTCGGGTTGTTTATGAAGCTGTGGATAGCGTGTCCGAATTGCGGTTTCAAATTGATCTTCAAATTGTTTATCACAAGAAACACCGCCTTGACTAGGACTAGATAGAAACGAATATCCATCGTTTTGTTTGATGGCAGCCCTAGCAAAGTAACTTTCTGGACTTATAGAATTGGTAAAAGATTCGAACCCTCCATATGCCATCAATGAGGATGACTTAACAACCCAGCAAGTACTAAGAACAGATGGACGACTGACTAGTTTTCTTGGCAATGACATTTCCCAAGCATACCTACTAGTTTGTAACATAATTGATTTTATATAGTTCTTAACAGGCAAAGAATTAACAGGAATGATGCTGATCATCGATTTGTTTCTAGCTAGCATTAGCTCAATGATTGTCCTAACTGATTCAGGAGAAAATCTTGAATCAACACCACAAAAGAGCAGAATTTCACCGCTAGAAGCATTTACAAGCTGTTTGTAAGCATAATTTTTTGCAAGCCAGTGATTTGGCGGTATCATACCTGCAATAAACCTTACTCCTTTATTTGCATAAGCTTTGATAGCATCCGGAGTTTTTCTGTACTGTGAGCAATCATCCAGAACTATTACTTCAAGTTTTGGATATTTGATACCTAAGATTGTAGTTAGACACTTGTCTAAATCTTCAGTTTCATTTCTGGCTGGTATAGCTATTGTTACTGTTGGAAGATCTCTGTCTAATACAGTTTTACCTTGACCGATAATCGTTGATTTACGTAAATGCATGAGTGTTGAGAAAAGGACTACAACTGCCCCAATCATAAGCACGGATAACGTGTATTTAATATAAATTTCGTTACTGTAGTTAGTTACTGAAATGTAATACGCACACACTCCAATAATAACCTGTATTGCAGTTAAAGTTAGGCTACTACGTCGAGTAGAATAGTATAAATGATTTGGATTAATTCTTTCTTGAACTAATCTAAATAAATTCAGAAGTCTAAATAAGCTAAAGAAACTGATAATCATCGTTGTAACACTTGGATTATAGAAAATCATGTAACCAACTACTGCTGAAAGAAGTAAAGCTACAACTGATGCAACTAGTTCCCTAATTTTCCAAACAACTTTCAGATATATGGAAAGTTCTATAATTGTAAGTATAATCAGCGATATAAACACTAACTTCATAGCAATACTATAACAAACAAATTCACTTATAACTTGACCGAAGTTGAAACCTCTGCTAAGCTTGACTTTAGATGCCTACAAATATTGTAGGCTTTTTGTTTGAAAGATAATAAATAGTTGAAGGATTATCTATATGGATGCAGCAGACAATAAGAAAAAGAAAAGAAAGTTAAAGAATCCTGAAACTTTCCGTGAGCGTAGTTTTAAAGCTGCTGAAGCAAATGTTAAGCCAAGCAAGATTATTAAATCCAAGAAACTAGTTGTTAAGATTACTTCTCCAGTGACTAAGCCAACTTCCGAATTTTTAAAAATAATAGTTAAAATTCAACCATTCAAAGCTGTTTTTGCTATATTAAAGCTAATTTCACGTATTATTTTACCTAAGTACGTACGTAGAAGTTGGGTAGAGCTGAAGCAAGTAACCTGGCCAAATCTTAAAAATTCTCGACAACTTACTTTTGCTGTACTTGTTTTTGCTTTTATCTTTGGTGCAACTGTAGCTGTAGTTGATTACGGACTTGATAAAGTATTTAAGAAAATTTTACTAAACTAAGAGGAAATTATCATGAACAACAAACGATATGACACAGCGAAACAATGGTACGCCATACATACATACAGCGGATATGAAGAAAAAGTAGCAGAGAGTATTCGTCAGCGTGCTGATTCTCTAGATATGGGTGACAAGATATTTGAAGTATTGGTACCCAAAGAAAAGATGATTGAAATCAAGAACGGTAAGCGCCGTGTAGTAGAAAAGCGTATATTCCAAGGATATGTGCTTGTACAAATGAAACTTAGCGAAGACGCCTGGTACATAGTACGAAATACTCCATCAGTTACCGGATTCGTCGGTAGTGGTACAGACCCAACTCCTGTTGAGCAAGACGAAATTGAAAAGATTCAAAAGCGCATGGGTCTTGAGCAGCCTAAACACAAAATTGATTTCAACATTGGTGAAGTTGTTAACATTATTGATGGTCCGTTCAAGGGATTTGATGGTAGCATAAATGAGATTGACCCTGCTAAAGGTAAGCTCAAAGTTCTAGTGAACATGTTCGGCCGCGAAACTCCAGTAGAACTCGACGGGCTTCAGGTTAAACGAGTATAGACTTTAAGAGGTAAATGTTATAAACTAATCAAGTTACGCACTGGTCATAAGCTTCATGACCTAAGCAAGAAGGATAAATCACAATGGCAAAAGTAGTAAAAGCAAATCTTAAGATGAAACTTAAAGGCGGACAAGCAAATGCAGCGCCTCCAGTTGGAAGTACTCTAGGCCAATATGGTGTTAACATGATGGATTTTATCAATCCTTTTAATGTTGCGACCAAGGATTTGATGGGACAAATGCTTACAGTCCATATCGCAGTCTATGAAGACCGTTCTATGGATTTTCGTATTGTTGGATTACCTACTGATGACCGCATTCGTGCTGAATTAGGTATCGATAAAGGTTCTGGACGTCCTAATACTGAAAAAATAGAAAAGAAGCTCACAGATGCTCAATTGACTAAGATCGCTGAAGACAAAGCTCATGATATGAATACCCAAGATATCGATGCTGTTAAACTTATGGTTAAAGGTACCGCCCGAAGTATGGGTGTAGTGGTTGAATAATTATGTCAGGTGATATACATAGTCCAATTAGATCTAGTGAGGCTCCATTTCAAGAAATGGATCGGAGTAAATTCTTCAAAGAACTCGGTAACATACTTACAAATATGGGAGTAATTGAAGCTACACATTTAAAAGATACTGATAAGAAGATTGCGCTTCAAACATGGCAAGTTAGATTTGATACTATCAGAATAGAGAACCCAGGTAATTGGATACATTATCAAAATTATGTATCTCAGGATGAACAGTAATTAATTAATTTGTGGGAGGCCTAGAGCCGTTACTACCACGAAAGGAATGATATGGCGGAAGCCAAGAAAAGTAAGAAAGTAAATGAAGAAGTTATAACTGAAAATGTAGCTGCTGAGGTAATGGACCTAGTATTAGATGAAGTAAAAATTGCGAAATCTGGCAAGCGAAGTGCTAAAGCTATAGAAGTAGCAGAAGCTAAAATTGCTAAAGAAGAACGAAAAGCTGATCACGCAGATGATATTGAAAAGCCAAAAGCACCAGTACCTAAAACTAGAACAAAACTTGAGCGTCAGTCTAAAGGTTATAAGAAAGTTGCCGCTCTATTAGAATTCGGTAAGCTATACAGTCTCGCGGAAGCCGTTGATCTAGCCAAGAAAACTAGCAAGACCAAATTCGATTCTACTGTTGAACTTCATGTAAATCTTAACGTTGATCCTAAATACGCTGATCAGAACATTCGAGACAACATTCAACTACCAGCCGGTACCGGTAAAACCGTGCGCGTTGCTGTATTAACAGATGATGTTGCAGAAGCCAAAAATGCTGGAGCGGATATAGCCGGAACTGACGAATTATTTAAACAACTAGATGCTGGAACTATTAATTTTGATGTACTAATCTCGATCCCTACTCAAATGGCCAAGTTGGGCAAGTACGCTCGAATATTAGGTCCACGTGGACTAATGCCTAACCCAAAGAGCGGTACAGTAACTACCAATATTAGCAAAGCAATTTCTGAATCAAAATCTGGTCGAGTTGAATACCGAGTAGATTCAACAGGAATCGTTCACTTAGGCGTAGGTAAGGTTAGTTTTACTGTTGTTCAACTACTTGAGAACTTGAATGCTGTACTTATGAGTATCAAAGCTAACAAGCCTAGTAGCGTTAAGAATGCATACATTAAATCAGTTCATATAACTACTTCTATGGGTCCATCAATCGCTGTCGATCTTTCAAGTATTCTTTAATTTAAGTTAGCTTGTTTCTACCTATGTCGATACATATCCAATTCGATGGTTCTAATAAAGCTGGGTAAATTCCAATCATAAGCACTATCACACTTATTTGCGTAAAATTCACATTATTATTCTGCTTGCCTTTATTGGATAAAATAATCTAAAATAAGTCTTAAGCAAAGGGGTAAAATGTCAGTCTACAGCAACAATCAAATCAGACAAGCTGTTTCAGATGGTCATATTATTTGTTACCCGTTTGAACCGAAACATATTAGTCATGCTAGTCTCGACGTCACTCTAGGGTACTATTATTATCGTACAGAACAAGCCAATGAACGTACAATCTACAATCCTTTTGATAAGGAAGATGTCGAACGATATTTTGATGGTCCATACAAGGCTATGCCTCACGGTGAATGGTGTAAATTGAATGGCATAAGTCCTGTTAACAATATTCCATTAGATCATCCTGTAATAAGTATTAAGCCAGGCGAACGAATACTAGCTCATACTCACGAGTTTTTCGGAATTCTGCCACCTGGCGCATGCGAAGTACGCTCAAGATCAAGCTGGGGACGTAATGGCATTGCAGTCTGTTTCGAT
Source organism: bacterium (assembly GCA_043776675.1). Taxonomy (GTDB): domain Bacteria; phylum Patescibacteriota; class Saccharimonadia; order Saccharimonadales; family UBA4665; genus JAJXTN01. The sequence continues at coordinate 11,822 of JAYVRB010000060.1, forward strand.
GCAGGTTGGATCGACCCAGGGTATGTCAACAGACTAACTTTAGAAATATTTAACCTTAATGACCGTGAAACAATCTTATTACCAGTAGGCGAGCGTACGGCTCAAATTATATTTCATGAAACGGGTGAAGTAGATGGTAATTATGGTTTAGGACGCGACAATGGGTTTAGTGGTAAATATCAACAGGGCTCTCATATCGATACGATAATCAAAACTTGGTCACCAGATATGATGTTACCGCGTGCGTATATGGATCATCGCTCATTACCAAAGAAAATCAATGGTCTATCATATGATTAAAGGTAAATATATTGTCCTTGAAGGTCCCGAAGGTGTAGGCAAAACTACTCAGCTTCTTGAACTTGCTAGACGATTACAGGCCTTAGGGCTACCAGTAAGAACTTTACGTGAACCAGATAGTCAGAGTGATTTAACAGCACGTGCCATTAGACAGCTCACTCAAGACCCAAGATATCCTATGAACACACGCACCGAGGTTCTTCTATACAATGCTGCTCGTTCTCAGAGTCTACAAGTTATCAAACAAAGTGTTGAACATGGAGTTATCTGTATTGTTGATAGGAACTATTTAACAACCCTTGCTATTCAATATTATGGTCGTGGTGATGTACCTGACTATAACACTATTAATAGCATAATCAGTTTCGCCGTGGATGGAGTAGAGCCAGATCTATGCATAGTGCTTGATGCTCCTAGTGATGTATTAAAAGAAAGAGCTCATAAGCGTGGAGCAGGTGAAAGATTCGATAATCTTGATGAGTCGTTTCTAGAAAGAGTTCGATCAGGGTATTTATGGGAAGCTAAACAAAGAAATCTTCCAGTTGTGTTTGCAAATGGAGATTCGTCTGCAATTAGTGAAGAAATCTGGAAACTAGTATCACAGGAACTTGCAATTCGTGGTACTACGTCTCAAACCGCAGTTGAACCAGCTGCCTCAATAAAAGTAATTATTGAAAATAAGTTGGCTATCCAGAACTCTATTCCTATAAGCACAGTAGATGTGGAGATGGAAGATCCTATCATCGACGCACTAACTAACAAATCCTTGCCAACGCAGGCAGGCTTAAACTATTTATCAGATGTGGTTACTAGTGTGGACGGTAATGTATACGCATTCACTGATAAGTTAAGCCCAGTAACAATAGCGGCTGCTATGGCAAGACTTAGCCGACGTGGTGATGACATGCGCCTGATTATTTTAGATGAATTTGCAGGTAAACTAGGTAAAGACGAAAAGCTACTCGAGCGAATAATTACAGCATATGGTGACGATTCCGTACAGCAACTTGGTGGGATACACTTCGTTATTGAGAATGCTTCTAATCTACTTACTAAGAAGCTAGAATGGGGCAGATTAGCGTCATATCTTGAGCAGTCAACGCGCTATATCTATTTCGATCAAAAAGACAAAGATGGTAAGTATCGTTATCATATACCTGAAAACTTAAAACAATCAGTGAAGAAACATTATATTTCTTCAATGAATAGTGTATTTGATACATACTCAAAGTTGGTTCACGAACTAACAGATTACATTCGAAGTAATGATAAAACTCCTGAACCAGAACGTGATATTGCATGGAAAGGAGCTACTCGTGCTCAAGCTTGCGATGCTGCTCGTATAGTCTTGCCAGTAGCAACAACCTCTACAGTAGGAATATATGCGTCAGGTCAAGCAA
>JAYVRB010000061.1:0-3378 GCA_043776675.1 bacterium
GTATCAGTAACGGTCGCTGCATTGCTTGCACTGATAGTACTTGCAAATGTGAAACGGTTGTTTTCAGTGTTAAGTGGCGCAGTCATCGAAAGATTAACATCATGCGCAATCGAAGTACCAGTCCCGTTGTTATTGAATTCGTCATCTGCACCGTTGTGTACATATGTACGCACATCAAACATATCACTAGTGTTACATGCAGAACTTAGTGTATCAATATACAAACTGTTACGTTCGCCATTCGTACCGTTAAAAGACGGATCGCCAGTGCTTGGGCGGACGCGGACGAAATCTGATTCATCACCGACACCAAACGGAATGTTCGAAAAAACATTGAATGCAGGTGTGGGTGTGGTTGGTAATGGTTGACCAGAAACGTATGGAATTTGTGCCGCTGCAGCCTTGCTTCCACCGCTAAGCAATAATGCCGGGATGATAGCGAGGCTAAGTAAGCTGTGCTTGATGATAGTAGGTATTTTCATAATATATCCTTTAATTACTACTTAGTTAGTTGGAGCCTGATAAGTTGGAGTTGTGCCAGGAACAGTTACAGGAACAGTAGTTGTTGTTTCTGGAATAGTTGTAGAAGTGGTCGATGTAGTTGTGGTTGTAGTTGTGGTTTCCGGAACAGTAACTGTAGTTGAAGTTTCTGGTACCGTAACAGTTGTAGTTGTTTCAGGAACAGTCGTAACTACAATCTTGTCGGGAAAAGTACCGTCAGTGGGGTTGCCTGCGTAATCCGTTGTTATAGTACAGTCATCCATGTTTGGATCACATGTATTATCTGTAGCTTCTGCGAACAAACTTACTCCACCGAATAAACCAATGGTTCCTAGGGTGATGACTGATACTACTTTACGAGCCTTGTTCGATTCATTTTTTTCCAACATAATATTTCTCCTTTAACTTAACCGCACTTCTCCACGTGCAGTTCCACCTTTCGGAATCCTCACGTTATAAAGACACTTTATCATATCGTAAGCATTATGTCAATGCTTATTTATACTATTTTTGCTTAATTTTGTATATTATAGTATTAAAGCTTAAGCTTTTTGGAAAATATAGATTGATCGGCTGTCCGATTCGCCTTCAATACATACTTGTGCCACAAGCTGATCCTTGCCAGGCGAACTTGCTTGTATGTAATTAATTATGTCTGGTAATGATAGTGAGGATTCAATTTTCTGCGTCGTGACTAAACGGTACTGCACAGAATGACCATCTAATTCATAAGTTATGGTATCTCCGGGCTGATATTGCACAAGCCCATTAAATGAAGCACTCTGAGATGAGCGGTGTCCTGATATATATGTCACCTTACCTCGTCCAGGTATAGATCCAAATTCAGACAAAACAGCCGTAGGCTGATACTGGTCTGATTTTCCGCCAGCATTTTTTACTATAGAGGAACCAAAGGCTCGCTGTATTGCACGCGGGTTACTTGCAGTAGGTACACAGCCATCTTCTGAAGTCGTATCTGGACTGGCAGCATAAAGTGGATCACCGCTTCCATTTATGAGGCCACTTTGCATAATATCGTCTTCATACATTAAACGTTGATCTTTAGTTAATCCCCCTGCCATTATCAGTTTTGCCTTTTCCTGTGCATCTGGCGACAATGAAGCTAAGACTTCTGTATTTCTATAATCAATAGGGTTATTTATATAGACATTAACTGTGTCACAAAACTTATCAAGTCTGAATGTACCAATTGGCATACCCTTATTATCTGATAGTTTAGTTTCACCGTTTATTAGCCTTTGAGTAAGTGTAAGCTCTATAGGAGAAGTTATTTCTACTTGTGTCGTACTTGTAGGAGTTGGCTGTGTAGTTTCAGGTAGCGTGGTATTAATCTCGCTAGTGATTTGTTCAGCAATAATTTTTTCAGGTTGTGTTACAGATGTAACTTGTTCGATTGTAGAAGGAGTAACCACCAATTCTGTTGATTGTTTATTTACCTTTTCATTAGATGCGCTACTTATTTCATCAACTAAGCGAACTCCCAATACTACAGCTACCGCTGCTAAAGCAAAATTTCCTGCTTTAAGTAATCGAATTTTAGCTTTTTCGTGGTTACGTTTTTGAGTTGGTATCTTGTCTACGCGAACAGGTAAAAAGTGTGGTTTACTCGCTGGAACAATAGGGCTAACTACATTTGGTTTAATCGGCGTAGTAGTTTTAATTTTCGAAACTGGCTTAACTTTATCAGTCTGAACTGTTTCGTTAGTTACTTCAGCACTTGTAAAAGCTTCTATTTCTTCAAATTTCTTAGTTTCTTCATCCGTTAAGACTACATCTGGTCCTGGGGCGTATAATTTAGCAGCTTCGTATAAATCATTCGTACTGAGTAATCTGTCAGCATCCAATGACGCCATGAATTCATCCAGTATCTGCATCTGGATTTCGTCTTCTTTTGAATAGTAAGTCATTACTTCAATCATAGTACTAATTATAATACGTCAAGGTATTATACGGTGTCCTCTAACATTAGTTGATTGAGTATGTCCCTTTGTTTAGGACTGATAGCATTACCATTTTGCATGATCCAGGTTGAGCCATTATGTGGCGTCAATGCAAAGTTTGTATGGTGAATATTATTATATTTATCAATACCAGTCTGCATGAATTTCACTTCATGTCCTGGTGCAAAATCATGTGCTATACCCCACGTTGGACGGGTGATATCAACAGTTGGCTTTGGTGTAACTTCGGGTACTCTACTGCCAGTATTCGGACCGTCAATTGGGCCAGTTCTAGGTGGGTGAACAGGAGGATTTTGAGGTGCAGATGGTTGACCGGGGCCACTAGTCGGGCTCGGTTTTGATGGTTCTGAGCCTCTTGGACCAGTAGGAGTGTGATGAGTACCTGTCTGGTTGTACGTATTGCCATTTCCGCTTGTTGGGCTTGGTTTGGTAGCTTCTGGACCACTCGGACCTACCGAATGCTTAGGCACAGTGTGATGAGTACCTCCACTGCCGTGAGTAATGCCGTGTAGCAAGCTACCGGCAGTTGCACCAATTGCGACTGCACCGACAGCAATAATTAACTTACGGCGATTATCTTTCTGGTCTTTTTCAACACGTCCTCTAATGGTTTGTGTTAGATTTTTTGAGCTAGACGCAATGACATCACTCATATTGCGGCGTGAATCTTGTGTCTTGCTCGCTAGTAATTCGTCCTGACTTGCTTTCTTATCGAATTGTTTTACAGATTGTGCGCCTTTATTCAGCTTATACATGCCAATAGATTTGGCAGCTTTCAATGATAATCCAGCTACAGCTAGTCCAACTACGCCGACACCCGTCATAGCAAAAGCTCCTGTAAGCAGTGTCGTGGCGGCCATACCACCTGCACCGCCTAGTAAAGTGCGTTTTACGA
>JAYVRB010000062.1:0-13303 GCA_043776675.1 bacterium
TGGCTCCGAGGACTGGGCTCGAACCAGCGACCTAGTCGTTAACAGCGACCCGCTCTACCACTGAGCTACCTCGGAATATGGTAATATTAACTCCGAAAATTATAACTGTTCTTGAGAGATGAGGCAACTACTTCAGAGCAAATTCACTAGAGCAGTTGGTATACTACTTCTACTGTTGAGGATACTTCGCTAAGGCCAGGTGTTACAGGTAGGCTGGTGTTTACATCTTCAGAGTAAGCTTTTGCTGACATTGATATTGGACAAATCCCTTTTGCACCGCATCCTCCACTAAATGATGATTGGTCAGTGACTTCAATAACTTTTCCGAGCCTAGCACCTACATCAGATGCGGCTAATGTAGCTTTTTTGCGCGCATCTTTGATCGCTAATTGGCGAGCTGAACTCTCTAACTCCTTCTGTTTGGTAGTAGAGAATACTGACTGAGCAGTAAGTTGTCCCATAGCATTGGTACTAGCTAAGTAGTCTTGGACTTTCTGGGCAATCTTCTTGTCAAAGACTGTAATAGTAACTTGTAGAGTCACTGTTTCTTCAGATGCAGGCATTGAGGTAGATTGGGGGTAATTATTGTATGAGCTGCTGTCTAGAACAATGTGATTATTGTTTACGCCTAGTTTCTCAATGTCAGACTGCAATTTTATACCGAATTTATTTAGCTCGTTCTTCATAGCAGTAGTGTCTGTGCCAGTACGGCTAAATGACGGATAGAATGCAAACTCATCAGGGATGCCTTTGACTGTTGCTTCGCCACTAATAGTGATCTTACGAACTGTATTCGACGCCGAATCCCAAGGTTTCCATAGTCCGAACATTATGATAATAACTACTGATAAGAATATGCAGATCATACGTAAATCTAATTTGAGAGTAAATGTGTTTTTCATAATTACGATTATAGCACTAACGGTTAGCGGTACATTGATATTCGCTTGATAGAATTACCGACCGATTTGTACGGTTTGGCCACCAAGTTTGTCGGCAAAGAAACTATCATGTGAAATATAGATGACGGCACCGTGATAATTCTTCATGGCATCTTCAAGCTCTTCAATACTAGGAAGATCAAGGTGATTAGTAGGTTCGTCCAGGACTAACACTAAGGGGCTATTGCAGAGCATTCGGATGAGTTGGAAGCGGGCTTTTTGGCCACCACTGAGCTGGCTGACGAGCAGATTGCCGTCAGTAGCAGGGTTAAACAAGTAATCACCCATCATTTGTTTGACTCTCTGGTCGCCTACTTTAATGTCGCGCTCCATATAAGAAGCCTCAATGGCATGGTATAAAGTCATTGGAAGATATTTACTGTCAATCTCTTGTTCGTATAGGCCGATAGCTAGTTCAGGCTCACAGGCGATTGTGCCGGTGATTATATTAGATTCTGGCGATACTCCACTTATCTTGGCTACAATGGCATTTACTAGCGTGGTCTTGCCTGCACCGTTGCGTCCGTGAAACCGCAGTCGTTCGCCTTCATGCAGCGAGAAATTGACAGGGCTGAACAATGATTCATCACCATAACCGAGGCTTAAGTCTCTGGCTTCAACCAACAGTCTTGATGAACGACTAGAATTAGTCTTGGTATTAAGTGAAATATTCTTGGCTTTATACTTTTCGTAAGAATTAGTGACCTTGGGGCTCAAGTCTTCTGCGTTGTCTCGGTCTATCCAAAATGATGGTTTCTCGACGGCAGAGAGTCGTGCAAGTTCCGCTACTGCCTTTTCCTCTTGACCTTTGAACCGTTTGATTGTGCCTGGGTCACGGGCTTTTTCTTTCATGCGACGGAAACGGATTACGTCTTGACGAAGATTCTTAATACGCCGTTGAGTAAGTTCATAGTCACCAACCTGTGATGTTACTTGAGTCGCGTTTACCTTGAGATATTGGGTGTAATTACCCTTAAAACTATAGGCCTTGCCATCACGTATCTCTATGATTCGATCGACGTTACTAAGTACATCTCGGTCATGAGTTATGACGAGAATCGCTTCAGTGCTTGAATTCATCCATTTAATAAAAGCTTGCTTAGCTACGTAATCCATATGATTAGTAGGTTCATCGATGAGTGCGATATGCCCGCGAGCTCTCTGAACTTTAATAAGTTCTACCATTCTCTTCTGACCGCCGCTAAGACTCTTCATAGTCGCAAATAATTTCTCATTATCAAGCTGGTATTCATTGAACGCTTGTTCAAGCTGGTTCTCTACTTCGAAGTAACCTAAATGATTAAAACGTTCTAAGGCGTCACTATATCTCTGAATCTTGATATGATCATCGCCCATAGTCTGAGGATAGGTGTGCAATATATGCTCTAAATTTTCGAATTCAGGCAGATCTCCTTGGACATAGCCGATAACGGTCTTAGCTTCGTGGCCATGATGCTCCTGGCGACTAGCTATAATTACAGTGCCAGCTTTGATAGAGATGTCGCCTTGGAAATCGATGTCATCTCCAGTAATCATATGTAAGAGCGTAGATTTTCCTGTACCATTGCGTCCAATAAGTCCTATCTTTTCACCTTCTTGAATATCGAATTTAAGGTCATTATATAGAACCTTATCTCCAAAAGACTTGTCATTGATTTCTATGGATATAAGCATAATAGCGCCTTAGCGTATCGATTTCAGTTCTGCTTGTGTGCGACGTTTATCATCTTTAGCTTTGAGAGTTTGACGAACGTCATACTTCTTTTTGCCCTTGCCTACTGCTAAACGTAATTTGATAAATCGGCTGCCTGTTAGAATCTCTAAAGGAACAATAGATTGTCCCTGTTGTTTGGCTGCGACTAAGGCCTTAATCTCTCTTGCCTTGGCTAGAAGTTTACGGGCTTGAGTCTGCTCATGTTCATCAATTGGTATGCCGTTAGTGCCGTTGATGGTTGCATTGATCAGCCAAAGTTCATTGTCTTTTACAGTTATATAAGATCCTCTAAGTTGGCCGTGTCCCATACGCAAGGCTTTAACTTCGCGACCATTGAGTTGAAGTCCCGTGACTAATGATTCGCCGAGTGCATAATCATGCCTTGCTCGTCGATTGGATATAATCTTTTTTTGAATTGGTTTCTTCTTAGCCATAACATCTATAATTGTAACGTTTTAACTAGGATTTGACAATATGACTTTATGATTTCATAAATTCTTGTTTGGCAACGTTCCAAAGTGAAGGATCGTTTAATATTTGCTTACGGTAATACCAATATTCTCCACCCCAGTAAATGATAGTTCGCATGCCAGTTGCATTCCCGTACTCGAACCTGTCCTTCAAGCGTTTAGCATTGATAGATTTGTTCTGCTCATCAAGTGATGTCTTAGGAATCTCCTGACCAAGAGGTGGCCAAGCTTCAGCTTGAAGTTCAGCTATAATCATATCTTTGTGAAGGAATATTTTCTGTGCACCTGCTAAGAAACCGTAAAACCAAGCTGGGAACGGATATTCTAGGTAGCGACGAGTGACACCTGCGTCCCAGACTCGCTTGTAGATTGATATGCTGAATATATCTGGCTGTGGCTGACCGATTGGAAATCCTAAGGCATTGTTACTCCTGCCGACGATAACAGGATGGTCCTTGTCGGTTGATTTAACTAGGTTGTATTCATCGATTAATCTTTGCCTACTGAAGTCAGTACAAGCCCCAAATCCTTTTAGAAAATACTCGTTTTCTAGTTGATAGCTTTCTAAACTTGGTGAACTCTTATATCTCTCGACTGTAGTTTTGATAAAAGCAGAAAGTAGCGGAGTCCAAACTTCTGTGGGCTCATTTATAGCCCAGTATGGTGCGTGGCACTCAGGCCAACGTGGTTGCCTAAGACCTAGAGTTAATATAATTTTGGCATTTGCCAATTCAGCTTTTTTAAATTGCCAATCAAGTTGCGTAAAGTCGTACACTCCTTCAGACGGTTCAATATCCTTCCAGTAGCTAACTAATCGAAAGTGTTTTACTCCGATATCGAGTAATGCGTCAAATGTTTCTTCTGGGTCGACTCCAAGGTCTTCTGCGTATGATGGGATGAATGTCACACCAAGTACTTTAGGATCATCAGAGACACTCATGCGATACCACTGGGAAATTCCAAACATGCTGGCTACACACATCACCAAAACGAAGAGCGTGATTATTCCAGCATTTCTTAATGGAGACCCGTTGAACAGCTTATTTCTGATATTATGTAGTTGCATGATTCAAAATAAATATCGCATTAGCATTGTAGTTCCAGTATATAACGAAGCCGAACTTATCGACGACTGTCTTCGGGCAATCGACTCTCAAATTCATAAACCTTATGAAGTGATCGTGGTTGATAACAATTCTACTGATAGTACGGCACAAATAGTTGCTAAGTATCCATCGGTTAAGCTAATTAAAGAACCTCGCCAAGGCCTTGTGCATGCCCGTAATAGTGGATTTGATTACGCCCGTGGAGACATCATTGGACGAATAGACGCCGATACAATTATACCTAGCAACTGGACGAAGAACTTAGAATTGATATTTGAAACCGATTCAAGTTTAGATGCTGTATCTGGATCAGTAAATTATTATGATTTTCCCTTCCCCACTCTGTCTAAAAATGTTGATTTAATGTTTCGTCAACATATCGCCAACAAGATGCTTGGTGAAGTTTTCCTATATGGAGCAAACATGGGAATAAAGCGCGCGGCATGGGAAGAAGTTAGATCCAAAGTATGTCTATCCAAAGGTTTTCATGAGGATCTTGACTTGGCGATTCACGCGCAAAACATTGGCTGCGTCGTCAAATTTGATAAGCGTCTACATGCGGCTGTTTCGCTTCGAAGAGTCGACGTTGGAGTTAAAGATTTTTGGATATACGCAGCTCAAAACCCATTGACTTACTTAAAGCATGGTCGACGAAGCCAGCGTTATATGTACCCTGCTATTGGTATGTCTATTTTAGGATTTTGGATATTAAAATTTATGTATAGAACATTTGACGGCAATCGATTTTCCCTGAGAAAACTGTTTGCAGGCAATGTATCTAGAGTTAATCCAGCTAGTTTTGTTGATTAAAGCGGATTCGAAATATAACCTCCACTGTTAGTTGGCTTGGGAAGACATTTGCCCCATAACCCTAAATTAGATTTCATTGCATGCTGTTGAGCGGTATTGAAGTCGTCTGATTTAGTAAATGGAAAGTACGGATAGTAAAATGCATAACCTTTGGCAATCAACTCATGTTCAAAGTTTGTGCCGTCAGTAAGATAAATGTATCTGAGTAGTCTTCCGTATCGATCTCGATTAGTACTTAAAGGGTCCGAGATAAGATGAAACTGCATGGTTGATAAGCGTTCTTTTGTATAAGCTGCTGCTTCAGGTCCATAGCATTGAACTGGAGTATTAGGTTTGTGAATTTCTGGCGTATCCGCACCGATCAATCTTATAGTTTCGTCATGTGAGTCCATATTAACGATTACTGTGTCACCGTCTACAAAATATTTTACTCTATACAACCCTGGTTGATTATTTTTAAGTTGATATCCCGCCCAATCCAATCCTCCATCCCTTCCGACAAAAATTACAAACAGTGTAAGAATTCCAAGTATCAGGCTGTACCGTAGTCTGCGTGTTCTATATCCAAATATCATCAACCAATAATGTTACCTAGACATAACAAATACAAAATATGATTACTCATATTTAAGAAATAATTAATTATCGAGTGGAGATCACTTTTAGTGGATTCTCTGAAACTGAAAAAATGAATTGTGTATTGCCACGTTTGTGTTCTGTGACTTCGCCGTCTCTCTGACTATAATATTCATCCTTGCCAGAATACACTGTAAACTCGTGGGTACTATCATTCATAAGCAAAGAATCAGCATCTGCATCTTTAAAGGTTGATCTAAGGATAGTAGCGCTTAATCCTAGCATCTTGCGTGATCTTATACGAGTAACTCTTGCTCCCGGCTCAAGCAAATCTACACCACGGAATTTAAATACCTTTGCCATTCTCGAGCCGTTTGTATACAAAACTTCTATAAACTGCGCAAAGCTTTCATTGTCATCGTCTGTAGTCATAGCTCGTAAATAAGGACTTTCCTTGAGGCTAGTAAGTATTGGTTTTCGGTCTTCAATAACCGCTGAAAGATGAGACTTAAGATCTCGAAATCTGCGATAACCCTCGTGGTTATGTATGTTAGATGCATATCCGCTCATACCTATTCCGTAATAACCTAGGGCTCTTTCCGTCCGTTCAACATCTGAATGCTCGTGTTTGCTTCTAATTTCTAAAGTGTTCAAGGGTTTAACCTTGCCTTCGATAACAATTCTTTCAATATCATCGATCGTTGATCTTGAATAAAGCATAGACGATATATCATTAATATGACCTGTTGGATGAAAAATTATTGGAGATTTTGGAATCGTATAGCTAAAATTGCTATGAGAACCATCACCTCCTTCAACTACCCATAGATGAGATTTAAGGTTGTCAAACTCTTTAAACCTTGATTGAAAACTTTTGGATTGATAGTCAGATGTATTGCGTAGTGAGTTGATCATTTCAACATCAATTCCTAGGTTGCTAAGTATGTGGTGATTAATCTCAGCAACTTCATTTGCCTTCGGTATATCTTTGTTGAAAACAATACAAGCTGTCTCGTAGATATGCGAACTTGCAGCTGAGGGTATTGATTCTTTATACATTAAGAGTTATTATATCACATTACTACTAAAAATCAATGCCTTTGTTGGCTAGAAACTTGTCATCAAAGTGATGCTTAATTTTGTGCATATCAGTTGCTATATCAACTTTGTTTAGTAGCTTCTTAGGGAAGTTACGCCCGGTAAGACACAAGCTAGTTCTGGGAGATCGATTGTCTATTAGTGTTTCCAGTTGTTTGATTGTCAAAAGTCCATCGTGGACTGCATTGTTAATCTCATCACAGACGACCAAATCATATTCGCCGCTAGAGGCCACTCTTAAAGATTCTGCGTATGTTTCCTCTGCGGAAGCTTTATGTTCGGCTTCTGATATATGTTGTTCGCTCAGGACTCCAGCGTTGTAGAAGCCTTTACCGCCTTTGTAGAAATGTAACTGTTCTTTGTATATCGGTTGAACATCTCGGATGAAAACATGTTCTCCAACTCCCCAGTATTTAATGAATTGGATAAAAGCCACGTTCCAGCGATTGCCAAGTGCTCGGATCATCAAACCTAAAGCTGCACTAGTCTTCCCTTTATTGTCGCCAGTATAGACGATAACTACTGATTGTTTTGTCTTGAAATCTTCAAAAGCCATAGAGTTATTATACGTAGAGTAAAGAAAATGGCTACTTTTTTAGAGCGGCATCAATGCGAAGACGATCAAACCCAACGATAATTTCACCGTTAATGTCTAGCACCGGTATACCACGTTGACCAGATTTATTGACAGCTTCTATGCCAGCAGCTGGCTCTGCATCGATATCGCGTTCGATATATTTGACACCCATTTTGTCTAAGTAGTCTTTAGCAGCGTGACAGTAAGCACACCATGTAGCACTATAAATTGTAACTTCTTGGTTCATAGTTTAATTATACTACTATACTTTGTAAAGTAAAGAACGATTTAAATATTGTGTGCTATTGGATAACAGATGAGAAGCTGTTATAATTTGTCTAATGTCTAAAAAAGTAAGATCAGTCAAAAAGTCTATATCGAACGTCGTAACTACTGTTACAGAAGAAGCTGTAACTAGTCCCAAGCGAGAATTTTTCGTGGCAGCAATGAATATGAGCTGGCAATTAGCAGTAGTTGTTCTAGTACCTCTTGTTGGTGGCTTCAAGATTGATGAACGCTATTCTTCTTTACCAGTTGCAACCCTTATCGGCTTTGGTATTGCGATGATAGGAATGACCATGATCGTATTTCGCCAAATTCAGCTCTACAGTCCAAAGATTGTTACTGCATCAAAAAGTGAGGTCTCTAAGAAATGATTTCTAATTTATTTAGTCAGTTTGCAGAAAGCGCAGGCCCAGTAGTGCATGTAGCACCTGCAGGAATAGCTCAATTCAACGGTTTTACTATCACTAATTCCATCTTGTATGGTTGGGTTTGTGCGATTATCATGACTGTTTTACTCCTATTCGTAGCACGTAAGGCCACTATCAAGCCCAAAGGAGGATTGATACAGTTTGTCGAAATCGGTGTAGAATTCATTTCAAATCTCGTTGAGAACGCATTTAACGATAAGTCTAAGGGTCGTAAGTATGTTCCATATTTCGTGACCCTATTCTTCTTCATATTATTTAATAATTGGCTGGGACTCTTACCTTTCGTAGGTGAAGGTTTCAAGGCTGAAGGAAATCCTTTACTTAGACCTTTTACTGGTGATTTAAATGGTACTTTAGCTATAGGGCTGGTCTCTATGGTCGTAGTCTACGCTGCGTCCGTTTATGAATCAGGTGGTATTCTCAAATATCTTCGCCATTTCTTCATTGGTAGTCCACTTAACCCTCTCTATCTTGTGATAGGTTTGCTCGAAATGTTCACAGATCTTACTCGAGTTTTTAGCCTCTCACTCCGACTTTTCTTAAACATTACTATAGGTGAGATAGTCATAGGTGTCTTTGCATATCTTGGTAGTTCTTTTGCTCCTTTGACAGCGCTGCCATTCTACATGCTAGAACTGCTGGTTGCTGCTCTCCAGGCCTATATATTCACTATTCTTTGCACCATGTACCTGGCAATTGCGGTCAATCACGCAAGTGAACATGGTGATGAACACTTGACCGAAGATGGTGTTCCTGAAACAATAGAGTTAAAGCCCGTTCGGGCTAATATTAGTGGGTAATTAGTTCGATATATAATATAAGGAGAAATAAATGGCAGTACTAGTAGAAGCTCTGAACACAGCAATTATGGCTGATGCAATCAATACAGAAATTATTGGAAAAGGTTTAATGATCGCCGGCGGATTCATTGGTCCAGGAATCGGTATCGGACTTATAGGTGGAAATTACTTGCAGGCAGTAGGCCGAAATCCTGAAGCAGCAAAATTCTTAGGTCAGGCTTTGATTTTCGTAGCTATCGTTGAGCTGTTTGGACTACTTGCTTTCGCATCAATTTTTATCGTCAAATAACAAGGAAGTTCTGATTAATGTATATCTTAAATTACTTTGGGGAGAGTTCATCTGGCTTAGGCGCTTTAGGCGTCGACGGTAAAGCTCTAGTTATCCAACTCATAACTTTTGTGTTGGCGCTTTTAGTAATGAAGAAATATGCCTTCAAACCAATAAATAGAATGCTTCTAGAGCGTCGTGAGCTTATTGATGGGGGTGTAAAGATAGGTGAAGAAATGCAGATTGAGAAGCAAAAGCTAGCAGCTAGTGTTGATAATACTCTCAGAAAAGCTCAACTAAAAGCAGATGAAATTATTGCTACTGCGAATGATTTAGCACGAGACGCAATTCGAGATGCTGAAAAGAAAGCTGTAGAAAGAGCGGACTCTATTCTAGCTGACGCTAAACAGCGGACTGCTCAGGATTTAGCAAGAGCTCGTAAGCAGTTAGAATCCGAACTTGTTAGTTTGATTTCAGAAGCAACAGAAGCAATTATTGACGAGAAAATTGATACTAAAAAAGATTCTGTGCTGATTGAGAAGGCCCTCAAAGGACGCGTAACGGCATGAAGGTATCAAGATCAAAACTAGCAGTTATGATTGCCGAAAAGTTAGAAAACGCTTCCGACACCAAGGCTTTTAGTAAAGATATAGCTGCGTATCTGCTTAGCGAAGGTAGAATTAGCGAACTTGATTCTATCTTACGTGATGTCATGCAGTATCGATCTGACAATGGTACAGTAGAAGTTATATCGACAGATGCATTTGTATTGAGTTCGGCTCTCAGGGAAAATATCAAACAAGTAGTATCGAAGCTATACCCAAATTCGTCAAAGATTATCATAAGTGAAGTTATTGATCCTAGTGTCATTGGAGGAGTAAGGCTTGAATTTGCAAATTCGCAGCTCGATCTCAGCGTTAGAGCTAAACTCAATCACTTCAAACAATTAACCGCTACGGCAGGAGGAATTTAATGAACGAATTATCAATCAAAGATCTGTCGGCGGATATTCGATCAGCTATAGCTGAACTTAAGACTCGACCGGAAATTGAAGAAGTTGGAGTTGTAACCAGAGTCGGCGATGGTGTTGCATGGATTTACGGTCTACGCAAAGCAGGTTTCTCTGAAATGCTAGAGATAGAAGGGGCAAGTGGCCAGAAAGTTACAGCTTTTGCATTCAACCTTGGTGAAGACGAAATCGGAGCCGTACTTCTTGGAGAAGATGTTGAAATCAAGGCTGGAGCCAAGGCTCGTCTAAGCGGCAAAGTTTTGGAAGTACCTGTCGGTCCGGAGCTGATAGGCCGAGTCGTAGACCCTCTAGGTAATGTGCTAGATGGCGGCGAACCTCTCAAGACCAAATTGACAAGCCGCGTCGAACGACCAGCTCCTGGAGTCCTAGATCGTAAAAGCGTTCATGAACCAATGATGACTGGTCTTATTGCTATTGATGCAATCGTGCCTATCGGACGTGGACAGCGTGAACTTATCATTGGCGATCGTCAGACTGGTAAAACCGCAATCGCTGTCGATACCATGGTCAATCAGTTTAAGCAGAAAACTGGTGTTATTAACGTATATGTAGCTATTGGCCAGAAGTTGTCTAAGGTTGCAGCTTTGCAAGAAAGACTTAAGCGAGAAGGCGTTATGGATCAGACAATCATCGTTGCAACTTCACCGGCTGATCCTGCCGCAATGCTTTACCTAGCTCCGTATGCAGGTGTTGCAATGGGCGAATATTTCCGCGACAACAAACAACATGCATTAATAATTTACGATGATCTTTCCAAGCACGCTGCTGCTTACCGTCAGATGTCATTGCTACTACGGCGACCACCGGGACGCGAAGCTTATCCAGGCGATGTCTTCTACCTACATTCACGTCTTCTAGAGCGAGCGGCTAAGCTTAACGACAAGCTTGGCGCAGGATCATTGACTGCCCTACCGATTATTGAAACTCAAGCTGGAGACATCAGCGCATATATTCCTACTAACGTAATCTCAATCACTGACGGTCAGATATTCTTAGAAACTAGCCTATTCTACCAAGGTATTCGTCCAGCTATCTCTGTTGGTCTTTCAGTGTCTCGTGTTGGTGGAAATGCTCAAACTAAAGCCATCAAAGCCGTAGGCGGTGGACTTAAGCTAGCATTAGCCCAATTCCGCGAGCTTGCTGCTTTCAGTCAGTTCTCTACTGACTTAGATCCTGAAACGAGGTCAATTATCGAGCGAGGACAAAGGCTTACTGAACTTCTGAAGCAACTACAGTACAGCCCATACTCAGTTTGGGAAATGTACTCAATTTTGTTTGCAGCAACTTCAGGAGCATTTGACATCGTTGGACTCGATAAGATTGTAGCCGCAAAAGATGCACTACTCCAAGAATTAAAGTCCAAGCATAGTAAGCTGACTGAAGTTCTAAATATTGGAAATAAGCCTACTGATGAGCAGAACAAAGAGTTGCTAAAGGTCTCAGAATCAATAGCCAAAAACTATAAGACCGTCGAAGTTAAGAAGGCCGACTAGAATGCAGTTTTCATTTAGCAATTTTCATTTAACAATTAATGACCATTTATTAGTTTTTATTTTTGCTACAAATAATTATTTACCAATTGTTAAATTATTGCCAAATGCTAAATTAGAAATTCTAAATGACAGAGGTGTTTACCGTGTCTAGTACTATAACTCTGAAACGAAGAATTACTTCGATCAAAAACACACGTCAAATTACTAAGGCGATGGAGTTAGTTAGTGCTAGTAAATTACGAAAAGCCCAAGAATTTGCTGTCAGAAGTAGGGCTTACAAAGATTTAGCTTATGAATTTCTAGAAAGGTTCAACTCTATACCCGAAGTTACACGGCAGCCTTTGTTTGAGAAACGTGATGTCAAGACTAGACTATTTATAGTTGTGACTAGCAATAGCGGACTCGCAGGAGCATATAATGCTAATACGTTGAAGCAATTAGCTAAATGTTTACGTGAAGATAGAGATAACAAGATTAATACCCAGGTTATAACTATAGGCAGTAAGGGTGCTCAGTTTGTTCGCAGGATTTCTGATGTTAATCTAATCGCTGCTTATCCTGCTTTTGGAGACAAACCAACCGCTAACGATGTTCAGCCAGTGCTTAATAGCGTCATCTCTCTATACTCAGACAAACAAGTTGACGACGTAAGCCTTATCTATACGGTTTTCAAATCAACAGTTGTTCAGAACGTTCAATTATTAAAACTTCTACCGGCTCAAGTCGACCCAAATAAGACAGCAACACTACTCATCAGTAACTTTGAACCAGACGTGGAAACTGTTATTGACCAAACTGCTAAACGACTTATTGAGTCTCAGATCTGGCAAGGAATACTTGAATCATTAGCTTCAGAGCATGCCATGCGTATGGTTGCTATGAAAAATGCTACCGATAATGCCAAAGATTTAATTGATGACTACACCTTGGTACTTAATACCGCTAGGCAAGCGAGCATAACACAAGAATTAGCAGAGATTACAAGTGGCGCAGAGGCAATGAAATGAACATAATTTTAATCGAAACATTATAGATAAGGAGATAACATGGCATCAGCAGAGCAATCTAAATCAGGAAGTATTACACAAATAGTAGGCGTGGTAGTTGATATTGAGTTTTCAAGTGGCAGTCTACCAGCGATATATAACTCCCTAGAGACTGAACTCGATGGCAAGACTCTGACCTTAGAAGTTGCTCAACATTTAAGCGAATCAAGCGTTCGAGCTATTTCACTTGGCTCAACTGATGGACTTAAACGCGGTACTTCAGTCACAGATACAGGTTCAGCTATCACAGTCCCTGTAGGAGAAAGTACACTAGGCCGAATGTTCAACGTAGTAGGTCAACCAATAGACGGTAAGGGTGGTGATTTCAAACAACGTGCACCAATACACCGAACTCCACCGCCATTAATTGATCAATCAGGCAAAATTGAAATACTCGAAACGGGGATAAAAGTGATCGACTTGATAGCACCGATTACTAAAGGTGGTAAAGTTGGGCTTTTCGGTGGAGCTGGCGTCGGCAAAACAGTACTTATTCAGGAACTAATTAATAATATTGCAAAGTTCCACTCTGGTTATTCTGTTTTTGCAGGCGTAGGAGAACGTACTCGTGAAGGAAACGACCTATATCATGAAATGGAAGAATCAGGTGTCATTAAGAATACTTCGTTGGTCTTCGGACAGATGAATGAGCCACCTGGAG
>JAYVRB010000063.1:0-13190 GCA_043776675.1 bacterium
AAGCAATAATATTTATACTAAAGCTAGCTGTGCTAGTGGCGTTCATACTGTCTGTTGCTTCTACTGTGAAGTTGTATGTACCGGCAGTCGTAGGTACGCCAGTTATGGCACCAGTAGAACGACTGAGGCTTAAGCCTGATGGAAGCGATCCGCTGGTAATAGCGAAGCTTAACGGACCAGTGCCAAAGGCTGTCAGTATTGGACTACTATAGCTGGCTCGGACTTGACCGCTTTGTAGTTGCGAGCTAGTGATCGTGAATGGGAAGATTAAATTATCGAAGGTTAATATTCTATTACTATTTGTATCAGCTACAAACAGGCGGCTGTTGGTGGAGTCGTAGGTTAGACCTGAGGGATAACACATACCGGATTGAATGGCGGGATTATTAACACAATCATTAGTTACGAAGTCAGGTTGGCCGAGGACATCTCCAGCAGGCATGCCGTTAGTAATACCAGATGTTAGATCATAGACTAGGACACGGTTGTTGCTGCTATCGGTTACGAATAGGTGTTTATTTGTAGGATTGTAGGCAACGTCCCATGGATAATTCATACTGCTAGAAGTAACACCGTTGTAATTACTTGAGTTGCTTCCAAAGTCCGGTTGACCGAGGACGTAACTGGCTGCCATGCCATTGGTGATACCAGAGCTTAGGTCATAGACTAGGACACGATTAGCACTCTGTTGAGCTATAAATAACCGATGGTTTGCTGAATCGTATGTTATACCAGCCGGATCGGCAAAACTAGTGTCAGTTATACCTCCATTGTTGAACGTATTACTTACAAAGTCAGGTTGGCCGAGGACGTGGCTGGCTGCCATACCGTTTGTAATGCCTGAGGTTAAGTCATAGACCAATACTCTCTGGTTACCCTGATCGGCTACGAATAGTCGCTTATCTGTTGAGTTATAGTTCAATCCATAGTAAGGACTACACATGCCGGATTGTGTTGTGGTACATCCACTACTTACAAAGTCAGGTTGGCCTAGGACGTAGCTAGCAGCCATACCGTTAGTGATACCTGGCGTTAGGTCATAGACTAGAACACGGTTGTTGTAATCGGCAGTAGATACAAATAGCCTATCGTTTACAAAATCATAAGCTACAGCTGAGGGGTAGCACATATTACTAGCGGTCACGTTGCCTGTATTGCAACTTGAACTAGTCATATCTGGTTGGCCTAGGACGTAGCTGGCTGACATTCCATCAGCAACTCCAGAAGTTGTGTTGTAGACTAGCACTCGGTTGTTGTTGGTATCCGCGACAAAAAGTCTGTGGTGTAGTGAATCGTAGGTGCTAGCTTGTGGATAGTTTAGTCCGTTGGCAGTAACACTCTCATGATCTGGTGAACTACCATTAAAGTTAGTCTGTCCAAGCACGTTAGTCGCACTGATGCCGTTAGTGATACCTGCTATTAGGTCATAGACTAGGACACGGTTGTTACTGCCGTCAGCTACAAATAGGCGGTTGTTGGTTGAGTCGTAGGTTAGGCCATATGGATAACACATACTGGTTTGAGTGGGGACACAAGTATTACTTACAAAGTCTGGTTGGCCAAGGACATAGCTAGCAGGCATACCGTTAGTGATACCTGATGTTAGGTCATAGACTAGGACGCGGTTGTTGCTATAGTCAGCTACAAACAGACGGTGGTTGGTGGAGTCAAATACCAATCTACCCGGATTATATAACCCTGTAGAACTTACATTTGTGCCATCATTAGCCCAATAACTTACAAAATCTGGTTGGCCAAGGACATAGCTGGCGGCCATGCCGTTGGTTATACCTGAAGTTAGGTCGTAGACTAGGACACGGTTGTTGGTTTGGTCGGCTACAAATAGGCGAGCATTTGCAGGGTCATAAGAAACTCCTTTTATGTAGCATGTTGTACTAGACGTTGCATTATATGCAAGGCATTGTCCACCTACAAACCCTGGTTGGCCGAGGACGTAACTGGCTGTCATGCCATTGGTGATACCAGAGCTTAGGTCGTATACAGTAACGCGGTATAGATCTGCAACGAATAGGCGATAATTAGTGGAGTCGTATGTAATGGCGTAAGGATAGTACATTCCGTCTTGAGATAATGTGCTGAAGCTAGAGTTAAAGCCTGCTTGACCAATTACATAGCTAGCAGCCATACCATTTGTGATACCAGAGCTTAGGTCATAGACTAGAACACGGCTGTTGAGTTGGTCGGCTACAAATAGGCGATTGTTGGTGGAGTCGTAGGTCACGTCATCAGGTGCAGACATGCCACTTTGGGTAGTTGCTCTAATGAACGACACGAAGTCCGGTTGGCCAAGAACGTAGCTAGCGGGCATACCATCAGTGATACCAGAAGTTGTGTTATATACTAGGACACGGCTGTTATTGCTGTCGGATACAAATAGGCGGTTGTTGGTAGAGTCAAAAACGCTTCCATTGGGATCGTTTAGACCGCTATCATTGACAGTGGCCCTATTAGAGCGACCATTGGTAAATACACTCTGCCCTATGACATTGGATGCAGGATGACTGCCTAGGGCGAGTACTAGTCTACTGCCTATGGCTACACTGGCAGAGATAAGTACTACTGCCATGACTATTCGGTATATACGTAGACTGTTCTTGGTGTATAGGAATGCTAGCTTATGTATGTTGAGCTGTTTTATCTGAGTCTGCGTAGAAACAAGCTTAGTACTAAGCTTTGCACTTAATGAGGGTATGGATGGTTTTTGAGTGTTTTTGGTTTTCATTTGTTCTATGTAATCTATATTTTGTAGGTTACCTAGTGAACAATATTTATAGTACAAGATAAATTATATGGTAAATGAGTGTATATGCAAGGTGCTTATGTTATATATACAAAGGAATCATATGTAGACAGGGGTGGAGGGAGGAGTAGAAAGTTCATAAAGTAAAAAGTTATAAAGTTGAAAGCAGGAACTAGGAAGTAGGAAGTTATAAAGTAGAAAGTGGAAAGTTATAAAGTAGCAATTAGTAAATGCCTAATGGTAATTAATTTGTTAAATGATAACTGCAAAATGATAAATAATCCCTGAGCAGATCCTTCGCTATGCTCTGGATGACACGACGCTCTTCACCGATAGCTTGGCATCAGGTATACTTGGCAGCAATGACCAAAGAAGATATTATCTCGCTACCTAACACCCATTTGCGCCAGAAATCTAAGCGCGTAGGTATTGTTACGCCAGAGATTCTAAAGATTATCAGCGACATGGAAGCAGCTACCATCGACTGGGACCAAAGTCGCGAACACGAAATCGGAGTAGCCTTAGCTGGCGCGCAGGTCAATCATCTGTACAAGATAGTGGTGGTACGCAACAACTATGACGACAAGAACGATCAGACTTTTACGGCGTTCATCAACCCTGAAGTCACCAAACTGAGCGGCGAAATCGTGGAAGACTACGAAGGCTGCCTAAGTGTGCCGAATATTTACGGCAAAGTGCCACGTCACAGCAAGGTCAAGGTCAAGGCTTTGGGTGTCGATGGCAATGAATTCCGCGTGACGGCTGAGGGCTTTTTGGCACGCATATTTCAACACGAAATCGACCATACTAATGGCATTGTTTTCATAGACCATATCAAGGACTCGCACGGGGCATTTTATCGACTTGGTGATGATGGCAAAATGAACCCTTTAGACTACGCAAATGAAATTGAACACAATAAAGTTCTTTGGCCAGAAAGTTGAACCAATGAGTAATAATCGAATTGTATTTTTCGGTAATGAACGACTTGCTACATCTGTTAAAACTGATGTACCCCTATTCAGAGCATTGATAGACAATGGTTACGAAATTGTTGCTTTGGTCGTCGCACAGGGTGATAATAGCCACTCGCGTGATGCTGCCGAACCAGAAATTATTGATGTCGCTAGTGAACATAACATTCCAGTAATTAAGCCTTCAAAAATGAGTGAAATTCGCGAACATTTGGCTAGCCTAAATGCCGAGATAGGTGTGCTAGTAGCCTTTGGGAAAATGGTACCTCAATCAATAATCGATTTGTTCCCACGCGGCATCATTAATCTGCACCCTTCACTGCTTCCGAAACACCGTGGACCAATCCCGCTAGAAAGTGTGATGCTAGCTGGCGACACCGAAACTGGCGTGTCAGTCATGCAGCTTGCTAAGGACATGGACGCCGGTCCGGTATATGCCCAAGCTAAAGTTGTGATTAGTGGCTCTGAAACCAAACAAGAGTTGGCTGATTTGCTTCTATCAATTGGTAAAGATTTAATTATTGAACATCTGCCTAAAATACTAGACGGAAAGCTTGCTCCAACTCCACAAATCGAGTCAGATGCAACCTATGACAACTTAATTACCAAAGACATGTCTGTTCTAGACTTCACTAAACCTGCGACTCAATTAGAACGCGAAATCAGGGCGTATGCAGGCTGGCCGCGTAGTCGTACAGCGATTAACGGAGTAGATGTCATCATCACAAGCGCGCATGTGATTGACGGCTCTGGAGAAGTTGGAGATATTTTTGTAGAAGACAGACAGCTTGGCTTCTATACATCTGAAGGTATTCTGATTATTGATAAGTTAGTCCCTGCTGGCAAGAAAGAGATGGACGCCTCTGCTTTCCTCGCCGGCCACCAGATTTAAAAGTCGTCTAATAGCCGACTGTGTAGTAATATTTTTCAAATAACATTTATCTAATTATTTACAATTAGACATTTATTATTGTCTTCCGGAGCGGTAGCGAAAGATCTATTAGTTTATAAATCACAAGCAGATCCTTCATCCGCTATTCAGCGGATTCAGAATGACAGACATCTGTCATGCACTAACCAAAGAATACTCCTTCGCTGATCTCATTCTGCCTCTTAGTCCAGCCGCCTTTAACTGTTAGTAGCCCTGCTTCAATCATAGCCCTACGAATTTTTTGTGAAGAATTTTGTATGCTTAAGTTAAGCTCTTCATCGTCACGTTCTTCCCAATCATACCTTTCATCACGATGTGATTTGCGACGGTGAAGCATCTCGATTGCACGATTTTCAATGAACGATTCATGTAACCCTGAATGTTGTCCACTTTGAGCATGCATAGCCTCAGCAATCTTATCTACGCGATTATTGAAGTTCGGACCGCTACTAATAAGCTCATGGCCATCAGGTATTACAACTTCCCCTCCTTGATCTGTAATCGCTAATTCGACTGAAATATCACTCAAAACTGCTGAGAGTAATATGTCCAGTGACTTTGAGTTTGACTCCGCCAATTTCAAAATCGTATCTTTAAATCCATGCTTCTTGAGTTCACCCGCTGTAGGTACTGTTACTTCTACTCGGTTTCCAGTTTCGTCTAATTTAACAAACGTGCCGCTTCGACTACATAAGCCGACGGAACTACCAGCCTTAATTGCACGATCGTTCAATCTGTTATCAATAATTCTTAATCGAACTTCTTCTGACAAAGACTCAGAATCTGTCAAGAATAACCTGTTTGTTTGACCATTTACACATTCACCAATCAACGCATCAATGTCTGAATCATTAAATCCTTCTGACTTATATAGCCGCCTTGGGCCGTCTTGCTTGAAAAGTTCTGCCTGATTGCCTGCTGACTCAATAACTACAGCTCCGGGCAGAGTCAGAGTTTCGCCTGGTCCAGTTGTATAGTAGGTGTCTGCCCCAAACAACGTTGCTGGCTTTTGGCCGGCTTCCAGTGTTTTATCTAAGGGGGAAACTATTACATATTTCCTGATTTCAAAATTACCCATGAGATGACTTGCAACGTAATGATTAAGTGCAAAGTGTGTGGTAAATCTTGGGGCAAACCATTGCGCTTTGGAACCCTTAATGTCTCTAGTGTAATGTGCGGCTGGCTTGACTGAAACGGTTCCATCATCTGAGATATCAGGAGCGTTATCTGTAGCTCTGACTAGCACTAAGCCTTTGGTCATCTCTATGACATCTGGGTCCACAGGCTGGTGTTCAAAGACTATTCTCAAGACATCTTCGCCAAGCTCTTTAATAACTAATCCATCTTCATTCTCTGCAAGGATTTTAGCTTTTTCATTGAGCTCAGCCTGAATATTCTTATCCCCGTTTAGAGCCAAAACGACACTCATAAGGTTATCGCTAAGGTCTTCGCCTCTTGTAATTTTTTCGTCTGTGGAACTTTCGTCTGTGAAACAAGCGGCTGATATCATGTCAAGTAAAGCATTCTCTTTCTCGCCTACATGTCCGGTAAGGAAGTTATTACGCATTAAGGTAGTGTCTGGGCTTGGCTCAGTTTCACCTCTCAGCCTTGCTGCTAAGTCTAGCAGTCCGACCGGTGTGGCATTAACCACTAGTAGTTCATTGTCGCTCTCGACTGTATCTTGGATGTATGTGTCGTATTCTAAATCTGCTACAACTCTAGGTCGTTCGTCCTTAGTAAGTACTGTCATCTTGAATTCACCACCAATTGCATCTGTACTGACAGTAGGTAGCTCTTCTCGTCCACGAAACATTACTGATAGATTAGGGCTAATCTCGTATAGGGAGCGGCCAAAGCCCTGCTCATCCTCGACTTGCCTAGTTATAAGAGCAGCTTTGTTGTCTTCAGGATTTGGTGGTAAGTTTAGGACGTTTTGGTTTTCCATAATGGTAGTGTTTGCCTATATGATACAGAGCAATCTATGTTTTGTATATATCGCAAGCAGGTGCTTATCGATTATTTATCATTTTACAGTTCACATTTACCATTTACTAATTACTAATTACTATTTCCTAGTTCCTAGTTCCTAGTTCCTAGTTCCTACTTTATAACTTTCAACTTTATAACTTGTAGTAGATTCTGCATGACAGAGGGGTGTTCGGGATTACAGATGAAGATTGGGTGTAGACTTATTGCTGAACAGCGGGGCCGGCAGGTGGTTGCTGAGTAGGATACTAAGGTTGCTGAGTTTGGGGCGGTACGTAAGGGCCAGCTGGGCCTACTGGTGGAGCTTGATATTGTGGTTGGGGCACGGGTTGTGGCTGTTGAATCTGTACCACTTGCTCTTGAATCGGTTGTGTAGCAGCTAGAGGTGAGAGTTGAGTTGGCTCAGCCTGTGCTGTGGCTAAGATTTGCGGTGCTGTCTCGGCGACTTCAACTTTTAACTTATCAAATTCTTGCTGAACGATATCTTTATAGTTCGGGAAGTTTCCTTCTAGCCATTTGAAAGCACCAGCGTCGTCTTTAGCTTCAAAATATCTTTCAAATTCATCTAGCTGTTGATCTGTCATTTGATCAGCCAAACGCATACCGACACGCATCTCGAGAGTTTCGTAGATGTGCTTAAGTAGACCGTCTTTATCTGGAGCTGGCAGATTACCCAGGCCAATTTCTTGCAATAATGCTGTATCAATTTTGATCATTTGTTAATCCTTAATATCCTGATTGTAACACAGGTCCTGATGCTGTCATCCAGTGTACCATTATTGTCATCCAGAGCGTGAGCGAAGGATCTGTTGTTCTCAAATCGCAAACAGATGCTTCACTTCGTTCTGCATGACATAAGGGAAGATTGGGATGACAGGCAAGAGCGCCTCTCACTATCTATTTCCTACTTTATAACTTTCTACTTTATGAACTTTTTACTTTATTCCCTTCAACTTTATTATTCGCTACTTCCTAGTTCCTACTTTATAACTTTCTACTTTATAACCTTCAACTTTATTATTCGCTACTTCCTAGTTCCCGGCGGCTTTTTATAGGGTGCGGGTGACAGCTTGACGGGTAAATAATTCGATGTGGTCGCCTTCTACTAGGTCAATCCGCTTCTTGGTGCTGAAGCTAAGACCACACATTTCGCCTTCAAAGACTTCTTTGGTTTCATTCGGGCCGCGTTTGAGTCCAGTGACTTCGACTTCGCCAAGTTCGTCATTGCCACGCAGAATCCTCGCCAACGCTGGAGCAGTAAGCTTGCCTTTGGTAACTTCCCCGCCACAGATTACGACGCTCTTAGTGGTGTTGAAAATGCCCTTCACGACTAAGCGACCAAGGGATGTTTCGACAATTTCTGGACGTAGTAGTGATGTTAGTTCGACTATTACATCATCAATTAATTCATAGATGACTTTGTACATGCGAACACTGACTTTGTCACGGGCGGCTTGCTGTCGGCTACTAACACTTAGGCCAACATTGAAACCAAATACGATGGCATTACTGGTGTGAGCAAGGTGCAGGTCGTTCTCGCCGATAGTACCGACTCCAGAGCCGACTATGCGGACTGAGACTTCGTCGTTATCTAGGGCTTTAAGACTGTCAATTACAGAGGTCAATGAGCCTTGGACATCGGCTTTGATAATAATATTTAGTTCTTGCATTACATTGCCACGATTGATCATACGGATTAGTTCGCTGCTGCCAATTTCGAGATGTCCACCACTTGCCTGTTTGGTGCTGGCAATCTCAGCGGCTTGAGCCCGAGCGATTTTCTCATTTGGTACGACTATGAAGTCGTCACCGAACTCTGGCAAAGTTTTGAAACCGGTAATCACAACCGGCATAGAAGGTGTTGCGGATTTGATAGGCTTGCCGTCTGTACTCTCTAAGTTACGAATCTTGGCGTAACTGCCTCCGGCGACAATGAAATCGCCAGTTTTGATAGTGCCTGTCTCGACTAGTGCGTGAGCCACCGGACCACGTCCAACTTCAACGTGCGCTTCTATGATTAACCCCTTGGCTTCGCCATCAACATCAGCTTTAAGCTCTTCAACATCAGTAACTAACAGGATCATGTCCAAGAGTTCTGGAATGCCGGCTTTGGTCTTAGCCGAAACTGGCAATAGGATGGTGTCGCCGCCCCACTCTTCTATGAGCAAATCTTGCTCTGAGAGCTGTTGTTTGACATGGTTGAGATCAGCGCCTTCTTTGTCCATTTTGTTAGCTGCGATGATAATCTTAACACCGGCTTTGCGGGCAAAACGAATCGCCTCAATAGTCTGAGGTTTGATACCGTCATCAGCTGCAACCACAACTATCACGATGTCGGTAAGCAGCGCACCGTGTTCACGGATAGCCGCAAAGGCTTCGTGACCTGGAGTATCTAGGAAAGTAATCATTCGACCCTTGTTATCAA
Source organism: bacterium (assembly GCA_043776675.1). Classification (GTDB taxonomy): domain Bacteria; phylum Patescibacteriota; class Saccharimonadia; order Saccharimonadales; family UBA4665; genus JAJXTN01. Next base: position 9,078 of record JAYVRB010000063.1, read on the forward strand.
CCTGGTAGGCCGAGATGTGCTGAGTGATGCCACCGGCTTCACCCTTAGCGACTTCAGACCCACGAATCGCATCAAGTAGCGATGTTTTGCCGTGGTCAACGTGACCCATGACTGCCACGACTGGAGGACGTGGCTTGGCATTGGCGCTAGCTACAGGCTTAACGTGTGTTGGTGCAGACTGTTCGTCTGCCACTTTCTTGGATAGCTCTACCTCTAGCTTTAATTCTTCAACGATAATCTGAGCTGTGTCGAAGTCGATACGCTCATTGAGAGTCGCCATTACGCCGTTCTTCATCAACTCGCCGATTAGTCTAGAGACTGGGATAGATAACCGTTCTGCCAAGGTGCCGACAGTGATCATATCTTCGATTTCAATTACGGTTTTTTGAACTGGGATTAGATCTTCTGCCATGTCGACTCCTTTCTGGCGTTGCCGGTTATCTTAAATTACATACTATTTTTTGGTCTTCGAAGCAGCCTTCTTGGCTTTGACAGGGGCTTCTACTTCTACAACTTCTTCGTCTTTTGCTTTCTTGGCTGGTTTGCTAGATGACTTTGCGTCCTTGAGCGATAGAGCAATCTTACGATTGTCGGTATCTATGTCTAGAACCTTGAATTGCTTCTTCTCGTTCAATTGGAATAACTTCTCTGGATCAGCTGTCTCGTCATCGCTCATTTCTGAAACGTGGACTAGAGCTTCTACGCTAGAGCTAAGTTGTACGAAAGCTCCAAATGGAGTGATGCGAGTAACTTTGCCTTCGACGAAATCGCCGGCTTTGAACGCCTTAACTTGCTCGAGCCATGGGTCTTCACTCATTTGTTTGAGGCTTAGTGACAAGCGGTCGCGGTCGATAGCGATAATCTTGGCCTTAACGGTGTCGCCAACCTTGACGTAATTACGTGGATTGTCGACGCGTTCCCATGAAATCTCAGAAATATGTATCAAACCTTCGATACCATCAACATTGATGAATGCACCGAAGTCGATGACACCAGTGACGACACCTTCGACAGAATCTCCGACTTTGAGTTCTGAGAAACGAGCTTGCATATCGTCTTTAACAGCTTCCTTTTCTGAGAAGATAAGCTTATTATCCTTGCGGCTGACGTCTAGGATGCGAACACGGAGTGGTCGATTGGTCAAAGCATTAAGCTTCTGCAATATTTCGTCCTTATCTGCCCCTGATACGCGTGGATAGTGCCCAGCCGCCAGTTGAGAAACTGGTAAGAAGCCACGAATGCCTTCTAGCTCGACTAATAGTCCACCACGGTTAGCGTCGTAAGCTGTGATTTCGATGATTTCGTTAGCATCGAGGACGCGCTGTAATTCATCCCAGCCCTTGTCTTTGACTGCGCGCTTCATGCTCAAAAGGGAGTGTCCTTCTGGCATTTCTGGATCAATCACACTGACGGTGATTGTCTGTCCTAACTCTAGAGCTTGACCACCACCAACTTCGCGGCGCATTACTACGCCAACTCCGCGGCCTCCAAGATCAACCCAGATTTCGTTCTTTCTTACCTCTGTTATTAGAGCTTCAACCACGTCTCCGGTGTTGAGGCCTCCTAGTTCGCTGCTAGCTAGCAGCTCGTCCATTGTTAGTACATTTGACATGTGTGACATGCCTCCTTATAAGTGTATTTTCTAGCAGGAAGCTGTGGAGGGTGACCCGTAAGCACCCCTCGTTAAATTACTGCAAGATTAATCATATTGTATCTGATGTCACTCTGTAAGTAAAGAGGATGCTGAGACAGGGGTTGGAAAGTGGAAAGTTCATAAAGTAGAAAGTTATAAGGCAGGAACTAGGAAATAGGAATTAGCAATTAGGAATTAGCAATTAGGAAGTAGGAAGTAGGAAGTAGTAAATGGGAAATAATTTGATAAATGACAAATGTGAATTGATAAATAATCCCTGAACTGACGACTCGCATATGTTCGGGATGACATCAGTGCCATATAGCTGGTAAACTAGGCCTATGTATATTGGGGTAGATATCGGCGGCACAAAAACACTGGTAGCAGTGCTGAATCCCTCTGGTGTAATCGTCGAAAAGATTACCTTCCCTACACCTCAAAAGTATGATGAATTTCTCTCGCAACTAAAGGATAGTGTAGCTACATTTGAGCACCAAGATTATCGTGCGGCTGGAGTGGCAGTTCCAGGACGACTTAACAGAGAAAAAGGAGAGGTACTAGTGCTAGGCAATCTACCTTGGCACAAAGAACCTATCCAGGCTGATTGCGAAAAGATCCTGAGTTGTCCAGTAATTATAGAAAATGATGCTAAGTTGGCTGGCCTGTCTGAATCAATGCTCAACCGTGATGCCGATACTGTCCTGTACATTACTGTCAGTACTGGTATCGGAACAGCTGTCATTCAGAAACAAAGGCTCGACCCAGCTATGCTCAGTAGTGAAGGTGGCCATATGATACTACCCTTTAAGGGTGAGTTAACTCCCTGGGAATCCTTCGCATCGGGTCATGCAATCTATGAACACTTCGGCAAGAAAGCCAGTGAAATTGACGCCTCAGATGAAAAATCATGGAGTTATATTGCCCGAAATCTATCTGTCGGCATTTTCGAACTGCTTACTACGATTGGTCCAGACTTAGTCATAATAGGTGGAAGTATTGGAACCTATTTTGATAACTATGCTTCTCCCCTAAATGCTGAACTTAATAAATATGCCACACCTTATGTTATGATTCCTAAGATTATCAAGGCAAAGCGACCGGAAGAAGCTGTGATATACGGTTGTTATGATCTAGTAAAACAGGTATTCAACCATGCAAACTATAATTAAACGCTTAAATGCCCTTTACCCGGAGCTAAAGTTCAAAGCCAGCAAACAGTTCTATTGGTCGCCAGAAACGTCTGAGATCTGCTATAGCGCGGCGGCTGATGATACAGAAGCTATATGGTCGCTACTACACGAGACTGGTCACGCCCTGTTAGGTCACACGTCTTATACCGCCGATGTTGAATTGCTGCGCCTAGAGGTTGCAGCTTGGGAAAAGGCCCGTGAGTTAGCCGAGACCTTGGATGTCAAACTCGACGAAAATCATATTCAGGATTGTCTTGACACCTACCGCGACTGGCTATATAAGAGAAGTATCTGTCCGACTTGCCATACTAAGTGCTTACAGCAAGACGACCGAGTGAATTATCGATGTTTTAACTGTCACACTCTCTGGCAAGTTAGCTCCAGTCGCTTTTGTCGCGCCTACCGAACTACCAAGAATGTTGTCAGTGCTACCCCAGTTTTCACACTCCGTAAAACATTATAGTCATTGTCGTCCAGAACGAAGCGAAGGATCTGTTGAGGGAGTACTTATCATTTTCTATTTGTCATTTATCAAATTATTTACAATTAGGAAATAGGAATTAGTAACTAGAAACTAGCATATAGTGCAATATTCGAAATTCGCTTAATATTCCCTTGTCATCCAGAGCGGTAGCGAAGGATCTGTTAAATGCACACAACCAAAAATCCCCACCGAAGTGGGGATTTTCAGCACATAAGGCTCTAAACCTTATTATTAAGTCTTAGACAGACTTCTTAGTGCGGCGTGAAATACGACCGCCCTTAGCACCTGCGATGCGAGCTAGTTCGCGATCAGCGAAGAAGCCACCAGTACGTCCGAGCTTACCGCCCTTAGCACCGATCTTGGCGTAGAAATCTGCACCATACTTAGTTTTGTTAGTGTTAGCAGCAGCTTGGCCACCGGCTTTAGTTCCAGCCATAATGATAATCTCCTTATTAATTGTCCCTCGAGATACAAAAAGGTCCCCATGCTTGTGCAAAGGAACCCTCTCTAACTCTCGAATAAGCTTATGATATCACGCTATTGTTTAACTGTCAATAAGCTTGTACTTAAATACTACTTCCACGGTCAAGGTAGAGCAAAGTGAAGGATCTCCCTAACAAAAGACGATTAAACTATCTGACTATAACCTACTCAATAATCCAGTAGTAATAAGCACTGATATTGCCAGCAATGTGTGGGGAACCGCCCAGATCTAAGCCATATTCTTTGAACGTGAACCCAGTAGCCGAAATAGTTGATACTATACCTTGCACTTGGACATTGGCACCGCCAACAGCTTCTGTGAA
>JAYVRB010000064.1:0-3338 GCA_043776675.1 bacterium
CTTTATTCGGCCCCGGTGTTGAGGATATAACTGACTCGCCGACGGAAGCTTCAATTAGGCAAAGACTTAAATCCGATGCTAGACCTGTAATCTTTGATGAGTCTGAAGCTAAGGGTAAGTTTCAATCTAACGAAAGGATCAAGATTGATGGTTTAAAGCGTGCATCATGCTCCGAATCTGATGCCAAAATTATTAGAGGCACTGCATCTGGTGAAGCTCAGGTCTTCATCCCCAAGTTTATGATCGCTGAAGCTGGCATTAATAAACCTAAATCTGAAGAAGCGAACTTGAACCGAGAACTAGAGATAGAACTCTTGCACAATTTGATTAACGTAGATAGAAGTAACCCACCTCGATGTATGGCTAAATATTTTGAGAATCCCCTTACCTTCTCAGAAGCTTTTGGCAATGGTACTACTGGTGGGATACTCAGCGAATGGGACGATAATCATATCTCTGATGCTTGGATTTCACATTGTGCATCACTCTTGCCAATAATCAAAAAGAATTTTATAATTTTCAAAAAGATAATAGAAGCTCAAGCCGATGGCAGAACCGGGGATACTTTTGGCTGGGTGCTTGCTGCTTTTACTGCTTTTGTATTTGGAGAAATAACGATGGAAGATAAGTACATAATAGAGACTGCCTTGGATGCAGCAATTTGGGATAAGGTTTCAACACGCAAGACTGAAGAAGTAACCGAGCTTGAGCTTCTCAAATATATCAATCAGCTAGTGGTGCAGATTGAATCCTCAAGAGGATACCGAACTACATCTACAGTCTTTGGAGCAATACAGGAAGAGAAAGCACTTTGGGGTATCGCCACTCTTGAGGCTACGGATCGGAGGAAGGATATCGCTAAGACCCTCGGACTATATGGAATAGCACTCAAGCGTGATGCCGAAGGGGATCAAGAGTTTCATGTTTGTATCGGGAATAAAAACCAAATGCTGGCTAGGCTGATGGATAAAACTAATTATGATCACAGGTGGAATTCAATCTTGAAAAGACTTGAAGGTACTGCCGAAAATATACCATTCCACTGCCCTGGACAGCAAAGCCAGAGAGGATTAAAAATCCCATACAATCCATATTTCTTATGCGAACAGGAAAATACAAACGAAAATCTAAACCCAGATCTAAGCTTCTAGACCCAATCTCTCGCCAAGAGTTGGTTAAGTTGCATAATGAGCATTCTGATATCATCCATCAGGTTGCGGCTCGTATTGAGGATTTCGGCTTCTATCAGAGCCCTGAGCATCTAGAGATGCTTCGGTGTGCCAATTGGATAGCCTATCGGATTGAACTCAGAATGAAGCAAGATTAAAAAGATTTTATCTCTGATAGCTTGATATCGTGGTATATTGATAGCATGAAAAAGAAAAAACCAGAAGAAACACTATTCATCAGAAGCGTACCCCGTAAGCTTAAAGAGAATCTACGAATTGCAGCTTTTAGACAGGGCGTGAGTTTGTCCGCACTAGTGATCAGACTACTATCAGGAGCTAATTATGAATCAACTTCAACCCTATGATGAACTTACCGAATTGCAATCCGAGTTTGCACAAGCGATAAGAGTCTCTAGGGAAACTGACCCTAGGCTTGGTGAGCAGATCGAGCGAATCAATATGCATATCATGCACGCAACCAGAGGTAGTCTTGATGCCCTAATGGGAATATATAGACTGACTAATAACCCGGCTATCTTAACGCAAATTAGATTTTGCTTTAACCAAGCGCGCAGTGAGTTTGCAGACCGCACGCTCCTGATGTGGGATCGCTATAAAGATATCTGGCTGCTAGAAAGTTGCTGGAGCAAGGTTATGGAGTGAACCGTACTGGGCTCTAATTCAACGCTCTAGGCTCGCCCCACCTGCCAGCAGCGGGGCGATTAATAAAGGAGAATATGACAATACAAACAATAGATATAGTACCCGAAGTAATGACATGGCTAGTTATGCCCTTACTGTTACATCCGCTGCTAACTAAATTCTTCGGGTTAAAAAGAGAGTGGTCGATTAAAACGTATTTATGGTTACTCTTATTGGCGGCAATGATTTAAACAAGGTGGAATTGAGATGGAAAGAATAGAAGAGTACGAGGCTGCACCTAAGATACCAGAGGGGGAATTAGGGCTCCATTATGCTGAGCCTGAGGGCTGGGCTATGAAGATACCCGGTGGAGATGGGGAATTAGGACTTACGGTTACTCGAGCAGAACTGCTGAAGATGTTTCTCTGGCTGTACGAACAGAGTCATAAGGAGGAATCAAAATGAAGAAGATTGAAGAATTAGAGCATGGTTACGATACCAGTTTCGGTAGCAAGAGCGAACCAAATAGTTATACGACAGTTGACAAGCTCAACGAAGTAATCTCAGCGGTGAATGAGTTGCAGGATAAGCAGCTTGTCTCGTACGGAGACGTAGACGTGGAAGAACTAAGTAAAGCCATGGGCGGTACAACAGTGCTGCTCTCTACCCCGCCAATGCACACCAAGCAACAACGGCTGGAGCAGTTGGAGAGGGTTTTGATACTACGGCATGATGTATCTTACGCTAAAAGTAGACCGGAGTATTTTGATTTTCCCACCAACAAGTTCATAGAAACTGAGTATGAATACGAGCTTGCCAAGCTAAAGGAGATGATGTAAATGGAAGAAATTTTAGGATACCTGTTTGCTTTCTCTGCCGTGGTAGCTTTTATGTTTGGTACTTTTCACTTTGATGCTATTAGTAAACGAAATGATTGTGTCGGTAAGCGCACCGCCATAATCCAAACCAGCAACCAAGTGGACAAGGCTAACGCTTATTACTACGATTGTATGGAGGGGAAGAGATGACTTGCAGGAAATGCACCAAGAAAGCTAAATATTTAATTTTGCTACCTAATGACAAGATCTTGACACAGCTTTGCGGCATCCATTCGCGCAAGTGGCAAAACAATTTTATCGTTAGATTAAAAGGAATAGAGAAATGAAAACAATACAGACAATTAGAACAGAGATTACTCACGCTGAGATGTGCCCAGGTCTTCTAATAGGAAGTCTTTACCCAGACAGAGACAAGATACTTTTTTGGTGCGAGGCTTGCGGTAACGAAGTTGGCTACAGTTCTATCGGTAATGTGCTTAAAGCAATTGGAGAAGCATTAAAAATGGAGGAGGTATGAACAACACACACTACTTACTAAGAACACAAATAGACCCTGGTCAGACCGTAATAGTCGCTGCGGGAAGCCTTGAATGGTGCAAGGAAAGTGCATTGACGGCTAGGGCACTAGACTCTTCTATCTTTGAAGAATATGAAATCGTGAAGAGGTTAGAGAAAGGAGAGAAATCGA
>JAYVRB010000065.1:0-13097 GCA_043776675.1 bacterium
GAGTAGATACCTAGAGCACCACTGCCGTCAGTCATTAGTCTAGCTTCTAGAGTCTTGGGTAGATCTAGCTTGTAACTAAAGCTCATGTTGTTAGACACATACTTTGGTATGACCATGTCTTCTTTGAGACCATTGTTCTTAACGCTGTAGATAGTCTGTATGCCGTTATCTCTTGGGTAGACTATTCTACCATCTCTCTTCTTGCCCGACTGTTGTTTGGAGTCTGAAGTGAGTTTGAAAGATAGACCTGTATTTACGTCGTAGTAAGTTACGCCTTGGGAGGGATCAACTGGCATGATTACTGAGTAGAGGCTCTTCGACTTAGCATCAGCACCGCCTAACTTGGCTTGCATCAAGGCTTGACCTACGGAATTAGGATCAGTAGCCATAGCTGCTGCGTTGAATACATAGGCGTTTTTCTGAGAGTCATAGGTTATTTGCTTTACTAGGTTAGGACTTACTGGGCCTATTAGCTTAGTGGTTGGCTCAGACAGCCTGTAGTGGATACTGTCTAGGTAGATGTTAGCTATTGGGGTTAGGATTGACAGGATAATGACAGTTACACCAGCAATGAGACCAATGGAGTGCAGTGTCTTCTTGCGGCCATGGTAGTTACGAGGGTCTAGCCAGCGGTAGACATGGTTATAGTAGGGTGTAAGCTGATGTATAAGCACGGTTAGTGAGTTGGTTAGCTTATGTAGCTTGCTTGTCAGAAACGAACTTAGCTTGTTTTGACGCACTACTAAATTAAGGTCAAGTCTTAGCCCCTTAAGTTTCAACCCGCCAATGACATATTTTAAGTTTAACTTTTTATTCAACAGTCCCTCACAAGTACAGTTAGCCTTATTGTTATTGTATCTTTTTTACTTAAGCTTAAGCAAGAAGTCAAGATGCTAAATTGTCATTCTGAACGCATGTGAATAATCTATTGTTTGCTAAACAGATCCTTCTCCGCTGTACAGCGGATCATTCTGGATGACAATGGGATTAATTATCGAAGTTCGAATATTGCCCTAATTGCTAGTTACTAATTTCTAGTTACTAAATAATTTGATAAATGACAACTGGAAAATGTGAATTTCTAATTAGTACAGAGCGGCGTCTTTGGGCATTTTGGCGCCCTTCAGAACTTTATCGACTTCTTCGGCATCTACAGTTTCTTTTTCAATTAAACGATCCTTGAGTTCTTCGAGTTTATCTAGGTTAGCCTTTATAACAAACCTTGCACGATTAGCTGCCTCGGTAATCAATGCTTCTACTTCATCGTCTATAACTTTAGCTGTCTCGTCTGAATAATCACGCTCATGTACAAGTCGGTCTATCATCATCCCGCTATCAACATGGAAAACTTGATCGCGGAGTTTCTTACCCATACCTTGGTTCACAACCATATCGCGGGCTAACTCTGCTGCATGTTGTAAGTCGCTACCAGCTCCTGTAGTGATCCTATCGCGTCCGAGTACAACTTCCTCGGCTATGCGACCTCCAAGTCCACGGGCCAAGATATCTTTGAACTGAATCAGCGAAACATACACACGGTCTTCAGGGGGAATAAACCATGTTACACCGCCAGTATCACCGCGTGGGATGATTGTGACTTTGTGTACTGGATCGCTGTCAGGAAGTACATGTCCGACTAGGGCATGTCCAGCTTCATGGTAAGCAGTAGTCTTTTTGTCGTTTTCAGTCATGACTTTGCTCCTTCGCTCAGGACCAATAGCTACGCGTTCGAACGCATCAGTGACGTCTTTTTGGGTAATTTGATTGTGACTATTTCGAGCTGCGATAATGGCTGACTCATTGGCGATATTAGCAAGATCAGCTCCAGAGCTTCCTGCTGCTTTTGCGGCCAGAGCATCGATATCTACGGCTTTGTCCAAAGGTTTCTTAGCGAAGTGAACCTTTAGTATAGCTTCACGGTCTTTGCGGTCAGGTAGTCCGATATTAACTCGGCGGTCAAATCGACCTGGGCGAAGTAGTGCAGGATCGAGCACATCTGCACGGTTCGTAGCAGCTAGTACTATGACGTTCTCACCCTGCTCGAAACCGTCCATCTCAACCAATATTTGATTAAGCGTCTGCTCTCGCTCATCGTGTCCACCGCCCATACCAGAACCACGTCGGCGACCTACGGCATCAATTTCGTCTACAAATATGATACATGGTGCATTTTTCTTAGCTTTGGCGAATAGGTCTCGAACGCGTGATGCGCCTACGCCGACGAACATTTCAACGAATTCAGATCCAGAAATACTAAAGAATGGGACATTGGCTTCACCGGCTACTGCTCGGGCTAACATAGTTTTACCAGTACCTGGAGGACCTATAAGTAGTACGCCCTTAGGTATGCGCGCGCCCAGACTGGCGTATTTCTTAGGGAACTTAAGGAACTCAACGACTTCTTCTAAGTCTTGCTTAGCTTCTTCTGCACCTGCAATATCTTTGAAGGTAGATTTGTCCTTCTCGGTACCATATAGCTTGGCTTTACTCTTACCAAAACTTAGCGCCTGGTTGCCCTGACCTTGCGCACTTTTAAGCATAAAATATAATAGTCCAGCGATCAGAATTACAGGAATAATTGATGAAGCTAGATTAATCCATGCTGAACTGCCAGATGTCGTAGGCTTGTAAGTAACAGCTACCTTTTTAGTATCAAAGCCCTGGTCCTTTAGACTAGAGTTTCCATCTACATAAGTCTTGAGCGATGCGACTTTAGAATCTTTAGTAGTGATATCAAGTTGATTTCCACTAACTACGATTGATGAGTATTTGCCGTTGTTTGAATCAGCAATCGCTTGGCTTGATGATATCTGCTTAAGATTGGCGCTCTGATTAGAAGATGAAAAAATTATTAAACCAAATAGTATTATCAGTGAAATAAAGCCGAAGTTTTTGAGTCCGCGGTTACTTGGCTTAGCTGGTTTGCGAGATGAGCGTAGAGGTTTTTTGTCCATAAGATAATATTATAGCGTGACAATATATTTTTGACTAGCGCTCCTATCCAACGAGTGCCAAGTACTTATACCCAACTCTCATACTGTGCCCTTTTAAGACCGGAAATAGCTTGCCGGGTTTGGCAACTTTGGCTGCAATCACAAGCTTTTCAAGTTTTCGCTTATCTATCTGGCGCCAACCATGGGATCTCAGCCAAGTGGCCATAACTTCCTTTGCAACGATATGTGGCAAATGATTAAACCATCGCTTATCAATCTTCCCAGTTTCTGATTGTTGGTGAAGTGCGTTTATAAGTGCGTGGTCAAGGACGTGATTTTGAGTCTGAAGTTCAGAGATAATTTTTCTTAACTTTTCTTTAGATTCATTGTCAAATCTTGGCAAAACATTATGCCGAATATGGTTACGTAGATATTTAGTATCAACATTCGTGCTATCCTCACGCCATTTCAAGCCCTGCCTCTTTGCATAGTCTATTAATTCTTGTTTGCTTATATGAAGAGCCGGTCTATGTAAATCTGAGCTCGATGACATGGAAGTCAATCCCTTGCGCCCCGTTCCACGAATCATATTGATAATCGCTGTTTCCATTTGGTCATCTTGGTGATGAGCTGTAATAATCGCTCTAGCCCCACTAGCCTTCTGCACATTTCGCAGAAATTCATATCTAGCTTTGCGTGCTTTCGCCTCACTAGTTTCTGGTCCCAATTTACCTTCGGCGTACACAAAAGGAAGGCCATAAGCTTTAGCCAAAGCCTGCACAAACAACCGATCATTTACAGAATCTTCTCTTATGCCATGGTCAAAATGCGCAACTAGAAGTTTGGTTGCTGTCTTGCTATCTGAAGAAGCACGCCAATTCTGTTGGTACAAATGATGCAGCAGCGCTGAGGAATCTACCCCACCACTGACTGCAACGACATAACTGCCTGACTCCAGTCGAATATCCATACTACTATCTTAGCATTTAGAAAATAGGAATTAGGAACTAGGAACTAGTACAAAGCTATAAAGTTGAAAGTTTATAAAGTAGGAACTAGAAACTAGCAATTAGTAAATGCTAAATAGAAAATAATTTGTTAAATGTGAACTGTGAAATGATAAATAATCCATAACAGATCCTTCGCTACGCTCTGGATGACAAAGGGACTAATTATCGAATTTCGAATATTGCCCTAATTACTAGTTACTAATTTCTAATTGTTAAATAATTTGTTAAATGGTAATTGGAAAATGATAAATTATTTTCTATGGTCAACAGATGTAATTCATGCTATATTAACCCCTGTACTTGGCATTTAAATGCCTTTACCAAAATTCTGAACCAAGCTATAGCTGTTCAGAATTTTGAGAGGAGGAATATAGTCCTAGTTCGGAGCTTTTGCCGCTCAGGCAAAACGAGACAAGGACGTAGGTTCCGACGACGGCGACGTAGCTCAGTTGGTTAGAGCACAGGACTCATAAGCCTGGGGTCAGAGGTTCAAGTCCTCTCGTCGCTACCAAGATAAAAGTCTCACGTCAGTGGGGCTTTTTTCTTGGTCAACGTCTGGGGAATTAAACTCGGACCAGCAGCGAAGCTGCTTAGGTCAGAGGGTCGTGGAGCGAGGACGCGCGCAGGAATTTATTCCGGTGCATGAGAAGCGCAGATAAACGAGTTAGCTCGTTTATAGAGCATCGTAAGAAAGAGCGTAGTAATGCACGCCGCAGTGGAGAAGGACAAAGTCCGCTAGTCCTCTCGTCGCTACCAAGATAAATGTCTCAGCTCAGGTTGGGGCATTTTTATTCTAGAACATCTGGTTCATACGCTCACGAATAGTTGGAGCTTTCGGATGACCTCCGCAAGAAGCTGGGTCTTTAGATTCGTTGGCTTTCAAAGCTTTATTTTGAATGGTCGCGTACTCGGCAGCGATAACATCTGATGTTTGCGAACCAAAATTAACCAGCAGTTTGTCTTGATCTCCAATAATTGTGTTAGTAATATTGTCTAGTTTTTTGCCATTTAGGATATAGGTTACGGAATTATCAGCGCTGGCTTGATAAATCGCATCCCGAGTAGCCACATAATCTTTACCTGTATTCCAGCCAAGTACGCTGAATAAGTTGCCCCATGTAACGAGCTTGTCTTCGACGTGTACTACATCATTGATGTCGCCGTGCATGTGCACTCTTGCCATCGGAGTCATTACGTCTTCCGTCTCTAATGAACATCCTTGGGCAGATGTTTCTTCGTAATAGTTTGCTATCTTAAACTCTTCTCTTTGACCATTTATATAAACTGCATAGTTCGCGTGGTAGTGGACTTCTTCAGGAAGTTTATAAGTAGCAGCTCTCAAGCCTAGTACAAAAATTAGCCCAACAGCAAAACCTAGTATTACTTGAATCCATTTGATATTTCTGAAATTTAACACATTCTTCATAATTAATCTCCGGTTATCCTTACAGCTTAACACTTACGATATTTGTGATGAGTGATTGGGATCACACCCCGATATTTTAAAGCTAGAAACTAATCAAATATTATAGTTTTTTAATTTGTTTGATATATCAGCAAGCTTATTCTATATTAGTGAGATGAAGAGAAATTTACATACAGCTAATTTACCTGACTGGGAAAAGATTGATCCCGAAAAGTGGAATCGATTCCAGAGAGTTGCAGCCAATACTCATGGCTGGTTAACCGCTGCCAATGTAGTAAGCGTTGCTGGATTTGCTCTGGTAATCGACGGGCTAGTTGATATTTCTAATAGAAACTATGGTGAAGGAGTTTCTAAAATTTTCCTTGGTCGCATGGCTGACCTTGCTGACGGCGCAATCGCTGATAAAACTGGGACGAAGAGCTCTCTTGGTGAAAAGGTAGATGTAGTAGCCGATAAGCTAGGTACTTTGGCGGCTCTGGTAGTACTTCAAGCTGACGGTGTACTTCCCGTATGGGCTACAGGGACAATCGCAGCGATAAATATTTCTAATACTCTAAGCACATACATAGCTAGTAAGAATGACGCCGAAATTCATCCTTCGGCAGCTGGCAAAAATAGCATGTTTGCGCAGTGGACAGCTATAGGTTCCTTTGTTATGAGTAGCGCAGCCACTGAAATGAACTACTCCGAACTCAGCCCAGTCTTTAATATAGCAGGAGCTATCAGCTTAGTTTACGCAACTTATTATGGCGTTGCTGCGGCACGCGGCTACTGGAAAGATGCTCTAGGTCCATACTCAGACAACTAGTCCGTATAGTGGGCGTGGTCGTTATAGGTCACAAGTCTCCAACAGAAACCTTCTTCGAAAGCCTCGCTAAACTTTATGACTGTAATCCCAGTATTTTGAGTTGAAGTAAGCTTAACTATTCTCTTCAGCGCATCTCCAGTAAGACCTTCACCTAGTAGGATCCTGGCCACCAATGTTCGTATAAAATAACCATGAGATACAACTAAGATTGAGGTTTCGGGTAATTCTTCAAGGTATTTCAAAGCTTGATCGGCGCGGTCGATAATCTCATCAAAGCTCTCACCGTTGTCTGACTTAAACCCTGCTGTATATTCAAGTCCAGACCATTTACGCCAAATTTTTATGGCTTCTTCGTCGTCCCAAGATTTACCGTCTAATTCTTTAGGTGTCGTACGTTCTATAAATAATTCCGAGTTAGTGATGGGTATACCTGTTACTTTGCTGATTGCTTCTGCCGTTTCATGAGCTCTTGGAAAAGGACTCGCAATGATTGTCTTGAAGTCTAGCTTAGCCGCTCTGTCAGCTACAACTTTGGCTTGCGCCCTGCCAACATCACTAAGCTTTGAATCACTTCCCTGAAATTCTCGCCCAATATTAGCCAGCGTTTGCCCGTGCCGCACTATGTATACTGTTTTAATTTTTTGATTATCCATAATCATTTAGTCGCCGTAACTATGCCGTGCCACGGCTTGGCAATAGTGGCAAAGATGGCTACTGTTAATGCCCGAAACCAATCATTACTTCTAAGGATTTTGGTCTTGCCTGCGCCGGAGCTATACAATGCCCTGTGAACCATTGCTGGATAGGCATAGGTTTTTAAATTTTTGAAGTTGCTCTGCTTCAGCGCTTTACGGGATAACTTTGGCGGCATGTCTCGTTCATTAACACCGTAGGTTTTTACAGCGTTGATCGACTGAGCTGTCTTGGAATGTCCCAACCCAGGCTCACAGATGATAATCTTTCCTCCCGGTTTTAGAGCTTTGTAGGCAGCTTTAAGCCCATCTTGTTCGTCTTCAGAATGGTGCAATGAGTCAAAGAAGATTGCTACATCAAACTCATTTTCATAGGGCATATTGTCGTAATCAGAACAGATGAATTTAAGGTTCTTGAGATGAGCAAAATGCTTTTGGGCAGCTTCCACTGCATCTGGCGAGATATCAACACCAGTTACTTGATGACCTGATTGAGCATAGAAGCTACTTGTCCAGCCCGTGCCGCAACCCAAATCTAGAACCTTGAGTTTAGCTTGATGGTCAGGAAACAGTGAATAAACGGCTGCTATGTCATGAAGTAGACCACCTATAGTCACCCCATCGGAATAAGGCTTGTACAACGAGTTCTCGATGCCATCTTGGCCTATCGCTTTGAAATAAGTGCGCTCTCCAGCTTTAGCCATCAATCTCTCCAGTTAACAGATTAATTTAAGATTAAATAAATCATATCATAGAAGTAGGTTATTGATTTTTACAATTAAAAACAGTCCGGCTTTTTGGCACGGACCGTCTTATAACAAAATCTTCGTTTACAATTTCTTGAGTAAACGATCAATCTTGAGTAGACCCATGTTCGAAGTTGATTCGAACTCAAAGGTTAATTCTGCAGTTGATGTCATTGCCCACTCCTTTTTTATTTTGTTAATGTTTATTTGATCACAGAACAGATATTATTATACACGAATTCTTTGATTTGTCAATGTATAGTCTCTGTTTTGTTAGATCTCAATTACATATTACGACTGCTTCCTTCTCGCCGCAATATCCTAAATGATAACTTCGTTGTATTTTTGGTATCGTTAACATTTGATGAGCAGGACATCACTCGCTCCGCTCACTATCAGGTTCTAGTCTTGTCGAGCAAAGAAAAAAGACCCACCAAACGGTGAGTCATTTTTCTTGGTTGCGGGAGCAGGACAGCGGACTTCGTCCTTCTCCGCTCCGGTGTGCTCGAAGCAAGCTTCTGCGCGCATCCTCGCTCCGCCGAACCTTTTTGGCTCGAATCAATTCAGAACCAAAACAAAAACCCGACTTTCGTCGGGTTCTAGTTTTGGTTGCGGGAGCAGGACTCGAACCTGCGACCTCGTGGTTATGAGCCACGCGAGCTGCCGCTGCTCCATCCCGCGTAACGCTAAATTTTAGCTCGTTGAATTATATCAAACAGAGGTGGATAAGTCAATTGTTCGACTGACGATGAAGGAAGAAGTTCACCCATGACTGAAAGTTTTTCTCATAAATAGGCTGATTTGGAGTCGGGGACGATAAGGCTGCTGAATCAGGCAGTTTTGTCGTATAAGACAAAGCAACAGCTTCGGAGACGATAATAACTTTGTCTCCTGGAGCTCCTAAACCAAAATCTTGACGAGCAGCTAATTCTAGATATTGATTGCTTTTGAAATATTCATTTTGCAGTGCTAGGTTAGTGTTCTCAAGTCTTTGGATTTCGTTATGCTGTTTGAGAGAAGAGATTTGTTTCTGAAGTCCGTAATTGGTTTCTATAGACTTAACACCGCTCCAGGTAATCATCAGAACCAATACTGAAAAGACCACCTGCCCAACAAATCGCATATCGCTAAGCTTTTGGATGTAGTAAACTACTTTTTTCTTAATATCTTTGGTTTTTATTTTCATAATATTCTTTTAATAGTATATAACTTCCTCGTAAATCTGCTATACTCTCATCTGTTAGATGCTATCGTGTGTTTAACAAATTTTGCAAACCAAGCGAAGCTGTTTGTAAAATTTAGAGGAGGACCGTAGTGTTAAATCGAAGCTTTTGCCGATTAGGCAAAACGAGATAAACACGTACGAGACGACGTGGGGGGTGTAGCTCAGTGGTTAGAGCAGTCGGCTCATAATCGAGGACGCGCGCAGGAATTTATTCCGAGCACGCCACAAGATTATCCCAAAGGAGCCGAAGGCGACGACGGATAACTGATTAATAATATGATTTCTTGGAGGGGGTGTAGCTCAGTGGTTAGAGCAGTCGGCTCATAACTGATTGGTCGATGGTTCAAGTCCATCCACCCCCACCAAGAATTCATTTAGACAATTCGCTGGTACAATTATCAATCAAAGGGATTATTATCATGTCAGAGTATGTAATCAGTAAAATGGAAGTCTCATCAAGTCCTTCAGTAGTAATGGGTATTGGAATTCCGGGTGCAGGCAAAACTACAGCGCTCGAAAAGTTTGCAGAACAACTAGAGTGGCCAAGAATCTGTATCGATGAAATACGTAAAGAGCTAGTTGGAGACGAAGCCAACCAATCTATCAGTCGTGAAGCTTGGGATATATCATGTCAACGAATCGAATCACTTATTAAAAATGGTACTTCGTGCATACTTGATGCCACAAACGTATACTCAGAAAGCCGGCAAAAATTAATTAAAACGTATCGAGAAATGGGCGCCTTAACAATCGGGGGAATAATATTTAATACTCCGCTTCAAGATTCCTTGAGGCGAGATGCATATCGAGCTAGAGTTGTGAAATCCGAGACTATTACCAGAATGCATAATGCATTATGGATGACTCCGCCTACCCAAGATGAGGGTTTTGATTGGTTAGCTTTCTTTGATTTTGAAGCTAATCGCTCAGACGACTATCATCAAGACTACTTAATAAGTCTTCAATAGTCCTCGATCCCATGAGTTCTTCGCGGAGTTCTTTGGCGCCGTCAAATCCATTAATATAAATTTTGCAGAATTTGTTAAGTGTTGGCAACGGGCGCTCTTTATTCTTCCAAGTCTCCGCAAACAGCTGAACATGTTTGCGATATAACTTAATCTTCTGCTCTTTTGACTTCACACCCCAAGGACTTGTCTCGGCGAAAACATATGGATCAGTGAAGATTCCACGACCTATCATTACCCCGTCTACAAGATACTTTTCAGCCAATTCCATACCTTG
This sequence comes from bacterium, assembly GCA_043776675.1. Taxonomy (GTDB): domain Bacteria; phylum Patescibacteriota; class Saccharimonadia; order Saccharimonadales; family UBA4665; genus JAJXTN01. Next base: position 10,083 of record JAYVRB010000065.1, read on the forward strand.
CTGGCGTGTCACAACGTCACCATTACCAACTATCAGAGTTCTTGGGCTAATCTTGTTCTTCAGCTCCACACACTGCCCTATCATGTCCCAGTGAGCTGGTACTTTGCTCATTTCCTTGCGGGTACGGCCATGGATAGTCAGCATGTCCAAATCTTGCTTCAACAACGTCTCAATCCAACTCAAATCTACTGTACTGAAACCAATACGCGTCTTGACGCTCACCGGCAAATCACCAGCGCCTCTTTTTACTGCTTGGATAATCTCTATGGCCAGTTCTGGATTCTTGATAAGTGCCGAGCAGGCGCCGTTCTTGACTACTGTCTTCTCTGGGCAACCCATATTCAGGTCAATACCAGCGAAATTAACACCTTCTGGCAAGCCGAGTTCTTTGGCCAAACTTCCTTCTGCGATTTGCTTAGCTAATGCTTCGAAATTCTCTGGCTTAAGCCCCCAGAGCTGAGCAATCAGCGGTGTTTCTAACTCTGTGAAGCGTAATTTCTTTAATAATTTCGGTCTTCCAGGGCTCATCAGTCCGTCGACATTCACGAACTCAGTGAAAAATAGGTCTGGTGCCTGACAACTAGCAATAATTTGACGAAAAACCGTATCGGTAACATCGTCAAGTGGCGCCAATACAAAAAACGGCCTACTTAAATTATAGGGCCTAGTCATTACCGACTAATTCTACGCTGTTTGTCTAATTTTCGTTTAAATCTGCTTCGGTCGTTAGTTTTCTTATTGTCACCAAAGAAAGTGGATTCCAATTTGTTAAACTCACGAGATGTAAATTTTTTGGCATCTTCTTCTGACAGTAATCCAGAATTTATTAGTGCAAAATGTCCAGATGCATTTGCAAAGTGATTCTTTGCCTTTAAATATGATGTATCGATTTTATCGGCTGCTCCGTCAATTACATCCCCAAGATTAGACTTATATCTTTCAGCTATTGCTTTTCTATAATATGAATCAGATTCGGTAGCTTTCTGAAAACCAACTAACTTTCTAAATGTTCCCAGTTCATTTAGCGCTGCACCAAGATGATATGCCCTAGCGGCAATTTTAACTTCAGCGGATGGAAGCTCTGGAATAACTTCATGGACTAATACATTCGGATTATTAATCTGCTCCATTGTAAATAATGCATCTTGGCCTGGACCTACTTGTGTTCTACGGCTTGTCATTCACTTACTATATCACACTTGTGCTTATATTACAAGGGTTTGTCGTGTTGAATACGCTCTATAGGAATCAAAAATTGTGGTCCCTGTCATTCTGAGCGTAGCGAAGAATCTGTTTGTGATCTGAGAACAACAGATTCCTAGCTAGCACTCCGGATGACAAAGTTTACTCCCAACGGAAAAGACGAAATGCAATGGCGTAGATAACTACAATCCAAATGCCGATCAGTGCCAATTCTGGACCTAGATTGACCAGATGCTTGCCTTCAGTGACTATCATGCGAATACCATCAATAACAGGGGTCAATGGCAAGTAGTTTGATACCGTCTGTAGCCATTCTGGCATAAGAAAACGTGGGAAGAAGGTTCCAGAAAGGAAGAGCATAGGGAAAACTACAATGTTGCTCAGAGGTGCGGCTTGACGCTCATTCTTGGACCAACCTCCGATGGCTAGACCGATACCAAGTATGACAATTATACTAATAACTAAATATGCGGCGATTTCAAACCAATTGCCTACAACATTTAGATCAAATACTGTGAATGCCACGGCAAACATCACTGACAGCGATACTAAGCCGATTATAGCCTGCGAGAACATCGTAGCTACGAAATACTGCCATGTCTTGAGTGGAGTGGTGTGTAGGCGGCGCAGGATGCCCTGCTTCTTTAGCTCTGGGAATACATTGACTGGACCAAAGATACCAAGACCGACTATCGAGAAGCCAAGTAGGCCAGCAAAAGTGTAATCAAAAGAGGTAAGGCTCTTCTCGTTGAGCTGAGTGCCTTTAACGGTGAATAGGTCTTGGGATTTAGAAAACGTAGAATTCATACTCTTGAAGCTTGAATCTAGGACTGAAGTTAGTGTTATCCCAGCCGACTGATTATTCTGAGTATATACAACTTCAGCTTCACCAGTTGGGTTACCTGATTCGGCGTTAATTTTACCGAATCCAACAGGTAATACAATAGTGCCATCAAGTTGGGATTTGCTCATCTTATCTTTGGCTGCAGACTCAGAAGTTATGGTTTTATCAACTTTAAAAACTTTATTCGATTCAAGCTGTTTGACGTACTCTTTGGAAAAGGCGCTATCTGAGTTATTGACTACTGCAACTCGGAAACTAGTTCCACCACTACCTCCAGATATACTACCGAAAACAAACAAGAAAATAAGTGGAAATAATATGCCGAAGAATATTGCTAAGCGATCACGGAAAAATCGCTTAGTGTTGAGCCGAGCGAAAACATAGACTGTGAATAATGCTTTTTTCATTGCATGTCCCTTAGCCCCTTACCTGTTAAGTCTATAAATACATCCTCTAGATTTGCTTGCTGAACTTCTTCATGTTTACTAAATCCACGGTTTAGAAGCTGTTTAATCAAGTTCTTGGGTGTGTCGATAGCGATAATCTTTCCCTGATCCATAATTGCTACGCGGTCACACAAGATTTCGGCTTCATCCATATAGTGAGTAGTCATGACAACAGTTACTCCCCTGTCGCGCACTTCCCTGGTCAAGTCCCAGAGATTACGCCTAGCTTGAGGGTCAAGTCCGGTAGTTGGTTCGTCCATAAAGAAAACTTTAGGATTATGAACAAGTGCCGCCGCGATACTCAGGCGCTGGCGTTGGCCACCAGATAACTGCTCTGCAAAGCTATTAGCCTTCTCTTCAAGCTGTACATCTTTGAGTAAGGCGACTGGATCGACCTTCTCACCGTAAGCTGCAGCAAATAGTTCAATAATCTCTGTTAGTTTAGTTTTGTCTTGAAATGCAGGACTCTGTGGTTGAACGCCGATGATACGTTTAACTGCACTTGTTTCTTTAACTACGTCC